>DASXHD010000082.1:0-57685 GCA_036488725.1 Polyangiaceae bacterium | reverse complement strand
ACCTGCGGCGCCCGGCGACGACCGCGTTCGACGGCGCGACCGTCGAGCTCGCGGCGAAGCTCTCGGCCGATCTCAGCGACCACTTCTCGGCCAACGTCAAGATCTGTTTCGGATGCCACGGCTTCGAAAACGACATGACGTATTTGGATTATCGCGTCGCCGACGAGCTCAACATCCGCATTGGCCGTTTCAGCCCGAGCTTCGGCGCGTTCAATTTGCGACACGACCCGGCGAATCATCGATTGAGCGACAAGCCGCTGCCTTACGACATGGGCCGCATGCTTCGTTTGCGCGATTGGAACCTCGGGGTCCTCCCGAGCCCTTTCCCCGACAACGGAATCGAGCTCAGCGGAACGCATTGGTTCGGCGACCGGGCGCAGCTCGATTATGCGGCTTACGGCGTGAGCGGGTTCAAAGGCGATTATGCCGGCATGGATCTCGACTTCGTTCAGTCGCGCTCCGGAAGTTATTATTATGTCGACAACAACGGCGCGCCGACGTTCGGCGGTCGTTTGTCACTCACGATCAAGCTCGGCCAAAAGAGCGATCTCACGCTCGGTGGGAGCGGCATGGCGGGGACGTTCGATCCGAACCGCGAGCTCTGGTACGTGATCTTCGGCGCCGACATGGCGCTCCGCATCGGCCGCACGACCATTCGCGCCGAGTGGCTCGCGCGCCGGCAAGACTTCGACCCGGACGGCACGGCGCTCCGCTACGCGGTCACCGACGACAACGCGTTCTTCGTGAAGCACGGCGCATACGTCGAGCTCGAGCAACCGCTCACGTCGCGCGTCGACCTGATCGTGCGCGCCGACGGTCTCTTGCGCATCGGCGACGTGCCGGTCAATTCGCCCCTCGACAAAGAGAGCGCGGCGGGACGCGTCACGCTCGGGACGAGCGTGCTCGTCGAGCGGCATTTGCGGCTCAAAGCGTCGAGCGAGCTTTGGCAGTTCACCGACCCCGACGTGCGGGGCGTAAAGACCGAGGTGAGCTTTCACCTCGGCGCGGTCGGAACGTTCTAGTACGTTCGCGCGATGCGACTCGTCTGCGCGCTCGCTCTCGCATGCATCGCGGCTTGCGTCGACGAAGCTCCGAACGTGCGCGTCGAGACGGCCGTGGGTTTCGCGTCGCCTCGAAACGCGACCGTCTCCGTCTTCGGCGCGTTCCACGACGGACGCATGAGCGTCGACGCGTGGCGTCCGCTCTCGCCGTCGATCTCGCGCGCGCTCGGCAAGGACGCATGCGAGGTCGCGTGGGGCGACGCGCTGCGCGAACAGAAGCCGGACCTTGCGGACTTCGTCGACCAGTCGACGCGCGAAAATGGGATCACCGACGAGCTCCTCGAAAAGGTCGCGCCGCTCGCGCGCGGCGATTATGTGATGACGCTCGTCGTATATCGCTACATTCCGAAATCGCGCACGCGCCTCGTGGTGCGCGCCGCGCCGCAAGCACGCGGCGTGGGTCGTCGCGGCGGCATGGGTCGCACGCAAGGTTCGTATCCCGCGCCGGAGGAGTCGCACGTCTTCGAGCTCAGCGCGGGCTTTTGGTCGGTGCGCGAGAAGAAGCTCGTCGCCGAGGTGAGCCTTCGCTACGACGGCGACGACCTCGACGTCGCGAGCGCCGCGTTCGTCGCCAAGCTCCGCGCGGTACTGCCGGGCGCCAAATGCGTCGGCTGGAACGGCCTCGAAGAGCCCGCGTCAGGGCCCCTTGGACAAGGTGACGTACAAGATGGGGATGGCGGCGCCGATCGTCACGAAGACGATGCCGCGCCCAATTAGCCCTTTTTTCCCTGGGATCATGAAGAGCCCGCTCGTCGCGAGGAGCAAGAGGCCGAGCGCGTAGGCGTCGGCGAAATATTTCCAAGCTTTCTTGCCGCGATTCAGGTGAAGCCAGTTCGCGACGCGCAGAAAGAAACGCGGCTTCTGCTGTTCGTCGACCACGCGCCCGCTCGGCAAGTCGACGTGCAGCGTGCGATGGTCGTAGAGGACCTCGAGATCGTCGCCTTCGCGATAAACCTCTTTGGGTTTTCCTTCGATGTGGGCGCTCGCCGCGACCGCTGCTGCGATCTCGTCGTCGGATTGACTCGCGACGACTCGCACGTCGTACGTCCGTGTCACGTTTTGAAAGTTCGAATCCCAATCGGCGATGTGATTCACCGCGAGACCCGAAATCGCATAAACGAACGTGAGCCCGACGGCGAGATACCCGAGGTCGCGGTGGATCGCGCGGAGCCACGGGCGAATGCGGATCGAATTGGGATTACGAATAACGCTCTTCCTTCCACGGGTCGGCGTGGTTGTTGTAACCGCGAGTCTCCCAATAACCCGGTTTGTCGACTTCGCTGAATTGGATTCCGGTGAGCCACTTGGCGCTCTTCCAAAAATACAAATCGGGGACGACGGCGCGAACGGGCGTGCCGTGCGCGCGGGGCAGGGGATTACCCTCGTATTTGTGCGCGACGAGGACGTTCGGCCGCATCGCTTCGTGGAGCAGCACGTTCGACGTGTAGCCGTACGCCGCTTCGAAGATGACGTAATGCGCGCTCGGTTTGACCTTCGCCCGCGCGGCGATGTCGGAGACGCGCACGCCCGTCCAGTGGCTGTCGAAGAGCGACCACTTCGTCACGCAGTGCACGTCGCACGTCTGGGTCGTCTGCGGCATCGCGAGGAGACCGGCGAAATCGATCTCGAACGGGTTGTCGACCGCGCCGTGCACCTTGAGCTTGAACGCGCCGGGGCTCGGGTCGCCCTCTTGCCCGCCCATCGCGCGCAGGTGTTGGAGCAAATATTGATTCGGCGGGAGGCGAGGCCGGCCGTCGGGGAGCTTCATCTTTCGCGCGCGTCGCGTCGCCTCGTCGCCCACGACGACGTACGTCGCGCCGAGCACGGTCAAAATCGTGCCCGGCACGAAAACCCGCAAAAACGTGCGGCGATCGCTCATTCGCGGCTTGGGCGGCGCGTCGAATTCGCTCACGAAAGGCTCCTCCTTCATCTTCTGGATGTACTACGCCTGCTCGGGCGATCGGGTTTCACTGGAGAATGTCCCACTTCGAAGCCATTCGAGCCAAGCTGAAGGATCCGGGGTTCACGCCGGGGCGGCGGGACGTGCAGCCGATGCTCGAGCTGCTCGGCGCGGCCGAGGAGGACGAGGCGACGCGCGTGATCCGTGCGCTCGCGAAGGTGCCGGCCGCGGCCGAACGCGCGACCGCCGATTGGGCCGCGGCGACTCCGCCATTGCGGCATCGTTTGGTGGCGCTCGTCGCGCGCGCGCGGGGGGACGATTCGCTCGAGACGCTCGCGGTCGCGCTCGCCGACGCCGACCCGCGAACGCGCAAGGCCGCGGCGCGCGGGATCGGACGCGTGCAGAATACAAGCATTCGCGAGCGCGCGGCCGCCGTACTTCGCGAGGCGCTCTCGCGCGAGACGAGGCCGGAAGTCGAGCGTGCGATCGTCGAGGCGCTCGGCAAAGTCGGAGGCGCGACTGACGCATCCGCGATCGCGGCGGCCGGCGACGAGCGCGTTCGCAAGCAGGCGCTCCAGCGCATCGAGCGCGTCGAGGCTCGCGCGCAGCCGGCGCGCATCGCGTCCGAGCGCGTGCAGCCCGCGCCGTTCGAGGTCGAGCTTCGATGTCGCGAAGGTCTCGAGTCGATCCTCTCGAGCGAGCTCCCGGACGCGCGCGTGCTCGGAAGCGGTCGCGTCGCCGCGCGCGCTCGATCGCTCCGCGAGCTCGGCGTCGCGCGGACGTGGTCGACCGCAGCGCTCGTCGTCCGGCGCGGCGAGGTCGCCGAGGAGAATCTCGCGCCGGCGATCGCGTCGGTCGCGCCGCTCGTTCGCGCGCTTTCGGAAGGGCCGGTGCGGTGGCGGGTCGAGTGGATGGGGGCGGGTCACCGCCGCGCCGCGACCCGCGATTTGGCCGAGCGCGTCGCCGAGCTCGCGCCGGACCTCGTGAACGATCCGGTCGCGAGCGACTGGGAAATCGAGATCGGACCGATGGGCGTTTTCGCGATCCCGAAGAGCTGGGACGACGCGCGCTTTTCGTATCGCGTCGCCGACGTGCCCGCCGCGTCGCACCCGACGCTCGCCGCGGCCATCGCGCGGCTCGGCGGCGCGCGCGAGGACGACGTCGTCTGGGACCCGTTCGTCGGCTCGGGCCTCGAGCTCGTCGAGCGCGCTCGGCTCGGCCCGTATCGATCGCTCCTCGGCACCGACACCGACGACGCGGCGCTCGCGGCCGCGAAAAAAAATATCGACGCCGCCCGCGTAGAGCGCGCGACGCTCGTCCGCGCCGACGCTCGCTCGCATGCGCCGCGCGGCGTGACGCTGGTGCTCACGAACCCGCCGATGGGACGGCGCGTGCAGACCGGAAAGCTCGACGAGCTGCTCGTCGCGTTCGTCCAAAACGTGGCGCGCGTGCTCTCGCGTGGCGGACGTTTCGTTTGGATCACGCCGCGCGCGAAGACGACCAATCGCGCGAGCGAAAGCGCCGGGCTGCGAAAGACCCACGACTTCGTGGTCGACATGCGCGGCTTCGCGGCAAACCTCCAGCGCTTCGAACGCGACGTGTGATAAACGCGTTCGGATGAGGCTTCTTCGCATCTTCGCCCTCGCGGCGGTCGCCGCATGCGGCGGCGCAGAGACGACCCCGACCAACCCGACGACGCCGCCGACGGCGACGGTCGCAACCGCCACCGCCTCCGTGCCCGCGCCGAGCGCGACCGCGACGGCGCCTTCCGCGCGCACGCCCGACGCGGCACCGCACAAGCCTACGTCGCTCGTCGAGTTCGCGGGCGAAGACTCGCACGCCGCGATCGCGAAACGTTACGGCGGCGCGACCGTGCCGCTCGCGAAGCGCGTCGCCCTCATGAACGATTTCTCCGCGCGGTGGGCTCAGCTCGCTTCCGCGCCGGTCGCTTCGCGCGAGCGCGACGCAGCTGCGTGGCTCAAGGCACGTCCCGAAATCGAAGACGCCGGGGTCCTCCCGGGCAGGAGCGTGTGGGCGCGGTTCAAGGACGGCAAGCTCGTCATCGTGCCGACGGACTGGCCGACGCCGTCTCGCGGCGGGCATCACGCACGCGTATCGCGCCCGCACGATCTCGGCGCGAAGCAAGCCCCGCAACCGGACGCCAAGGCGCTCGCCCTCGTCGACTCGGTCCACTACGAAGCGCAGATCAGCGCGTCGATGCGACACTGGAGCGCCGACAGCGGCTACGTCGCGACCGGCGCCGACGGCACCGTCGACGCGCTTCGTTCGGGCGTGAAGAACGTCGGCGTCTTCTACATGAACGCGCACGGCGGCGGCGGCTTCGAACGCGATCTCGACCCGGCGGCGTCGACTCACGCGCGCCCCGCGATCTACGCGCTCATGACCTCGACGCCCGTGCTCGACGCGAACGGCGCGCGCCAGACCGGCGCGTCGACCAGCGGCGCGATGAAGGCCGACGCGAACGCGTCGAAATACGAAGGCGAGCTCTCGCGCGGCGAGCTCGTCTACTTCTATGGCGTGGTCGCCGATCCGACGGGCGAGACGTGGCGACCCGAGTGGCGCTACGCCATCACGCATCGTTTCGTCGCGAAGAATTTCAGCTTCTCCAAAGACGCGTTCGTCTTTTTGAACGCGTGCGGCAGCTTCTCGCCGGACGCCGCCGACATGACGACCGCGTTCTGGAATCTCAAGCCGGCGTTGCTCCTCGGTTGGTCGTTCGAGGTCGCGCCGGACGGGGCGATGCGCGCGGCGGAGTTTCTCTTCGATCGGCTGCTCGGCGCGAACAAGATGTCCGACCACGGCCTCAGCCCCGACAAACCCAAGCAGCGCCCGTGGTCGTTCGTCGACGCGTTCGCGGACATGCAGTCCAAAGGCTACGACACGGTCGCGTCCGATGCGTCAGCCGCACCGGACGTCGCCGGCAAAACCGCGACGCTCCAATATTGGAACGACGGCGACGTCGCCCTCGTGCCGATCATCGACTACATGGAGTCCGACGACGTGAAGCACGAGCTCACGCTGCACGGCACGTTCGGCGACGACCCCGCCGACAAAGATCGACACGTGAAGATCGCCGGCGCCGACTGCCCCGTGAAGACCTGGTCGGCCGAGAAGGTGACGTGCGATCTCGGCGCCGACTTCAAGCACGGCGACGTCGTCGCCGACAAGCACGGCCGCAAGAGCAACGCGTCACCGCTCACCGGCTGGAACGTGCACCTCCAATACAAGCTCGACACGACGACCCAAGGCCACTTCGGTTGGGGCATCGGCTTCGAAGCGCACGTGCGCGCCGACGTGCACAAGTACCGCGAGTCGCCGAGCGCCGCGCCCAAAGCGCGCGACCCGGTGCCGTTCTACGTCGCGCCGGACTCGCAATGCGGCAGCACCGGCGACAAAGGTTACTTCGCCGCCAACGGCGGGCGCGCGTGGATGGCGAGCGGGAAGTCCATTCCGCTCCTGCAAGGTCCGCCGCACGGCGATTTCTGCCTGATTTATGGGCAAATCGATCCGCAAGCGAAACAGCTGAAGATCGCGATCATGGCGATCACCGCGCACGGCGCCGGCACGTTCAACGTCGCCGGGCCCGGCGTCAATCGAAGCTACGGGATCGCCGGCGGCATCGTGCCCGCGCCCGGCCTCTTCGACGGCTCGCTGCCGCCGCCGCCCGGCCTCCCGCCCGGCGCGACCATGCCGACCGCGATGTATCTCTCGTTCGACGACAAGGGAAACATCGCGAGCGGCAAGAAGGGCCCCGTCGACCTCGGCGGGAGCGGCAAAATCAAAGTCTCGGTCGAATGGGACGCCGCGTCCGCCGACGACTATCCAACCGACGACACGCCGCAGTAGAGTCCACATCATGATGAAGGGCGCGCTCGAGAACATCACCGATGCCGTCGGCCACACGCCCATCGTTCGGCTGAATCGCGTCGCGAAGGACGTGCCCGCCGAGGTGTACGTGAAATGCGAGTTCCTCAACCCGGGCGGCTCGCACAAAGATCGCCTCGCGCGCAACATGCTTCGCCGCGCGGAAGAAGACGGCCTCAAGCCCGGCGGCACGATCGTCGAAGCGACGAGCGGCAACACCGGCGCGTCGCTCGCGCTCTACGCCGCCGTGCGCGGATACAAATGCGTCTTCGTGATGCCCGACAAAATGAGCCAGGAGAAGATCTCGAACTTGCGCGCGTTCGGCGCGCGCGTCGTGGTCTGTCCGACGGCCGTCGAGCCCGACGATCCGCGCAGCTACTATCTCACCGCGCAACGCATCGCCGCCGAGACTCCGAACTGCTTCTACGCGAACCAGTATCACAACCCCGCGAACCCCGAGGCGCACTACCTCTCGACCGGCCCCGAGATATGGGAGCAAACCGGCGGCGAGCTCGACGTCTTCGTCGCCGGCCTCGGCACCGGCGGCACGATCAGCGGCACCGGCAAATTCCTCAAAGAGAAAAAGCCCGGCATCAAGCTCGTCGGCGTCGATCCGGTGGGCTCGCTCTACTACGACTTCGTCAAGAGCGGCCGCATCACCAAACCGTTTTCGTACAAGGTCGAGGGCATCGGCGAAGATTTTTTTCCGACGACGATGAACCTGAAAATCCTCGACGACATCATTCGCGTCGACGACAAAGAGTGCTTCCTCATGACGCGCGATCTCACGCGCTACGAGGGGCTCTTCGTCGGAGGCTCGGGCGGCGCGGCGGTCGCGGGCGCGCTCAAGTGGGCGCGCGAGCACGGCAAGGCCGGCCAGAAGATCCTCGTCTTCTTGTGCGACGCCGGACAGAAATACGTCTCGAAGATCTTCAACGACGACTGGATGCGCGAGAACGGCTTCCTCGAAGAGCAGCCGGGCCTCGGCACCGTGCGCGATCTCCTCGGCTCGCGTTATCGAAAGAAGATCGTCACCGTGTCGCCGAACGCGTCGGTGCGCGAGGCGATCGACGTCTTGAAATCGCAAGACATCAGCCAAGTGCCCGTCGTCGACGGCGGCAAGCTCCGCGGCATCGTGCAGGAGGTCGACTTGTTGCGGCACCTCGTGAGCGGCAAGAAGACGCTCGACTCGCCCGTCGCCGATCTGGCCGAGGGCGACTACGCGACGGTCACGCCCGACACGAAAATCGAATTGTTGCAGAATGCACTCAGTGACGCGAAGGTCGCGATGGTCACCGAAGGCGAGGAGCTCGTCGGCATCGTCGCGAAGATCGACCTGATCGATTTTCTCGCGAAGCAGCCGAGCTAAAACGTATAGGAGACGCTCGTTCCGAAGAAGAGCGAGAGCCAGTGCGTCGTCACGCCTTCGACGGCGATGCCCTCGACGTGCCCGTTGGTGACGGCGTAGCGGAACGACGGCGCGTGCGCTTCGATCGTGAGGTGACCGATCGAGAGCGCGAGGCCGATCACGTCGGCGCGCGTCTCGAAGAAGACGTCCCCGCCGCTGAGATCGTTTCCGCCGGCGACGAACCCGAGCCCGAGGCGCAGCGGCCAGGAGAGCGACGCGCGCGGCCGCTCGACCAGCGGGATCAAGTAGGCGTAGCTCGCGTTGACCTCGAACTCCGGGCCGCGCTCGGCGTAGAGATCCCACGCGTAGGTGAAGGGCGCGAGCGCGAGCGCGATTTCGTGGCGGCCGTCGATGATCACGCCGCCGCGTAGCGCGAAGAGGAACGCGCCGTCGGTTCCGGTGCCCCAGAGCGAGCCTTCGGACGCGGTGTAGCCGCCGGTCAGAAAACCTCCGGCGAGCGTGAAGCCGAGGAACGGGTGCACGCCTTTTGGTTTGAAGTGCAACCATTGTTCGAACGAGTCGGTCGCGGGCGGCGGGGGAGGCGGAGGCGGCTCGGTCGTGGTCGGAGGAGGCGGCGGCGGCGGCGGCGCGGTCGTCGTCGCGGTGGGAGGCGGCGGCGGCGGCGGCGGCGCGGTCTCGGTCGCGGTCGGCGCGGTCGGTGGCGGCGGCGGAGGCGCGGTCGCGGTCGTGGTCGGAGGCGCCAGCGGGTTCACGCACCGGCGGTTGATGCACTTGAGCGTCCCGCACTCGGACGTCGCTTCGCAGGTCTGCCCCTCGTGATCGTCGACGCACGTCGCGGAGATGCACTTGAGCCCGTGCTTGCAGTCGCTCCGCGCGCGGCAAGTTTCGCCCGGCCCGCCGAGGTTGTCTTCGCTGCCTTGCGCGTACGCGGTGCCCGCGAGCATCAAGGCGAGCGCGACGCCCCACCTCCAATCGAAACGCATGGAGCCGAGTGTAACCGAGATTCGATGACATCCAGTTGATTCCGTGGGCGCGCCGCGTACGCTGGGGCGATGCGTCGTGGCGTCGTGGCATCGATGGCGGTGATGCTCGCGTGCGGCGGCGGGTTTCCGATCCTCGGCGGAAGCGACGCCGCGACCGACGTGTCGAACGACGTCGCGCCGACCGACGCCGGCGAGGCAGGCGACGCGACGACGCTCGCGTGCGACACGACCAAGCCGTTCGGCGCGCCCGCGGCGCTCGTCGGTCAGGACCTCTCGACCGGCTACGAATACGCGCCGTCGCTCTCGAGCGACGAGCTCACGATTTGGTTCACGAGCGGCCGCAACGACGACGCGTCGCTCGGAACCTACACGCACATTTGGTCCGCGACGCGTCCGACGGTCGCGAGCCCTTTCGGCGAGCCGGTCTTCTCGTCGACGCTCAACGGCCCGTCGAACGACTCCGATCCGTGGCTCAGCGCCGACGGGCTCACGATGTACTTCGAAACCGATCGCGACACAGGCGGCAACAACAGCGGCAACCTCTATGTCGCGACGCGCGCGAGCACGTCGACCGATTTCTCCGCGCCGACGGGGCTGACGACCGTCAACGCAGATCCCGGCGACGACATCGATCCCGCGCTCGACGCCGACGGCTCGCTCTGGTTCGCCTCCGATCGCCCGCCGAGCCAAGGCCTCGACATCTGGCGCGCGCAGCTCGCGGGCGGCACGTTCGACACGCCGGTGCAGGTCGCCGAGCTCGACTCGTCGAACGACGACTGGTCGGCGACGCCGAGCGCCGACGGTTTGACGCTCTACTTCGCCTCCACGCGCACCGGCGGTTACGGCGCCAACGACATTTGGGTCGCGACGCGCGCCGACAGCACGAAACCTTTCTCGACGCCGGCGAACGTCGCCGAGCTCAACACCGGCGGAGACGATCTCCCGCACTGGCTCTCGCCCGACGGCTGCCGGCTCTATCTCGAGCGCCAGGTGCAGAACACGTTCGTCATGTACGTCGCGACCAAACCGAAGTGATCCGTCACTCGGTCTGTTTGCGGAGCACGATGTTGTAGACGCCTTTGCCCGTCGCGACCGTCTCGCTCTCGCGCGAAGGGTGATAGACGCGCATGTCGACGACGCCCACGCGGTTGCCTTTGCGCATGACGACCGCGCGCGCTTCGAGCGTCTCGAGGCGGCCGGGCAAGAGGTAGTCGATGCGGAGATCGATGGTCGACACGCGCGCGCGCGGATCGGGCAGATCGGACCAGACGGCGATCCCTCCGGCGACGTCGGCGAGCGCGCTGATGACGCCGCCGTGCAGCGCGGGTCGCATCGGGTCGCCGACGAGCTCGGCGCGAAACGGCAGCGTGAGCCGCGCGACGCCGTCGGCGATGTCGACGACCTTGATGCCGAGAAAGCGGTTGAACGGAATGAGGTCCTCCGCCATCTGACGGAGCGCTTCGTGATCCATGCGCTAGCTTCTCACCGCGATGACCGCGAGGTGACGGCCGGACGCTTCGCCGTCGCGGCGGAACGAGAAAAATCGATCCGCGTCGCACATGGTGCAGCCGTCGACGTCCTCGATGTGTGCATCTTGCAACCCGCGCGCGCGGAGCTGAGCGCGGACCGCACCGCGCAGGTCCCCGTGGTTTTCTTTGACGTGAGGCGCGAGCTTCCGGGCGACGTCGTCGCCGATTTCGAAGCAGCACGCGCCGATGCACGGGCCGATCGCTGCGAGGTCGAACCTGCCGAGCTCGAGCGCGCCGTCGATGACCCCGGCGACGACGCCGCGCCAACCCGCGTGCACGGCCGCGACCGCGCCGGTCTCCGAATTCGCAAGCAAGATTGGAACGCAATCGGCGACGCGGACGGCCACCGCGGTGCTCGGCTCGCGCGCGACGAGCGCGTCGGCTTCTTCTTTTGCGAGCGCCGCGACGTCGCCTTCCGCGCGGACTGCTCGCGCGCCGTGCACTTGCGACACGCGATAGAGCCGCTCGCGCGGCAGCCGCAAGAGCAGCGAAATCGCCTCCGCGCTCCGTTCGAAATCATTTTTGAAGTCCCACGGCCGCACGGAGAACCCGTGCCGAAAACCGGCCGCACGTAGGAGCGCGCTCTCGAGGGCGGACATTTCGGTTGAGTAGTGATAACAACTGCTCTTCCGTGGCGCAGCCGGATCCGTTCATCGGACGCGACATTCTGAACGGCCAGTTCCAGATCCTCCAAAAGATCGGATCGGGCGGGATGGGCGCCGTCTACAAAGCCTCGCAGCCGGCGATGAACCGGATGGTGGGCGTCAAAATCCTCCATCCGAAGCTCGCGAATCGCAAAGACCTCGTGTCGCGTTTTCGTCGCGAGGCGCGCGCGATGAGCCACCTCACGCACCCCAACACGGTCAAAGTGTTCTTGTACGGCGAGCTCGACGACGGGTCGCTCTACATCATCATGGAGTTCCTCGACGGGAAGAATTTGAACCAAACGGTTCGCACGGAGGGACCGTTCGCGGTCGAACGCGCGCTGCCCGTCCTCGTTCAAGTGTGCGGCGCGCTCGAAGAGGCGCACCGCGCGGGCATCATTCATCGCGACCTCAAGCCCGAAAATATTTTTCTCTGTCAGACGGGCGGCCTCAAAGATTTTCCGAAGGTGCTCGACTTCGGTCTCGCGAAGGTCACCGAGCGCGAGATGCGGCCCGGGTCGATCATCCTCACGCAAGAAGGAATGGTCTTCGGCACGCCCGAGTTCATGAGCCCCGAGCAAGCGCAGGGAAAGACGCTCACCGCCGCGAGCGATCAATATTCGCTCGCCGTCATTCTCTACGAAGTGCTCACAGGCAAACTCCCATTCGATGCGAAGAGCGCGATGGACTATCTCTCGATGCACGTGAGCAGCAAACCGCTGCCGCTCTCGCAGCGCGTCGCGGGGAAAACGTTTCCGCCGCTCCTCGACAAGATCATCGACCGCGCGCTCTCGAAAAAAATCGAAGACCGGTTCGGGTCGATGACCGATTTCGCGACGGCGCTCCAGGCGGTGCTCGAAGGCAAGCGGGACCTGCCGTCTCCCACGACGCCGGTGCCCGCAGCGGCGCAGCTGACGCCGACGCCGAGCGCGGCCGACGCGCCGACGATTCGCGACGAGAAGCCGCCGACGACCGCCGACATTCCGAAGAGCAACACGCTCCTCATCGGGGTGGCGCTCGCGTTTCTCGTGGGCGTCGTCCTCACGGTCGTCGTCACCACGCTTCTCAGAAAATGAAAACGCTCGCGGCGTTGGCGCTGGCGTGCGCGCTCGCGCCCGGTTGCTCGAGCGAGAAGCCGCTCGACGTGCCCGACGGCTGCCAGCCGCTCGAAGGCGATCTCTCGTGCGCGCTGCCTTACCCGTCGAATTTTTTTCTGAGCGGCGGCGTCGTGACGCTCACCGGCGCGGGCAAACCGACGAGCGCGAGCGGGGTCGACGCCGATGGGGTGACGCCGCTCGCCGCCGATGGATTCTCGCGCGAGCCGGGCATCGTCTGCGCGCTGCCCGACACGGTCGTGGCCGACGGCTTGCCGAACATCGAGGACGAAGCGACGCGCAGCACCGACGCGTCGCGCTCGCCGACGCTGATCCTCGACGCCGACACGGGCGAGACCCTCGCGCATTACGTCGACGTGGATCCAAACGCCGACGACGCGACGCACGTCGCCATTTCGATTCATCCTCTCGTGCAGCTCACCGCCGGCCATCGTTACGTCGTCGCGCTCTTCGGCGTGAAGAACGCGCGCGGCTCACTCGCCGCGCCGGCCGAAGGGTTTCGTCGCATCCGCGACGAGGACACCGCGCTCGATCCGTCGCTCGCGCCGATCGCCGCGCGATTCACGAACGACGTCTTCGCGCCGCTCGCGAAGCTCGGCGTCGCGCGCAAATCGCTCCAGCTCGCGTGGGACTTCACCACGGGGACGCAAGCGTGGGCCGATCACGACATGCGCGATCTCCAGACGCTCGTTCAGGCTTGGCTCGCGCAGAATCCGTCGCCGGTCGTCACGATCACGGACGTCGAGCCCGACTCCGCCGAATATTTTCGCATCATCGACGGCACCGTCACCGTGCCGCTTTTTTTGAACGTGCCTCAAACCGGAGGCGTCCTCTTCCGGGGCGCCGACGGGAAAATCGCGCAAAACGGAACGACCGAGGTCCCGTTTCGCGCGGTCGTGCCGCGCACGGTCACCGAGCAGTGGGGCGCGGCGCGCGCGCTCGCGTTCGGTCACGGATTTTTCGGGAGCGTCGACGAAATGCTCCAGCAGCCCGCGCGCACGCTCCTCGCGTCGCTCGGCGTCGTCGCGTTCGGCGTCGATTGGTGGGGCATGTCGAAGGACGATCTCGGCACGGTCATCGGCCTCATCACGAACGCGCCGTCCACGCTGCCGACGTTCGTCGAGCGCGTCTATCAAGCGATGGCCAACTGGATGGTGATGACCCGCGCGATGAAGACGTCGCTCGCGAAAGAGCCCGCGCTTCATCGCCCGCTCGTCGGCGACGGCACGATCGTTCGCGCCGACGGGACGACCAACGGCGGCACGCTCCTCTACGATCCGGGCGCGGTTTATTATTTCGGCGCGAGCATGGGCTCGATCCTCGGCAGCGTGATGAGCTCGCTCAATCCAGACGTCGAGCGCGCGGTGCTCAACGTCGGCGGCGCGAGCTGGGAGCAGATGATGCCGCGCGCGAGCCCGTTCGCCGGCTTCAACTTCTTCATCAAGACGACCATGGGCAGCGAGCTCGGCGCGCAGACGATCGAAGCGATGCTCGCGAGCGCGCTCGATCGCATCGATCCGGCGACGTACGCGCCGTATTTGGTGGGCAAGCCGGTCATCATGCAAGCCGGCGTCGGCGACGCCGAGGTGCCGAACGCGGCGACTTTCTTTCAAGCGCGCCTGCTCGGCCTCTCGATGATCGAGCCGACGCCGACGGTCGCGTACGGCGTGCCGCTCCACGCGGCGAGCGGGCTCGACTCGGCGCTCACGCTCTGGGATTTCGGGATCTCGCCGGACGTTTATCGTGTCGCGTCGCCGCCGGCCGACAACGCGGTGCACAACGGGCTTCGCGACGTGCCGACTGCGATCACGCAGATGAACGCGTTTCTCCGCAACGGCGGGACCGTAGTCGATCCGTGCCCAGCCGTTTGCGTCGGAAATTGACCAACGCCGAGGCAGAGCGGCACGTGCGCTGCTTCGAAACCGTGCATGAAGTCATTCATGCCATGCATTGGAGCGCTCGTGCTCGTGGCCGGTTGTGCTGCGACCGCGCCTGCGCCGAAGAACGCCGCCACGAGCAGCGCACTCACGACGGGTCAGCCGCGCGCGACCGACGACGACATCTCGACGACGCGCACGACCTCTGCCGAAATTCGCGCGGAGCAGCCGCCGCCCAAACCGGTCCCCGAGCCACGCGACAAGAAAGGCGGCCCCGAGTCGCTGCCGGATCCGAACCCGCTCCCCTGACGACGTGATAAACGGCGGAAGATGAAGAAGACGTCGCCCGCGAGAGCTCCGCGGCGCCGTGTCGTGGCCGAGCCGGTCGCGATCGTCGGCGTCGGTGCGTCCGCGGGCGGCGTCGAAGCGCTTCAAGCGTTCTTCGAGCGGACGCCCGAGCACAGCGGGCTCGCGTTCGTCGTCGTGCTTCATCGCGAGCCGAAGAACAGCGGGATGCTCGCCGACATCTTGCGACGCGCGACCAAGGCCTCGGTCACCGAAGCGCGCGATCGCGCGCCCCTCCGGCCCGATTGCATCCACGTCGTGCCCGCCGATCGCGACGTCATCGTCTCGCACGGCAAGCTGCGTCTCACCGAGCCCGCGTCGACCGACGGCCGGCATCTGCCGATCGACGCGTTCTTTCGATCGCTCGCCGACGAGTACGCCGAGCGCGCCGTCGGCGTGATCCTTTCCGGCATGGGCTCGGACGGCACGCTCGGCCTGCGCGCGATCAAAGAGAACGCCGGCGCCGCGTTCGTGCAGCTCCCCGCGTCGGCGAAGTTCGGGCCGATGCCCGAGAGCGCGATCGAGGCGGGCCTCGCCGACGTGGTCGCGCCGGTCGACGAGCTGGCGAACCAGATCGTCGCGTTCGCACGCGGTCGCGTCAAGCTCGCGGTGACCGCGGACGGCGAAGCGGGCGTGCTCGACCGCATCTTCGCCGTGCTCCGCGCGATCACGGGAAACGATTTTTCCCAGTACAAGAAGAGCACGATCGTGCGCCGCATCGAGCGACGCATGGGCTTGCACCAGACCGCCACGCTCGGTGCGTATCTCCAGTACCTGCGCGAGAACCTCAACGAGGCCGAGCTGCTCTCGAAGGAGCTGCTCATCGGCGTGACGTCGTTCTTTCGCGATCCGACGGCGTGGCGGCGGCTCGAGAAGGACGTGCTGCCCAAGCTCGTGCGCGCGCGCGCCGGCGGCACGGTGCGCGCGTGGGTCGCGGGCTGCTCCACCGGCGAAGAGGCGTACTCGCTCGCCATCGCCCTCCGCGAGGCGATCGACAAAGTCCAGCCTGCGCGGCCGGTGCACGTCCAAGTTTTTGCGACGGATCTCGATCGCGACGCGGTCGAGCGCGCGCGCGCTGGCGCGTACCCGCCGAACATCTCCGCCGACGTGAGCCCCGCGCGCCTTCGCCGCTTCTTCGTCCACGACGAGCGCGGTTATCGCGTCGCGAAAGAAATCCGCGAGATGGTCGTCTTCGCGCCGCAGAACGCGATCATGGATCCGCCGTTCACGAAGCTCGATCTGCTCTCGTGTCGCAACGTGCTCATTTATCTATCGGCGGACCTCCAGCGAAAGCTCATTCCGCTCTTTCATTACAGCCTGAGCCCCGACGGCATTCTCTGGCTCGGAAACGCCGAGACGATCGGGCAGTTCGGGAATTTGTTCGCGACCGAAGATTCGTCGTCGCGGATCTACCGGCGCCTCGAGCCGGCGGAGGCGCCCGCGATCGACTTCCCCGCGTCGTTCACTGCGGCCGCGGTCGGCGAGTCGCTCACGAAGCCGTCGAAGGGTCCCGCGAACATCCAGTCGCTCGTGGAGCGCGTCGTGCTCGATCATTACGCCCCGGCCGCGGTGCTGACGACCGAGCAAGGCGACATTCTCTACGTCACCGGTCGCACCGGAAGATGGCTCGAGCCCGCGATGGGCAAGGCGAACTGGAACGTCTTCGCGATGACGCGCGACGCGCTGCGATACGAGCTCGGCGCGGCGTTCGCGCGCGCGACGCAGCAAGGCGCGCCGGTCACGGCGGAGAACATCGAGGTGCGAAGCGACGGCGCTCCGTCGGCGGTTGACGTCACCGTCGAGAAGCTCGACGAGCCTGCGGGGCTTCGCGGGCGGATGCTCGTCGTGCTCTCGGCGTCGGCCGCGGCACTCAAGCCGCAGCGCACGCGCACCGACGGTCGCCACGCGATCGAGACCATGCAGCACGAGCTCCGCCGTGCGCATGAAGAGGGTCAGAACCTCCGCGAGCAGATGCAGAGCTCCGGCGAGAAGCTGAAGTCGGCGAACGAGGAGCTCCAATCGACGAACGAGGAGCTCCAGTCGACCAACGAGGAGCTCACCACCTCGAAAGAGGAGCTCCAATCGCTCAACGAGGAGCTCCAGACGGTGAACCAGGAGCTCCAATCGAAGGTCGACGAGCTCTCGCGCTCGAACAACGACATGAGCAACCTGCTCAACAGCACCGACATCGCGACGCTCTTCCTCGACAGCGAGCTCCGCGTGCGGCGCTTCACGCGTCAGACGTCCAAAATCATGAAGCTCATTCCGGGCGACGCGGGCCGCCCGGTCACCGACATGGCGATGGACCTCGACTACCCCGACCTCGCCGTCGACGCGCGCGAGGTGCTCCGGTCGCTCGTCTTTTGCGAAAAGATCGTGAGCGCGCGCGGCGGCCGCTGGTATTCGGTCCGCATTCTTCCGTATCGCACGCTCGAGAACGTCATCGACGGCGTCGTCATCACGTTCACCGACGCGAGCGCGACCAAACGGCTCGAAGCGTCGCTGCGCGAGCAGGCCGGCCAGCTGCGTCAGCTCGCCGAGTCGCTGCCGAACCTCGTCTTCGGCTGCTCCGCCGACGGCACGTGCGATTACGTGAACGCGAAGTGGGTCGAATACACCGGCATCGCCGAGGACGAGCAGCTCGGCTATCGCTGGCTCGAGCAAATCGAGGAGCGTGACCGCGACGCGCTTCGGCGCGCGTGGGCCGAGGCGATCAAGCGCGGCACGATGCTCGACGTCGAGGCGCGAATCCACGCCGTGAAAGGCGCGGCGCGCTGGTTCAAAATTCGCGCGGTGCCCATCATCGAGGACGGCGGCGCGGTCGTTCGCTGGTACGGCTCCTGTACCGACGTCGACGATTTGAAGCGCGCCGCCGCCCACGGCTGACGCACGCGTGGCACGAGCGCACGCCGCGCGCTCGCGGTACGTCGCTTGCGAATCACGCGCGCATGACCGGACAGCCCACGCCCATCGATCTCTCTCGCTACCGCGCGCGGCGCGACGCGAGGCGCGCCCGACCGACGCCGAAGCCCGAGCCGCGCACGCCGGCGACCCCGTCCGCGCCGCCCGACGATCCGCCGAACGCGGCCTGAGCGTCAGCGGCGTCTTCGCAAGAGCGTCGGAAACGCGACGGCGTGGACCTCGCCGCGCTCGCCGTCGACGAGCAGCACGCCGTCGACGCCGAAGGCGAGCTCGTACTCGAGCAGCTGCCGCCGCGTCGTGGCCGTCGCGATGCTCGGCGCGAGAGCGCCGGTCTTCACCTCGGCGACGTAGCGCGCGCCGTTCTTCGAAACGATGTAATCTGCACGTAATCCGGCGAGCACCGTTTCGCCGTCGACTTGCACCGGATACTCGATCGCCGCCTGCGATTTCACGATCGCATAGCCGTACGCGCGCAGCAGCGACGCCGCCTCGCGTTCGCCGCGCACGGCGCGCGCCGACCGAGCGTTCCGCCGCGCCCGCGCGAGCCAAGCCTGCGCGAGGACGATCAAGAGAACGAGGGCCGCGAATCCCAGCGCCGCGATCGTCGTCGTGTCCACGTTCTCTTTTCGCCGGTGCTGCTTCTCGCGAGCAAGAAATCGGCTATGTTCGCCGTCCCATGCGCACCCTGATGACTTCGTTTTTGGCCTTCGTCCTCGTCGCCGCTTGCGGCGGATCGCAAACGCAACCGTCGACCGCGGGACAAGAGACCGACGCCGCCGCTCCGCCCGCGTCCGCGTCCGCCGCGCCCGTCGAGGACGCCGGCCCGCCGAAGCCGACGATCGAATCCCAGCGCGAGCCGTTCATCACGACGTGCATGCACAAGATGACCGCGCAGAACTACTGCTCGTGCGCGTTCGATCAATTCAAAGACGTCTTCAAGGACGCCGACCTCTCGCAGAAGCCGTCGACAGAGCAGCTCGAGTCGCTCCGCAAGAAGACGATCGACAACTGCGCGAGCAAGCTCACCGACGCCGAGGTGAAGCCGAACTTCACGACCGCGTGCGTCGGCGCCGAGCCGCGCAAACAGGCCTACTGCGACTGCGCGTGGAGCGCGCTCCGGAAGAAGCTCGAGCCGGCCGACTTCGTCTCCGACTTCGAAGGGCCGAAATTCGACGACGCGAAAAAATCGATGGTCACCGTCTGCAAAGGAAAGCTCCCCGAGCAAGTCGCGAAGGAAGATTTCCTCGGCGGCTGCGGCAAGGCGCCGGGCCAGACGACCAAGACGTGCGAGTGCACGTGGAAGAAGCTCCGCGCGCACGCGGGCCCCGAGCAGATCGCCGCGGGCCTCGTCGATTTGAAGCCCGCCGTGCAGTCTTGCGCCACGGCGAAGTAAACCTCGCGCGCAATTTCTTCCCGTGTTTCTCGTTGCGACGCAATTTTATGCGGCGTTGCGCGCGGCCATGTTCGATGGCGAAATGCGCCTCCCCCAAATGCGCAGCGCAACCCTTCTTCTTTCATCGCTCTTCCTCTTCGCTTGCGGCGGCACGACCGGCGATCAAACCGACGCCGGCGATACGGACGCCGGCGATCAAACCGAAGCCGCGGTCGAAGCGGGACCTGACGTCGACAACGGCTCGCCGAGCACGACGTACCCCGCGTTCAAAATCGACGCGCCTCAAGTGGAGAGCCTCGGCGGCAACGTCCTCACGACGCCGAAGATCGTCCCGGTCTACTTCGCGAACGACGACACCGGCTTCACGCCGACGGTCACGAGCTTTTTGAACAAGCTCCCCACGTCGACTTATTGGGGCCCCGGCGAAAGCGAATACGGCGTCGGCGCGATCTCGATCGCGACGCCGGTGCAGCTCACCGAAGACGGGCCCGTGACGATCGACGACACCGCGATCCAAACGTGGCTCTCGGGCAAGCTCGCCGCGCAAGATCCGCTGTGGCCCGCGCCCGACGCGAACACCGTCTACGTCCTCTTCTATCCGTCGGCGACGACCAAGATCACGCTCCAAGGCGAAGCGAGCTGCAGCGCGTTCGGCGGCTATCACAGCGACGTCATCCTCCCCGACAAAATCACCGACGTGGCCTACGCGGTCATTCCGCGCTGCTCCAATTTCGGCGGCCTCAAGGGGCTCGACGCCGTCTCGGCGACCGCGAGTCACGAGATCGTCGAAGCGGCGACCGACCCGTATCCCATGAACCAGGCTGCTTACTCGCAGCTCGACGACAATCATCTCATTTGGGAGTTCATCCTCGGCGGCGCCGAAATCGGCGACATGTGCGCGCAGACTCCGAGCTCGTTCTACGCGCCGGCGGACATCGGCACGACGGTGCAGCGCGTCTGGTCCAACGCGAAAGCGAAGGCCGGCCACAACCCGTGTCAGCCCGACGACGGCGCGCCGTACTTCAACTCGGTGCCGCTCTTGCCCGAGAAGGTGAACATCTTGGGTCAGCTCACGACCGAGGGCGTCACGATTCCGGTCGGCCAAACCAAGACGATCGAGGTCGATCTCTTCAGCGACGCGGCGACGTCCGGCGATTGGACCGTCAGCGCGATCGACTCGGGCACGCTCCAAGGTCAGGCGGCCGAGCTCGGCTTCGAATGGGATCGCACGACCGGCCGCAACGGCGAGAAGCTGCACCTCACCATCACGGTTAAGAAGGCTTCGCAGTACAACGCCGAGGCGTTCCTTCTCCAGTCGTCGCTCGGCGCGCAGACGAACTTCTGGATCGGCGTCGTCGCGAACTGATCCAGGCGACGAGCGCGATCGCGCCGAGCGCGCCGAACGCCGTCGTGCCGCCGCCGAGCGCGCAGCCGGCGCTCGTCACGCACGCGCTCGTGCTCCAGCGCGCGTCGACCGCGCCGAGCGAGGCTGCGCAGTCTTGCGCTCGGAGCGCGTCGATCGCCTGCTGCGTCGTCAGCGTGAGGCTCGACTCGTTGCCGGCGTTGCACCCGAGCGGACGTCCCGCGTCGTCGAGCTGGACCGTGTAAGCGAAGTTCGGCGTGCACGTCTCGGCGTCGGGCACGAGCACGACGTGCGCCGCGTCGGCGTCGCTCGCGATCGGCACGAGAATGGTCGCGCCGACCGCGCTCTGATTCACGCAGATCGAATCGCCGATCGAAAATCCGGTCGTGTCGCCGAACGTCGCCGTGATCTGCGCTTGGTACTCGGTCGTGACGGTCGCCTCGAGCACGCCGCGCGCCGGCAGATCCCCGCTGCACAAGCACGACGCGGCGATGCCGCACGTTCCCGTCGCGCCCGCGTCGCTCACGCCGCCACTATACCGCGCGCGTGATATGACTGCCGCGCAGTGACGGATCCGCCGGAAAACGGAAGCGAGCGCTCGAGCTCGAGCGTTCTAGAGGGCGTGGCCGAGACGAAGAAGGAAAAATTCCTCCGAATCGCGCGGCGGGTCGGCGCGTTTTCCTGGAAGTGGGGCAAGCGCCTCGCGATCGCGACCGGCATCCTCGCGATCGTGGGGTTCATCGTCCTGTGGCGCGTCGTCGTGCACTACGAGCAAGGGCTTCCGGCGATCGCCGATCTGAAAGCCAACTACCACCCGCCCCAAGTGACGCGCGTCCTCGCGCGCGACGGGACGCTGCTCGCCGAGATTTTCACCGAGCGCCGCACGGTCGTCTCGATCAACGCGCTCCCGGCGCACGTGAAGCTCGCGGTCCTCGCCGCAGAGGACGCCGGCTTCTACGAGCACGAAGGCCTCAATTATTGGGGCATCGCGCGCGCGATGCTGGTCAACTTGAAGAGCGGTCGCTTTCGCCAAGGCGGCTCGACGATCACGCAGCAGGTCGTGAAAAATCTCGTGCTCGACCCTCAGCGCACGTTTCGGCGAAAGATCCGCGAGGCGCTCCTCGCGCGCCGGCTCGAGCAAGAGCTCTCGAAGGACGAAATCCTCGAGCTCTATTTGAATCACATTTATTTCGGCGACGGCCGCTACGGGATCGAAGAGGCCGCGCGCGACGCGTTCGGAAAGAGCGCGAAGGACCTCACGATCGCCGAAGCGGCGATGCTCGCCGGCACGGTCGCTGGGCCCGAGGCGTACAACCCGCGCAAGCACCTCGACAAGGCGCTCCAGCGGCGCGCGTTCGTGCTGAAGCAAATGCACGAAAAGGGATTCTTGAGCGATCAACAATTCGAGGCCGCGAAAGACGAGCCGGTGAAGCTCGCGCCGCCGGTGGCGGTGGAAGAGCAGCTCGCGCCCGAAGCGGTCGAGATCGCCAAGCGAACGCTGAAAGATTTGGTCGGCGAGAGCGCGGCGCGCGGCGGCTACACGATCACGACGTCGATCGATCCGCGTCTGCAGACGGCGGCGCGCGCTTCGTTGCGCGACGCGATCGACGCCTACGACAAGAAGCACGGCGCGATCGGCCCGTACAAACCGCCGCCCGCGCCGAAGCTCGACAAGAAGGGCCGCGTCATCAAGCCGCCGCCTTTGAAGGAGCCGCCGTTCGAGGGGACGCCGACGTTCGAGCATCACAAGGTGCTCATCGGCGAGGTCGTCTCGGACGACGACGACAAGGCGACGTTCGACGTGCGCGTCGGGACCGCGATGGGCACGGTGCGCTTGCCGGATTTCGCGCGGTACAACCCGCAGAACTTGGTGCCGAGCGCCTTCGCGCCGCCGGGCTCGCTCGTGCGCGTGTCGCTGCTCGGGCCGGTGCAGGCGGTCGCGAACGCGCGCGCGCCGCTTCGTCTCGAGAGCGGCCCCGAGGGCGCGATGGTCGTCGTCGACGTTCGCACGCGCGAGATCGAAGCGCTCGTCGGCGGCTACGAGGCGCAGACCGGTGGGCTCGATCGCGCGACGCAAGCGCGGAGGCAACCGGGCTCCACGTTCAAGCCGATCGTCTACTCGTACGCGGTTCACGCGCGCGCCTACACGGCCGCGAGCTTGATCGATCCGAAGGACGATCATTTTCCCGGCGGTTATCACCCCGCGAACTACGAAGGGCACGCCGACGCGAACCCGATGCGCTTGCGCGAAGCGCTCGCGAACTCCGTGAACGTCGCGGCCGTGCGCGTCTTGCTCGACGTCGGGCCGGCGAACGTCGTCGCGTGGGCGCAGTCGCTCGGCATCGAGTCGCCGATGAAACCGGACTTGTCGCTCGCCCTCGGGAGCTACGAGGTCGAGCCGCTCGAGCTCGCGGGCGCGTACGCGACGTTCGCGGCGGGCGGGGTCTACGAAGAGCCGCACCTCGTCACGAAGATCGTCGGCCCCGACGGAAAAGAGCTCGAGCTCAAGCCACGTCCGCCGCCGCGACGCGTGCTCGACGAAGCCGAGGCATACGTGACGACGAACCTCCTCACGAGCGTCATCGATCACGGCACCGGCTGGCGCGCGAAATTGCTCGGTCGCCCGCTCGCCGGAAAAACCGGAACGAGCAACGCGTCGCGCGACACGTGGTTCGCGGGCTATTCGCCCGAGACCTGCGCCGTGGTGTGGGTCGGCTACGACGACGGAAAATCGCTCGGCGCGGGCGAGACCGGCGCGTCGGTCGCGCTTCCCGCGTGGATGGAGCTCATGAAGATCGCGCACGAGCACAAGCCGCCCGCCGATTTTCCGCGGCCGGCCGGCGTGGTCACCGTTCGTATCGATCGGCGGTCGGGCAGGCTTCCACCCGACGAGGATACCGATACGATGGACGAAGTTTTTCTCGCGGGAACCGAGCCGACGGACGTCGCAAACACGAGCGATGACGGTGGCACGAGCGATGCTGCCGAGACCGACGCCCCATGAACCGAAAAATCATTTTGCTCGTCATGCTCGTCGCGGCCGCCGGCTGCAAAAAGAAGCTCACCGCCGACGCGATCGAAAATTCGTCGGCTGCGATCGTTCAAAAAGGCGATCGCGGGACGTCGGCGTGGATCGTCGCGCCCGACGGCTCGGTGAATGCTTCGCTGAAAGATTCGGATGGCAAACCGATCGCCGGAACGGTGACTGGGCAAGTGACGTTCGAAAATCCGGACGGCGCGCCGCAGTCGGTGCCGGTTCAATACGATCCGAAGACCGGCGTCGTCACAGCGACCGGACCGAAGCTCGCCGCCGACATCACGCCGGTGAAGTACGCGCTGACCGTCGACGGCCAGCCGTGGAACGGCTCGCTCGAGGTTCCGCGCACCGGCACGCAAGGTCTCGTCGACGACGCGAAAATCGAAGCGCCGGCGGATCTGCCCGCGACCGGTCCGAACGGCGGCGTCGTGCAAATGGTCGGACCCGATCGCGTCGAGATCGTCGCGAACAAATCGAACGGCGAAGTGCGCGCGTACGTGCTCGACCCGCAAAACCACGTGATCGATCCCGGCGATCGAAAAATCACCGTGTCGATCGGCGGCGAGGATCCCGAGGTCGTCGTGCTCGCGCCGGCGCCTGCGGGTCAATTCGTCGTCGGGCATTTGCGAACGCGCGTCGATCCGGTGAACGTGACCGTGGCGGTCAACGAGGGCGGCGCGACGCACGCGTGCATCGTCGGATGGCGATGGCATCCTGGCGCGGTCGTCGTCGTGGGACCTGCCGCGCCGCGCGTGCATTTACTCGTCGACGCGTGGCCCGGCGAGGTCGTCGAAGTGCACGGCAAGCACCATGAAGTCATCGTGGGGGCGCCGGCCGTCGTCGTCGGTGCGCCGGGTGTCGTCGTCGGCGCGCCCGGGGTCTTCATCGGCGGCCCCGGTTTTCACGTGGGCGGCGGCCACCACGGCCGCCACTGACGAGGTCCCTGCAAGACGCGGGCTAGGTGGGAATCTTTCAAGCGCGTGCTACGTATGAAATGCATGAAGAAGGAAGAGCAGCGCTACGTGCGGCCGTCGGTGGGCGGTTGGCTCCTTCCGACGACGGTCGGGACTTTCCTCTCCGCATACGCGGCCACGGCGCTCTACGCGGCGTTCGGGCCTCTGCCTGATCTCGTTCCGCGTGTGGCGTTTTTGGTGGTCGGGCTCGCGGTCGCGACCGGTTGGGCGCTCGTTTACGTGCTCATCCAATCGTTCGTCGATCTCGCGCTCCTCGCGGTGCGCGTGCGAACGCTCTCGAACGGCAAGTCCGCGTGGCTCGCGGCGGTCATCGCGCCGCTCTTTCCGCTCGCGACCTACGCGCTCCACTCGCCGCACAAGTGGTGGAAGATGGGCCCGTGGGCCGTCGTGATCGCCGTCCTCGTGCCGATGGTCATCGGCGCGTTCGGCATCCGCATCTTCGCCGGCAAAAAGCCGAGTCGCTAGCGTGCCCGTCGGCTCGGCGCGCCTCAGCGCGCTGAGCGCCAGGCCTGCGCGAACGACCCGCTGAAGACGAAGCGCGGGAACGTCACGAACTGCTCGACGAAGAAACGCGAGACGAAGTCCATCGGCCCGAGGAACGGAATGGGCTTGGCGTCTTCTTGTTTGTGCGTCCAACCTTGGATGACGAGCGTCGCGATCATGAACGCGGCGCCGGCGACTGCGTAATACCAACCGGCGAGCGCCGACGTCGCGAGCATCAAGACCCCGCTCACGAAGAGCGGCGCGCTCGCGAGATGAACGGCGAGCGTGAGACGGCGCTTGTGGCCGTCGGGATAAAGCTCCCATTGCCATTGGAGAAGGTGCTGTCGCATGGCGGCCCTGGAAGTATGCTCCTTTGCGATGCGCTTTGTCGCGGCCCTCGTTTTCGTGATGGCGCTTCTGGCGCCCGCGACGGCCCGCGCGACGACCTTGGCGAGCGTGGTCACCGAGGTTGGCGACGGGCTCGGCGCCGGAATTCCGAGCGGCGCGCTCGTCGTCGCCGCGCCGCTCGAGACCGACGTCGCGCCGGTCGCAGGCCGCGCGGACGAGCTCGCGCTTCGGTTCGGCGCGCTCCTCGCGGGACGCTTCACGGGCGCACACGCAGCGGCGCGCGTCGCGAGCCTCGACGACGCGCGCGCGATGGCGGCGCGTGCGACGCGGCTCGTTTACGTGCGCGTTCAAATCGTAAAAGGGCAGCTCCGCGTGACCGCCGACGCGTATCCAGTCGTGCGCAACGTCTGGGATCGCGCGCGCCTCCCGCCGCCGCCGCCGAACGGGCACGCCTACGCGGCCGCGCCGATCGACGCGGAGGTACGCGCGTTCTTTCCGCCGATTCCGCTCGCGATGACGAACGTCGTCAAAGCGACCGGCGCCGACGCCGACGTGCTCGCGGTCGCGTGCGGCGATCTCGACGGCGACGGCGCGCCGGAGATTTTGCTCGTGTCGCGCGAGCGTGTCGCGCTCGCGCGCATCGCATCGGGCAAGGTCGTCGTCGCGCGGACCGCTCCGTGGAGCGCGCTCGGAAAGCGCGCGCCAGTTCCGCTGCGCGAACCGCTCGGCGGCGCGGCGATCGAAGTGGGGCGCGCGTTCGTCGGGAGCTCGGACCGCGGCGGCTTCGAGATTGGCGAGGCGCTCGACGCGCCGCGCGCCCTCTCGGGGGGCCTCCCGATCGGCGCGGACATGTGCGCGCCGATTTCGACGAGCCGGCTCGCGTTCGAAGGCGTCGTCCCATGCAGCGGCAACGCTTCGCGCGGTGCGCGGGAATCGTACGACGCCGCGTCGGCGTTCGATCTCGTCACACCCGATGGACGCGATCGACTCGCCCTCGCGACGACCGAAGGCGGCAAGCTCAGCCTGCGCGTGGACGGCATCGAGCGCGCGACGTTCGACGAAGCGGGCGCGCAAGTGGTCGTGTTCGACGCGGATCTCGACGGCGCGCCCGAGATCGCGTTCGGAAGCGACGCGCCCGAAGACTTTCTCACGATCGCGACCCTCGGCGAGCGCGGACCGCGCGTGCTCTCGCGCATTCCCGCGGCGGCGGGCGTGCGTGCGCTCGGCGCGTGCGGCGGCGCGCTCGTCGCGGTCGTCGGAACCGAGGTTTGGCTTGTTCGGTAGGCGCGCGTTCTTCGCGTGCGCGGCCGCGCTCTTGGCGACGCGCCAGTCGCTGGCGCGCGGCAGGTCCCCCGTCGGCGGACGCGCGCAGCTTCGCGTTCCGTGGCCGACGTCGCTCGACCCGCACCAGCTCGACGACATGACGTGCGCGATCTTTGGCGGCTCGGTCTTCGATTCGCTCTACGCCGTTGACGAAGGTCGCGTCGTACCAGCGCTCGCGGAGACGATGCCCGAAGCGGCGGGCGACGGCGCGCGCGTGCATTTGCGCGCGGGGCTCACGAACGCGAGCGGACGGCCCGTCGGCGTTCGCGAGGTCGTCGCCGCGCTCGCGCGCGCGCGATCCGCCGACGCACGCGCTTGGCTCACCGACGTGCCGAATCCGCGCCGCGTCGACGCGCTCACGTTGCATTTTCCAGGTATCGACGCGCAGAAGCTCGCGGGTTTTCTCGCGTCCCCGCTCGTCGCGATCGACGCGACCGGTGGCTTCGCGGCCTCGCACGAAGCGGGAGCGCTCATCTTGTCGCGAAACGATCGCGCCGCGACGGGCGGCGCGTTTCTCGACGCGCTCGTCGTGAAGCCGGCCTCCGATCTAGCCGACTCGCTCCGCTCGTTCGAGGCGGGCACCGACGACGTCGGCTGGCTCGGGTCGGGATTGCACGAGCCGCGCGCCGGCGCGCGCCCGTTCGACGCGGGCGCGGTCGGTTGGGTTTTGCTTCGCACCGGGCGCGACGCAGGATCGTGGGACGCACCCGGCGTCGCGCAGCGGCTCGCCGACGGCATTTCGCCTTCGCTCCTCGCGCATCTCGCGCCGGGCCCCGCGTGGAACGTCGAGCCCGATCAAGGTTGGGGCGGACCGCCCTGCGATTTGCTCGTGCGAGACGACGCGCCGTATCTCGCCGAGGTCGCGCGCGCGGTCGCCGCAGCGCTCTCGCGATCGTCGCACGAGGTCACCGTGCGGCAGGTGCCCGCGTCGATGCTTCGCCAGCGACGGGCGTCACGATCGTACGCGCTCGCGATCGACGCCGCGCGCCCGTTCGCGCCCGGTTTGCTCGGCACCCTCGCGGCGCTCGCGACGAGCGACGATCCCGAGCGCGCGCGCGACGCCGTGCGCTTTCCGCCTCGACGCGGCGAGATGCCGCCGCGCACCATCGCACGCACGATGCGCGTCGGCGTCGTCTGCGAAGTGCGCGTGCAAGGCGGCAGAATTCCGACGCTCGCGCTACCCCCGCGATCGAGCGGCGGCGTGAGCTGGGCGAGCGCGACCCGCTCGCGAATTTCATGAGGCTCGCGCCGCGCTTCGTCATCACGTTCGGTTTGCTCGTGAGCGCGTCGACGGGCCTTCTCGGGCTCGCGCTGCGCGCAGAGCGCCGCGACGCCGACGCGCGCCACTTCGCCGCCGAGGTGACCGACGACTGCAATCGCGCAGCGACCGAGGTGCGAACGCAGGCCGACAGCGATCGCAACGTGCTCGGCGGCGCGTGCGAAAGCGGCGAGCTCGTCGACCGCACGCTCATCGCGCTCGAGAGCGGAGAAGATCGCAGCGTCATGCTCGGCCAGCTCGTGCCCGAAGAGCGCCGCTCGTTCGGTCTCGACGAGCTCGTCCTGGTCGACGGCAAGGGCAACGTGCTCGCCGCCGATCCGCCGTCGCTCATGCGCGTCTCGTCGCACGAAGCCGCCGCTGAGCTCGCGCGCGACCGCGCCAGCTTCGTCTCGGCGGGCGCGAAGCAAGCGACCTTCGCGTCGCAACCGAGTGTCGTCACGCGGTGTCGCCGAGACGGACCGGCCGGCATCAGCGTCGGGCTCCTCGGCGCGCGCCGCCTCGACCCGATGCTCGCGCACGTCGGCACGACGATGGGCGTCTCGGTCAAGCGCGGAACCGGACCGAGCGCGACGAGCACGGGCGCCGTCGCGAAGATCACCGACGCGATGGCGCAGGCCGACTGCGCGATCGACGACGGCAAGGGCGGCCGCGTGCCGATCGTCGTCTCCAAAGACACGACCGAGCTTCGCGACGAAGCGCTCGCGTTCGACGACAAGATCATCGGCTACTGCCTCGGGGCGATCGCGCTCGCGCTCGTCTTCGCGATGTTCTTCGCTCGTCGCTTCAGCCGTCCGCTCTCGGAGCTCGCCGACGAGGCGCGAAAGGTCGCACGCGGAGAGGCGCGTCCGGTCAAAGTGCGCGGCACCGGTGAGATCGCCGATCTCACGAGCGCGTTCGATCGCATGATCGAAGATCTCGGCGCGACGCGAAGGCGGCTCGCCGCGACGACGCGCGTGGCTGCCTGGCGCGAGGTCGCGCGGCGCGTCGCACACGAAGTGAAAAACCCGCTCGCGCCCATTCGCGCCGCGGTCGAAACGCTCCGGCGTCTCCGCGCGCGGGAGGACCCGGCGTTCGACGGCTATTTCGACGAAGCGACGCGCACCGTCCTCGCCGAGGTGAAGCGCATCAACGACATCGTGACCGAGTTCACGCGCTTCGCCCGCCTGCCGCCGCCGAAACCCACCGAGCTCGACCTCGCCGCCGTCGCGCGCGACGTCGTCAAGCTGCACGAGCCCGCCGCCGGGAAAATCGCGCTCACGGTCTCGACGCGAACGCCGCCGCGCGTGATGGCCGATCGCGATCAGATCGTGCAGGTCCTCACGAACCTCGTCCAGAACGCGATCGACGCGATCCGCGGGGCGGGCAGGGAAGAAGGCGAGGTCCGCGTCGTCGTCGAGCCCGCGGGAAAAGATCGCATCGCCATCGCCGTGCGCGACGACGGACCCGGCGTCACCGCCGAAATGATCCCGCGCCTCTTCGAGCCCTACGCGACGAGCAAAGCGCACGGCACGGGCCTCGGCCTCGCGATCGCGCAGCGCATCGCCGTCGAGCACGGCGGCGAGCTCTCTTACGTCGCGCAAGCGCGTGGCGCCGAGTTTCGCATGGTGCTTCCGGTCGCAGGCCCGCCGCCCGTGAGCGAGATGCCGCCGCCGTCGAGCTAGCCGTCGCGAACGACGAGTCCGAGGAGCGTGGCGAGGACCGCCGCTTGCGCGCTCGTGACGACGAGGCCGCGGAGCTCGCGCGCCGTGATGCGCACGTCGCGCAACGTGGACGTGCGAACGTCGGCGTCGTCGAGCATCGCGCCGACGAAATCTGCCGAGGCGAGCTCGCACGCATCGAAGACGGTCCCGGGCAGCTTCGCGCCGCCGAAATCAATTTCGTGCATTTTACACGTTTCAAAGCGAACCCGCCGAAAGCGCGCGCCGGAGAAGCTCGCGAGGTCGAGCTGGCAACCGACGAAGCGCACGTCGTCGAGATCGGCCCCTTCGAGCCGCGCGCCGGTCACGCGACAATCGCGAAAGACGACGCGCGTGAGCCGCGGCTCGGTCCACCGCGCGAGCGAAAAATCGCATCGCTCGCAAGTGACGTCGCTCCACGCGAGCGCCGTGATCTTCGTCGCCCGAAAATCGCACCCGCGCACCCGCGTTTCCTCGAACCGCACCCGCTCCGCCCGCTGCTCGGCAAACGAGGCTCCCTCGATTTCCTCCCCCTCGACCTCCGCCCCATCCAGCTCCATGTCCCGATTCTAACCCGCGTTTTCCCGCGAAGCCGACAGCTGAAAGCTGATAGCTGATAGCTCTCCCGATGCACGAGCTCAAAGCTCCGCAAAAACTCTACGTCTACATGGGCGCGATCTTCGTCGCGTGCCTCTTGCTCGGCGACATCACCGGCGGCAAGACCATCGCAACGCCGCTCGGGCCGATCTCGGTCGGCATCATTCCGTTTCCGGTGACGTTTCTCCTCACCGACGTCGTGAACGATTTCTACGGCCGAAAAGGCGCGTCGTTTCTTACGTGGCTCGGCTTCTGGATGGCCGTCCTCGCGTACGTCGTCCTTCAAGTCTCGACCTGGCTGCACCCGGATCCGTCGACCTATTTCACGCAGCACGAGTTCAAAAAAGTCTTCGGCGGAAGCGCGCAGCTCTTCGTCGCGTCGATCGTCGCGTACCTCGCAGGGCAGATCCTCGACATTCACGTGTTCCAATTCTGGAAAGCGCTCACGCAGAGCAAGCACCTCTGGCTGCGCGCGACCGGGTCGACCGTCTTGAGCCAGGTGATCGACACGGTGACGATCAACGTGATCTTCTGGCGATGGACCGCGACGAAAGAGTGGAGCTGGATCGGCGCGAAGATCGGGCGCGAATACGTCATCAAGCTCGTCGTCGCGATCCTACTGACCCCCGCGATCTACGGCGTGCACGGTTTCGTCGTGAAGGTGATGGGCATCGAGCCCGAGCCGCACGAGTCATGAAATTCGAGCTCCCCGGCGGGCGCGTCGTGCGCCTGCGGACCAAGCCGAAGCCCAAGCCACGAAAAGCGAGCACGCCGTCGGATCTCTTTGGCGGCGCGCGCGCGCTCTTCGCCGAGATTTTGGATTTCGATCCGGGGACGCTCTCGCTCGCCGAATTCCACGCGCTCCGCGCGATCGCGACGCATGAGCGGTGGCTCGAAGAAGAGGAGATCGAAATCGAATGCCGCAACTGCGACGCGCCGATGCGCGTCCGGCCCTGCGCGGCGATGCCGATCGCCCCGTTCTCGGATGCAGAGCTCGACGACGAAGAGCTCGACGCGACGCTCGATCTCGAAGCCGCGCACGACGTACCGAAGCTAGGCGCCGTTCGTCTCGCGCCACGCACGGCCGCCGAAGCCGCGCCGCTTCATCGCGCGCTCGCACGCGCGACCTTCGACGTGACGGCCGAGGTCGTCCGGGCGATGGGCGTCGTCGCAATCGGCGAAAAGCGCGATCCACGCGCGATCGCGCGCGTGCTTCAGCGCTGCGATGATCGAGCTTTCGCCGCGATCGAAAGGCTCTTTCTCGACGCGCACTATCCTCCGAGGCTCTTCGGGCTCGCCGTTTGCGAATCGTGCGGCACGCGAAACGACGTCGACGCGCCCTACGATCGCGAGTTCGCGCCGGCCGAGGACGACGCGCCGCGCGCCGACGAGCCGCTGCCGACGTTCGATGCGTTCGACGCGCTCGCGAAGCGCATCGCCGAGCCGCTCCTCGCCGAAGCGCCCGGCCCGCCGGTGCAGCTCGTCATCGAAGGCGGCGTCCCCGCGTGCGACGATGGCGGCGAGCCGCTCCTCGGATCGTACGTCCCCGCGCAGGAGGCCGACGCACGAAACCCGGCAAATCCCGGCGAAATCACGCTCTACTACCGAACCTTCGCGGCGATGTGGAAGGAAGACGGGCCGTACGATCTCGAAGCCGAGGTGACCGAGACGATCGAGCACGAGCTCGAGCACCACGCGGCGAGCCTCGTGGGCCACGATCCGAAAGACGAAGAAGAGCGCGACGAAATCGCACGCGAGGCTCGCCGCGTGATCGGACGAAAGGCGGTCGTGCGCGCGTCGGCCGGCGCGTTCGCCGGGGACCTGCGCGAGTTCTGGCGGCGCACCTGGATCGTCTGGATTCTCGTATTGATCGCCGCCGCGATCGCCGTCATGGCGCAAAAATAGGCGGATTGAAGGACGGGACTAACCCGATTGACGAGCATCGGGCGGCCGATTAACCTCACCGCCCGTGAGGAAGCCGAGAGCCGCGAAGGCGCAGAATCGCCGGGGCAGCCCGGAGGCCATCGAGAAGCGTCGCGCCGCGCGCTTCTTCAACGACGTGCTCGGCGGTCGCTCGACCGGACAGCGCCTCGACGGCCGCACGCAAAAGCGCCGCGAGCGACTCTTGCGCGAGCTCGAGACCGGCAAGGCGCGCGGCACGCGCGATCTCAAGCCGCTCGACGTCTTGCTTCGCGTTCAGGAGCTGCTCGAGCTCGGCGAGGGTGTGAGCGCGCTTCGCAAAGTCGTGAAGGTGAAAAAAGTCGGCTTCGGCGACGACGTGCCGCTCGCGATTCAGCGGCTCCACAAGGCGTACAATTTCCGGCCGGAGGTCTATCGCTTCGTCGGCATCGGCGACGACGTGCTCAAAGACGTCGGCGTACTCGAGCAATCGCGCAAACGCGGCAAGCCGCTACGGGCCTGATGCGCGCGTGGCCGGTCCTCGCCGCGGTGCTCTTCGCGGTGGCGGTCGACGGATCCGCCGCAGGCGGGACGCCGCAAACGCCAGGCACGGACGCGGCGAACGACACGCGTCGCGCGATCGTCTGCGTGCACGTCGGCAATCGCGACATCACGGTCGGCGAGGTCGAGGACCGCATGGCGCAAGTCCCGCCGTTTCAGCTGCGGACGTTCGGCGCGACCGAGGACGAGATTCGCCGAAACTTCGTCGCGCAAGTGATCGTGCCCGACGCGCTCTGGGCGCAAGGCGCGTCGGCGCGCCATTTGGACACGCAAATCCCGACGCGCTTCGATCTCGATCGCACGCGCGCGCAGGCGACGCTTCGCGCGCTCCGCAACCGCCTCGGCCCGGCGTCGGACGTGCCGATGGCCGACGTGCAAGCGTATTACGACAAAAATAAATCGCGCTACGACGCGCCCGAGCGCATCCAAATCTGGCGCATTTCGTGTGCGACGCGCGATGAAGCGCAGACCGTGATCGCCGCGGCGAAAAAAGATCTCACCATCGCGAATTGGGACAAGCTCACGCGAGAGCACAGCCTCGACAAGGCGACGTACCTGCGGAGCGGCAACGTCGGCTTCGTCTCGGCCGACGGCACATCGAACGAAGCGGGCCTGCGCATCGATCCGGCGATCTCGAAGGCCGCCGAGACGGTGCGCGACGGCGAGCTCGTTCCCGATCCTGTCGCCGAAGGGAGCGGCTTCGCGGTCATCTGGCGGCGCGGCACGGTCGGCGCGAGCCATCGCAGCGTCGACGACGTCAAAGCGCAAATCCAGTGGTCGATCCTCCGTCAAAAAGAGGACGACGAAAAAAAGAAGCTCCTCGCCGACCTCCGCAAGACCAATCTCAAAGAGGAAAACCCGGAGCTCTTGAGCGGCATCGATGTCGCCCCGCCCGACGGCATCATCGTGCCGCGCAAACGCCCGGGCGAAATCGCGCCGAGCTCATCCAAGTAGCGCGTTCTCGGCCGAGAGCGCCGCGCTCGCGGCTGCCCGCTCCGCCGCCTTCTTGCTCGCGCCTTGTCCTCGCGCGAGGACGCGGTCGGCGACGAGCACCTCGACCACGAATCGCGGATCGTGCGCGGGGCCATCCATCTGCACGACGCGATACGTCGGCGTCGGCTCGCCTCGCGCTTGAACGCGCTCTTGAAGCGCGCTCTTGGGATCGAGCGCCGGCGCCGGGCCGACCTCGGCCAGCGGGTCCTCCACGATCGCGGCGGTGAGCTTGCGCGCGGCGTCGAGGCCGAGCCCGTCGTAAACCGCGGCGACGAGCGCTTCGACCGCGTCGGCGAGCACGTTCAGCCCTTCGCGCTCGCCCGACGTGCGCGCGCCGCGACCGAGCGCGAGCGACGGTCCGAGGTCGAGTTTTTTGGCGAAGCGCGCGAGCGCGTTCGCGTTCACGAGCGCGCTCCGCATCCGCGTGAGGGAGCCCTCGTCGGCTTCGGGAAAACGCGTCGCGAGCAATTCGCTCACGCAGAGCCCGAGGACGGCGTCGCCGAGAAACTCGAGCCGCTGATTGTGCGGTAGCCCCGACTCGTTCGAGAAGCTCGGGTGCGTCAGCGCCTCGTCGAAGCGCGGCACGGGCGAGCCGCCGCCGATCATCGCGGCGATCTTCGTCCACAGCTCGGCGCGAGCTTCGTCGATCACGCGAGCGCGTCCGTGGCTTCGGCGAGCTCGACGTCGAGCGACGTCACGCCTTTCTGATCGTGCGTCGTCCAAACGACGCGCGCGCGACCCCAGCCGAGCTCGACATCCGGATGATGGTCGCGTTTTTCCGCGACGAGCCCGACGCGCACGACGAACCCGAGCGCCGCGGAAAAATCGCCGAATTTGAACGTCCGCGCGATCGCGTCCTGGGCACCGGCGCCGACTTTTTCCCAGCCCGCGTGCGAGCCCAGCCATTGCGTCAGCGTGTTTTCGTCGAGCTTTCCGGGTCGCATGGGAACTCCTTCGGGTCGCCGCTGTCGTGATCGCGGATGGCCCGAGCTTATGACACCGCCCGCGCGTTTTCACGCACGCGCTATGCTCCGCGCTCGATGGGTCTCGTCGCGTGCCCCTTTTGCCGCGAGATGTTCGAGCAAGGCGAGCAAACCGAGTGCCCCGTCTGCGGGATGAAGCTCGTCGCCTTCGAGAAGCTCCCGCCGCGGCGCGAAACGCACGACGAGCTCGGCCTGCCGATCGATCCGGCCCACGAGCTCTTGCCGTGGACGTACGCGGGCCGCATGCGCGCGCCGATCGTCGCGCTCGCGCTCGTCGGCGTGGCGCTTTTTTTCCTGCCGTGGATTCACATGACGCTGCCGGACGATTTTCGTTTGTCCGGCTTCACCCTCGCGCGACGCATCGGTTGGGTTTGGGGCGCGGGCGTCGGGTGGCTCGTGCTCGTGCCGACCGTCGCGAGCCGTCGCACGATCGCGCAGATGCGCGGCGCGCGCGTCGCCGCCGCGTTTCTCAGCGCGACGTCGCTCGTCTCGTGCGCGATCCTCCTCGCGTTTCCTCCGCACGCGCGCTGGTACAAGCCGCATTTCGGTTTCGAGCCCGCGTTTTGGTTGACGATGGTCGTCTCCGCCGTCGCGGTCGCGCTCTCGCTCAAGCTCGGCGGCAGCGTCGAGTCGATCGATCTCCAGCGCGGCAACGCGACCGGCGAGACGCTGCACTGAGCGGTTGACGCGCCGCGACAACTCGACCGTGGCGCTTCCCGCCGGATGGTGCCATCCTTCCATTCGCCATGTCGCCTGCGAAGCGCATCGCCGAAAACGATGTCCCGCTCGAGACTTCGAGTGATTTCGTCGAAGTCCCGGCGGCGGTCGTCTGCGCGACGTGCGGCGATCCCGATTGTCCGGGGTGCGCGGAGGAACGGTCGCGCTCGGGCGTCATCTCGATCATCGCGTGGGAGCGGCCGGGACCTGCGCTGTCGCGTCTGTGGTGGACGGCAAAAGCGTCGACGCAAAACGCGGAAGCATTTTTCCAAGCGTTGCCCGACGGACCGGTGATGCCCGCGCTACGTTTCGCGGTGTTCGCCGAGCTCTGCGCGTCGGCGAGCATGCTCGCGCTCCTCGGCGGATTGGGCGCGTCTCTTCTCCTGGCGCTCGGAATTTTCCCCGATGGCTTGTCGATCACGCTCGCGCTTCGCGTCGCGCTCGTCGCGGTCGCCGGTCTCACCGCGCTCCTCGTCGCCGCGCATGCGACGCATGGTTATTCGCTCGACCTCGGCGCACGGCGCGTCGTCCCCGGCGCGCGTTCGGTGACGCGCGCGCTCCGGTTCGGGCTCTACGCGGCCGGTTGGGATCTCGTGCTCGGTCCCGTCGGCTTCTTGCTGCTCTTGCGCGACGGCGCCCGCGCCGCGTTCTCACTCCCGGCGCTCGCGCGGCGGCTCCCGACGCGAAGCTCGATCGCGTTTCTCCGCGGCGCATACCGCATCGACGAAGATCGCGCGAAGCCCGCGCTCGCGACGTCGTACGTGGGCGCCGCGATCGCGACCATCGCGTGTGCGGTCGTGATCGTCGCGGCGATCGTGTTCGCCCTCGTCCACCACTGACGCCGTAACCGACTGCGGATTACGGCGAGCACGTCGTCAGGAACGAGGTGAAGCCGCTCGCGGACGAATCGCAGCCGGTTCCGTCGGCCAGCGGGCAGCACACGAGCACGCAGCCCGTTGCGCTGCTGACGCCGACGATCACGGTGTTCGTCGAGCCGAGCCCGCCGTCACCGTCGACCTTGCCGGGCAGAGATCCATCGGGCACCTCGAGACCGGACATGCGGACGAACGGAGTCGGGCCGAGCTCGTTCGTGGCGCTCGCGGGACCGACGACGATCGGCGCCGAGTTACCGAACGGCACGCATGTGTCATAGGACGTCGTCACGCTGGACGCGGCGCCGTTGAGGCTCACCGTGCAAGAGCTCTCGAAGTTGTGGACCGTGATCGTGCCGCCCGAGCACGTCGGCTCGCTGCTGCAGGCCCCAACGATGACAGCCAGCGGCAGGAGAACGATGGCGCGCATGCGTCGATCGTAGCATCGTCCTCGCGCTAATCTCGAACGTCAGCGGGCGATCGGAAAAACGAAATCTTCCGGTGCCCCCGCGTGGCATCGCCTGCATGCCTCGAGCGACGGGCCCGCGTCGGAGTCGTCGTCGGCGACGGTGTGGCCGCGCGAATCGCCGACCGCGAATCGAACGCCGCCGTCGCGGTGCTCCAAGAAATAAACTCCGACTCCCGCGTCGTTCGCCGCGAGATCTTCGGCCCACGATGCGTCGCGTTCGTACACGTCCGCCGACATCGCGCCGTGCTCCGAGACGACGCCTTTGGCGACTGCGCGAAAGCTCGTTCGAAAATCCGCCGGCAAGCCCGCGAGCGCCGGACCGGTCGACGTCGGCGCCGCGTCGAGCGCGTGCTCGTGCGTGCCGCCATTCGAAACGCCGACGGGCTCGCCCTTCGCCGGCGAGCACGCGAACGCGAACGCGATCAGAAGAAAACGCCAGCCTCGAGCGAGATCGTCCACTGCCGCGTGCTCTGCAAGAACGTCTGGTTCTCGGCCGTCGGGTCCGTCAAATCGAAGAGGAACTGCCCAGCGAGGTGGAGCATCCCGTACTTGAATTGCATGCCGATGATGCCGCGATTGCGCTCGGTGCGGACTCTCGCGAAAGTCTGGTTGTTGTTGAAGTCGGCGTTGTTCGCGCCGACGCCGGGGACCGAGTTCTTGCAAGTCGGCTGGCCGCTCACCGGATCGGGCCCGGTGTAACCGCACTGATCGACCGCGTCGACGTTCGGCGTGAAGTCGACGACGGCCGAATCGCCGAAAACCCACAAGCGCTGAAAGCCGACGTACGGCGTGAGCGTGAAGCTCGACGCGATCGCGATCGGCTTCGAGAGCTGCGCGTCGAGCCCGACGGTCGTGAGCGAGAATTTGTCGGTGCCCATCGTCGTGCGGACGCCGCCGCCGACGGAGAGATCGGGCAGAATGCCGCCGGCGCCGGTGCGGAAACCCTCGAACGGCGCCCAGCGCACGTCGGCGCCGAGCATCCACAATGACGAGTTGGCGAGATATCCGAGCGCGCCGGTGACCTCGAAACCGAGCGGCAGTCCCTTGCGCGCGCGAAGCGAATAAACCTGCAGCACCGAATCGGGGCTGTTGTTGACCGACGAGAACGCTTTCGTCGTCGGGTCGGTCGGTCCGCGCGTGCCGGTGTGCCAGTACTGCGTCTTCGTACCGTCGGTGGCGGTGCTGAACGCGTCGGCGTTGATCTTCGTGTACGCCGCTTCGATCGAAAGAATGAAGCCGCCGAAGCCGGTCGTGCGCGCCGGGTGAAACGCGTCGGGCGACATCGCGAACCCGAGCTCGGAGATCAAGTTCGCGAAGGCGATGTTGTCCGGCCCGCAGGGAAAGTTCGCCGCCGCGCCCGGCGCGCTCGTGGGATTCGCCGCGATGCTCTGACACGTCTGCCCGGCGCCGAGCCCCGGCGGTTGCAAGACGAGCCGCTCGGGCGCCGGATCCATGCTTCCCGCGTGCGCGCTTGTCGCGAATGCAACGACGACCGCGGCACTGGCGAGGGAAGCGCGCATCGGCGACATTACGAGGCCCGACGGTATCATGCCCCAACGTCTACGCGCCAAGGACAATCAAGGTTTGCGCGAGAGGCCGCTCCACGTCGTCCTCGTGGAGCCCGAAATCCCACCCAACACCGGAAACATCGCGCGCCTCTGCGGAGCGACGCAGTCGGTCTTGCATCTCGTCGGGCGACTGGGTTTCCGCATCGACGATCACGCGGTGCGACGCGCGGGCCTCGATTACTGGCACCTCGTCGACGTTCGCACGCACGTCGACTTCGCGCAGTTCCGCCACGCGTTCGACAAAGAGAGCGGCGGCGCGCTGCACCTCTTCTCCGCGCAGACGGAGCGAAGCTATCTCTCTGCGAAGTACGCGCCCGGCGACGCGCTCGTCTTCGGCAAAGAGAGCGTGGGACTGCCGGCGGAGTTACTTGTACAATACAAAGATCGTGTCCTCGGGATCCCGACGCTCGGCAAAGTCCGCTCGCTCAACTTGTCGAACGCGGTGAGCATCGCGCTCTACGAGTCCCTCCGCCAAATGGGCGCGCTGTCAGAGACGTTCGTCGGCGACTGATCGTCACTCGAACGCGCCGATTCCGGTGACGTGCTGGCCCAAGATGAGCGTGTGGATGTCGTGCGTGCCCTCGTAAGTCGAGACCGTCTCGAGGTTACAGAGGTGACGCATGATCGGGTACTCGAGCGTGATGCCGTTGCCGCCGAGGATGTCGCGGCACGTGCGCGCGGCCTCGAGGGCGACGCGGACGTTGTGCCGTTTGATCATCGAGACGTGCGCGGGCTCGAGCTTCTTCGATTCTTTGAGTCGCGCGACCTCGAGCGCTTGCAGTTGCGCGCTCGTGATTTGCGTGAGCATCTCGGCGAATTTGGCTTGAACGAGCTGGTGCGCGGCGATCGGCTTGCCGCCGAATTGCACGCGGTGCTTCGCGTAGTCGACGGCGCAATCGAAGCACGCGCTCGCTGCGCCGAGCACGCCCCACGCGATTCCAAATCGCGCGGCGGTGAGACACGAGAGCGGGCCCTTCATGCCGGCGACGCCCGGGAGGATCGCGTCTTTCGGCACGCGCACGTCTTCGAGAATGAGCTCGCTCGTCACCGACGCGCGCAAGCTCACTTTGCGATGAATCGGCCGCGCCTCGAAGCCTTTGCGATCCGTCGGAACCAAGAAGCCGTGCACTTTGCCCTCGACGCCGCCGAGCTTGGCCCAGACGAGCGCGACGTGCGCGAGGTTGCCGTTCGTGATCCAGCGCTTGGTTCCGTTGATCACGTACGCGTCGCCGTCGTCCTTCGCAACGGTGCGCATGTCCGACGGGTTCGACCCGTGATCGGGTTCGGTGAGGCCGAAGCAGCCGATGATTTTTCCCTTCGCCATCTCGGGCAAAAACTTTTTCTTTTGCTCCTCCGACCCGAAGGCCCAAATCGGATACATGACGAGGCTGCCCTGCACGCTCGCGAACGAGCGCACGCCGGAGTCGCCGCGCTCGAGCTCCTGCATCGCGAGGCCGTAGCCGATCTCGCTCAGGCCGGCGCAGCCATATCCGTGTAGATTGCAACCAAGCAGGCCGAGCTCGGCGATCTCGGGGATGATCTCGAACGGGAAGGTGCCTTTCTCCCAGTGCTCGCCGATCGTCGGCAGGACGCGCTGCTCGACGAAGCTGCGAACGGTGCGCTGGACGGTGCGTTCTTCATCCGTGAAGTGACGGGCGAGATCGAAGAAGTCGGGCATGGCGCTTCCTTATTACATCAATACGAAACGCGAACGGTGGGCGTCGCGCCGGTGAAGTCGGCGACGACTTTCGCGCGGCCGCCGGACTTCAGCTTGACGTGCGTCTTGGTGGAGTCGCCGGTCGCGGCGAAGACGAAGCGCACGTCGTGATCGCCCGGCTCGAGCGCGATTTCGCGCGGGCAGCTGCCTTCGTTGGCGCCGTCGACGATCGCGCGCGTCCCGGGATCGCCGTAGAGAGAGAGGTGAGCTTGGGATTTTGGTTCTTCCGAAGCGGTGGCCGTGGCCGTGGCCGTCGCCGCGACCGTCGCCGTCGTCGCGACCGTGGCCGTCGCTGTGACCGTGGGCGTTGCGGTCACGGTCGGCGTTGGTGCGGTCGTCGTCGTCGTCGGTTTGGGCTGCGTCGACGCGCGCAGCCAATAGGCTCCGCCGAGCGCGGCGGCGACGAGGGCGACGACTGCGATCGTGCGCGTGCTCGATCGTTTCGGCGCGGGCGAGGCCGGCGTTTCGATCGGACGCGTCGCGATCGTTTCGACTTTTTGCGCGTCGGGCGGCGGCGGCTGCGACGAGGGGAGCTTGCGGGTCGACGGCTCGGGGAGCGCGCGCGCGGCGAAAGTTTTCGTCACCATCTCGCCGCGGCTCGCGGGACGCTGGAGGCCCCCCTTCTGCGACGAAGGCGGCGATTGTTTTTTCTCTTGGATGGCCGCGCGTCGCTCGCGCACGCGGACGGCGAGCTCGCGCGCGACGTCGCCCACGTCGACACCCGACAAAAACTTTCGGAGCGCGCGGCCGAGCTCTTCGGCTTCCTGCGGGCGCTCGTTCGGATCGCTCGCGATCGTCTTGAGCATGATGTCGTCGACCGGCAAAAGACGCGGATCGATTTCGCTCGGCTTGGTGCGCGGCGCGCGCAGCGCCTCTTCGATGAGCTCCGGCGACTTGCGACGGAACGGCGCTTTCTTGCTCCACGCTTCCATCATGAGCGCGCCGAGCGCGAACAAATCCGCGGGAGGACCCACCGCTTTTCCTTCCATCTGCTCCGGCGGCATGTGGCCCGGCGAGCCGAACACGTTGTGGCGTCCGGTCTGTCCGCCGACGGGTCGCGCGATGCCGAAGTCGATGAGCTTCACCTGACCTTCTTCGTCGACCATCACGTTGCGCGGCGTGATGTCGCCGTGGACGACGCGCATGCGGCGATGCGCGTAATCGAGCGCGCGACAAACTTCGACGCCGACGTACGCGCCCTGCTCCGGCGAAAGGGCTCCGCCGTCGAGAAGCTCCGCGATGCTCACGCCGACGACGAGCTCCATCGCGAGGAAGTACGTGCCTTGCTCGACGCCGAGCTCGTAGACCGGAACGATGTTCGGGTGACTGAGCGCGACCGTCGTCTTGGCTTCTTCGACGAAGCGCTTGATGAACGCTTCGTCGCTCGCGAGCTCGTCGCGGATTTGTTTGACGACGAGCTTCTTCTCGAACCCGCCCGCGCCGCGCAACGTCGCGAGCACGAGGCGCGCCATGCCGCCGCGTCCGATCTCGCCCTCGAGGACGTATTTGCCGAAGATCTGCGGGTACAAGGAACTCTATTGTACAACGCTCCTGTGGGTTCACGCGCGCTACTCGTCTGTTTGGCGGCGCTCGCGGGGTGCGACAAAACCGAGACCGTGACGCGCGCGGTGAACCTCCACGACGTGCCGACGTGCGCGATCGCGCCGGGCACATTCGGGCAGTACACGGGAACGGGCGATTACGAGCCGGCGGTTTTTCCGAATCAGTCCATGCTGATCGCAACGGATGACCCGCAGCCGATCGACGGCGTCCCGTCGAACGTGCAGTCCCTCGCGCTGAAAGTGGAAGAGGCGCCGGTTTGGCAAGGCGTGACGCGGGTCGCGCCGTCGGGCGACGTCGACATGCTCGTCTTGCCGTCCGATACCGCGTGCTCGCTCGTGGGCAGCGCGGGATTCGAAGCTGGGATGGTGCTCGCCGCCGCTTCGCCGCGGACGCTCATTGCGATGGGCGCGACGATCAAGCAGGTGCACCCGAGCTTTCGCGTCGACCTCGAGACCGGCCGCGTGAACGCGATGACCCACGGCATCGCCAAAGCACCCACGAACGCTGCGACGGCGGCGCTCGGCGACGGGCGCGCCATGGTCATCGGCGGCCTCGTCGACGGCGTCGCGCAATCCGACATCGCAATTTACGACGACGCCATCGGCGACTTCGAAGCGACGACGTTCCCGCTCCAGACCGCGCGTGCGCATCACGGCGCCGCGATGCTCGCGAACGGGGACGTTCTCGTCGCGGGAGGAACGGGCGCGAATGGTCTCGTCGCCGCGACCGAGCGTATTTTTTTCGACGGCTCGCAGTGGCGAACGAGCGAGGCTTCGACGCCCGCGCTCGCGATCTCGCGAAACGATCCTTTCGTCCTGCAGCTCGCCGGCGGAAACATCCTCGTCGCCGGCGGGACCAATGCGTCGTTGCCCGTCGACACGCTCGAGCTCTTCGCGCCCGACGGCACGTCATTGCCGTCGGTGAAGTTCCACGCGCAACCGCTCGAAGCGTACGTCGCGCTCGAAGGCGGCGGCGCGCTTTACGTCGGCGCGCCCGGGGCGTCGGACCCGCCCGATTTCCAGCGGGCTTGGTTCATCACGTCCAGCGGTAGCGCGCTCGCGGTCACGCCGGACGTCACGTCCACGCTCACCGACGTGAAGCTCTTTCCGCGCGCGGGCGGCGGCGCGCTTCTCTGGACCGGATCGACTTGGGTCGCGTTCGATCCTTGGGCGGGCATGCTGCCGCTCGACGACCCGCCGAGCGGAGGACCGGACGTGATCTCGCCGATCGCGTCCGCCGATCCGGGATCGCGCGCGTGGGTTGCGCCGGACGGAAGCGTGATGCTCTGGCGCGACGACGTGCGCAACGCGTTCGCGACCGACGACGCGTATCTGACGCTCGCTTCGGGTTTGAAAAATCTCGCGCCCGATTTTTTTTCGCCGCAGACGTTCGACGACGCGCGGGGCCTCGATCTCGATTCGGGCGCGACCGTTTATGTCGCCGACGCGCGCTACCTCGACTTTACGGTCGCGGTCGACTCGATCGGCGCGACCGATTCGCCGCCGCTCGTCGTCTTGCGCACGCCGGGCAGCGAAATTGCCGTGGGCGGCGGGAGCTGTCCGTATCCGCCCGTCGCGGGCCCATCGCACGTGTACGTCGCGCGCCGTGGGGCAAGCGTGTTCTATTCGCTCGGCGGGATCGACACGCCGTGCGCCACGATTGCCCCGTCCGCACGCGTTTCGGTCGGAATTCGGGGCGGCGGTGCGGGATCGCACGTCCTCAACTTTTCGGTGGCGCGCGCGGACGCAGCCTTACATTGATGCTACCCTTTCGGGGGTTTCGAGCATCCCATGTCGCGTGATGGAAAGAGCACAGTCCCTTTCGCGCTCATGGCGTTTTTATGGGGAAGCGTCGCGGCATGGGTGCACCTTGGGGTCGGCGTCGCCGGCTACGAGGTCGGCGTCACGCACGACGATCACAAATCGCTCGTCACGTTCACCGAAAAACTGAGTCGCAAAATCGATCGGCTCGAGAAGCCGACCGAGATCGCGATCATGACCGACTCGCACAAGGAGGCGCCGCCCGTTCCGACCGCGGCGCCCACGGCCAAGCAAGAAGAGCAGAAGCCGCCCGAGCTCGCGAAAAAAGAAGAAAAGAAAAAGCTCGAGGAAAAAAAGAAACAGCCGGAGCCGGAGAAGAAAGTCGCCGTCACCGAGAAGAAGAAGGCCGAGGAGAAAAAGGCGGCGGCGCCGATCCAGCAAGTCCAGCCGGACAAGCGCATCGCGGTGCGCCAGCACGCCGATCCGAATCAGCAGGACAATCCCGACGCGCACTTCATCGCGAACGAAGCGAATCACGTGAAGAAGGAGACGGTCGCGCAGCTCACGTCGCACGACCGCGACGACGCGAATCCGACGCCGGCCAAAGCGCACTCGGGCACCGAGCCTGATCCGGGCGACAGCGACAAGACGAAGATCGCCGAAGCCGACGAGCACCTCGGCGAAGAGCGCAGGGCGCCCGGCGAGCGCGGGATGGAGTACGACATTCAGCACGACGCGCGGCCCATCGAAGCGAGCGCGCTGCATCCGGTTCCGGGTCCACGGTCGCAAGTTTCGCCGCGCTCGGGCGGAGACGGGCAGCCCGCGCCGTCGCAAACCGAGCCGCAGCTCGCGCCGGGAAATACGGCGCCGCCCTCACCGGACGTGGTTTCGAGCGATGGGAGCTGGACGTTCAACATCGCGCGAACGCCGGGCAGCGGCGACACGTCGGCGACCGGACCGGGCAGCGTGAGCCGCAAGCTCGAGATGCCTTCGAGCACGCACTCGGATCGCCGGTTCGGGCTCGGCGGAAATCCCGGGCCGGGGCAGGTGAACCTCAACCTCAACAACCAAGGCGTCGTCGCGGTCGTCGGCGCCGACGAGCTTCGTCGCGAGCGCGAGGCGGACGGCGAGCGTCGGCGCAGCGAGCATCGCGGCGTCTTCACGGCGTCGAACTTCGACCGCTGGCGAAGCGCGATCGAAAACTACGTGTCGAGCGTGCGGCCGGGAAATCAAACGGCGCTCAACACCGCGGCCGTGCCCTTCGCGACCTACCTCAACGGGATGCACAACCGCATTCACCCGATTTTTGCCGATTCGTTCCTCGCGGGGCTCGACAACTTGCCGCCGACGCACGCGCTCAACGATCAGCGGCTCGTCACGCGGCTCGAGATCGTGCTCTCGCGCGATGGACACGTCGTGAAGCTCGGCGTCGTGAAGACGAGCGGCGTCACGGCGTTCGACATCGCGGCGCTCGACTCGGTGCAGCGCGCATCGCCGTTCGGGCCCGCGCCGAGCGCGATCGTGTCGACCGACGGCCAGGTTTACCTCCACTGGGAGTTTCACCGCGACGAGGTCTATGCCTGCTCGACCATGAACGCGCGGCCGTTCATGCTCAACATTCAGCCCGGCCAAAACGAGCCGCAGCCCGGCCCGGTGCACACGCCGACCGGACCGCAAGAGCGCGGCGCGCCGACCGACTCTCGCCAGGGCATGAACATGCTGCCGCTGCGCCCGCCGTCCACGATGTAGTAGGGTTCGAGCCCCCGTGTCCGTGACGGAAGACGAAGTTCCGCAGCCCAAGGCCGAGCGCGCGCCGGATCCGAGCTCGCGCTCGCCCGAATCGTACGAGCGTCTCGCGTCGCCGTCGCTCCGCGCGGCGTGGCTCCTTCGCACGAGCGCGATCGTCGGCGTCGTCTCGAGCGCGCTCGGCGCGACGATCGTTCCGGGCCTTCGCGGCATCGCGAGCGACGCGACCATCACGCGCTGGGAGCACCTCACCGCCGGCGTTTCGTACGCGATGGCGTTTTTGCTCGCGGGGCTCTTGCTCACCGGAGCGTTCGATTTGTCGCGCACGCGCAAGGTCGGCCTCGTGCCGCGCGCGCTTCTCTTCTTCGGCGCGCCCGGCGTGCTCGCGATGCTCGTTCCCGCGTTCGCGCACTCGCTCACGCCCGCCGGCTCGCTGATTCTCGTCGTCGCGACGCTGCTCGTCGTCATCGGCGGCGCGTCGGCCGGGCTTCGCACGCCGCACACGCGCGCGCTCGCGCTCGTTCAGCTCGTGCTCGGTTTTGCGGCGCTCGCGCGCGTCATCAGTTGGTTCATCGCCACCGCTTTTCAAGACAACCTGCGCGCGTGGGTCATCGCGCGGACGTTCGCGACCGCGGGCGTCATCGCCGAAGGCGTCGCGCAGATGGTCGCGGTCGCGTGGCTCTCGACGCGCCGCCGCATGGCGAGCTCGCTCGCGAGCGCCGCGGCGCTCATCGTCGCCTTCGCGATCGTGTGGATGGCGGGTCGCGCCGACGCGTCGTCGCCCGGCTGGGAGTGCGTTCTCCGCTCGGGCATCATGGGCCAGACCGGCGCGCAGTCGACGCTCGGCGCGCTCGAAGCGTTCTTCGTGACCGCGTCGGTGCTCCTCGCGTTCGCGTGCGCGCTCGTGCCGCGTCAGCTCACCGTCGTCACGTGCGGCATCGCGCTCGCGCTGCTCGGACGCGGCGCGTTCGACGTCCCGCTCCGCGCGCTCGCCGCGACGGTCGCCGCGATTTGGACGACGCTCGCCGCGGCCGACGACCGCGCGATGTGGAAAGCCCTCAGCGCGACACGCGAAGAGAAATGATCACTGACAAGCCTGCGAGCCGACGTTGCACTTGAGGGGCGCGCAGCAATCGCTGTTCTGACCGCAAGCGCCGCCCGAGCCGGAGCAGTGATACGTGTAGCAGCCGAGGCCGAACGGGTTGCCCGCGTAGCACTGCTTGGTCGGAATGCCGTTCGCGTTGTTGTAGCTGCAACCGACGCCGTCGGTCGTCGTGTTCGGCGGCTTCGCGAGATCCGGCAGCGTAGGACACGTGTCGGTGTAACCGGTCGTCGAGTTGTACGAGCACGTCGGCGTCGGCGCCGTGCAGAAGTGCTCGGTCGAGTAATCGGCTTGCACGCAGAACCCGCCGTTCGCCGAGCAGTCGTCGTCCGAGTGACACGGCGAGCAGAAGGTACCGTCGCCTTTGCACGTCTGCGCGCGCGGCACGCACACTTGCGTTCCGGTGCCCGGGTCGAGGCACGCCTCGTCGGGCGGGCAGTTGCCGTCGGTCTGGCACTCGGTCGCGCATACTTTCTCGTCGCCGCCGTTCGCGTCGGCGCTCACGCAGTGCTGCGCGGTGCCGCCGGCCGCCGGACAATCGACGTCGCTGTTACACGGCGCGCAGTAGGTGCCCGGTTTGTTCTCGTAGACGCGCGGCAAGCACACGGTCGTCGTCGTGCCCCAATCCGGGCGAAACGGTTTGCAGTTGCCCGCCGCGATCGACGTGCCCGCGGTGCACGGCCCGGTCACGTTCGGCGAATCGTTGACCGAAGCGCACCACCAACCGCCGGGGCAGTCGGCGTCGTCGGTGCATTGGTATTGCGTGCAGAATGCATTCGCATCGGTGGGCGACGCGCCGTAGCACCAGAACTGCTGGCTCACGTCGCAGTCGGAGTTTTGATCGAACCCCTTCGTCGGGTCGCACGGCGCTCCCCACGGGAGGCCCCCGGCGGGCTCGCCTTTCACCGAAGGCGTGTAGGCCGTTCGATCTTGCGCGCAGTAACCGTTGCCGCCGTCGCCGCCGACGCAAGTGAAGTTGAAGGGGCAGTCGGTCGGCTTGGTGCACGTGAGCCGGCACGCGGTCGTCTTGTTCGCGGCGTCGGCCTTGATGGCGTCGGACGAGGTCGCCCATCCGCTCGCGCAGGTGTTGTTCGGCAAGCACTGCGTCGGATCGCATTTCGCGCAGCCGGCGTTGCCGTTCGCGGTCGTGCAAGCCTCGTCGCTGTTGCACGTCGAGCTCGCGTTTCCGCTGGAATCGAGGACGGTGTGGAGGTCCGGCGAGCACGTCCCCGCGCTCGGCCCGCAGCCGCCGAAGACCCCGAGCACCGCGAAGCCGGCGCCGAGCGCCGCTGCCATCGACCCCAAACGAAAGAAACCAAGCATGGAGAAAACCCTCGGCGCCTCACATACCAAAAAAAGCGCGTGCTGCGGCGCCGCAAACGCAAAACCGTGTCTTGACCCACGCAACGGCCGGGGTAGGATTTCGCCAAGCCAATGAAGCACGTCGTTCTGCTCGGTCTCGGGGGTTTGGTGTCGTCCGTGGTCTTCGCGTGCAGCTCCGCGCCGCCGCCCGATCCGGGGCAGCAACCGCCGTCGCAAACGACGGATTGCAGCGCCGCCGATCAGAACGGATACGGCATCTGCTATCCGACCGCGGACGTCGGCACCAAGTCGCGCACCGGCTTCGGCGCGAGCGGCGTCGAGGGCAATCGGATCGCGAACTACGGTTTCACCGGTTACCCCGCGTCCGACGTGACGCAAGTCACGCCGGGTACGACGGCGACCATCCACCTCTCGCAGTATTACGATCCGCAGCAGAAGGGCATTCCGGGAATCATCGGCGGCGTGCCGATCAAGATCATCCACCTCACGGTGGCCGCGCGCTGGTGCGAGCCGTGCAACATGGAGACGGACTTCATCGCCGGCCAGAACTTCACCGGCCAGAACACCGGCGGCGCTTCGTTCGCGTCGGAGCTTGCGCCGCTCGGCGTCGTCTTCGTGCAAGCGCTCGACGACGGGACCACCGTCGGCACGGGCGCGACGGTCAGCGACCTCAACGCCTGGATCGGCGATCACAAGAACGACTTCTCGACCGGCCTCGACCCGGGGAACGCGCAGCTCGGCGTCTTCTTCGACGCGGCGGCGATTCCGTTCAACATGAACATCGACGCGCGCTCGATGGAGATCCTCTCGGCCGACGTCGGCTTCGACACCGGCATGGACCAGACGATCAAGTCCGGCGCCCTGGCCTGGGTCGGCAAGAACCCCGCGAAGCAGTGAGCAACGTCCTCAACGCTCGAATCGCGAGCGCGCTCTCCACGGGCGCGCTCGCATTCGTTTTGTGTGCGTGCGGCGACGTCAAGTCGGCGTCGGACGTCGGGTCCGCGGCGGAAGACTTCACCGCGACCGACGTGAACGGCGGCGGCACGTTCCACTTGAGCGATCACATCGGCAAACAAGTCGTCTTGATCGACTTTTGGGCGACGTGGTGCCAGCCGTGTCTCGCCGAGATGCCGCATCTCGAAGCGATGCAGGACAAGTACAAGAAGAACGGCTTCCTCGTCGTCGCGGTGTCGATGGATGGGCCCGAGAGCATCAGCGACGTGCCCGCGTTCGCGAAGCGAAACAACATGAACTTCCCCGTGCTGCTCGACGAAGACTCGAGCATCGCGAGCATCTACAACCCGCGGAAGAGCGCGCCGCTCTCGGCCATCATCGACAAGTCCGGCCGCATCACCGCGGTGCGCGAGGGATACAACGCGGGCGACGAAGCGTTCGTCGAGAAAGACGTGGAGAAAGCGCTCGGCATCGGCGCTCCGCCGCCGCCGTCGCCGCCTCCCGCGGCGAGCGCTGCGCCGCCACCCGCTGCCGACAGCGCCGCACCCGCGAAATAACGAGAGAGACTGGTGAGGCGGACCGGCGTAGCCATCGCGCTGCTCACGGGCGCGATGCTCGCGCCGGCGAAAGCGCATGCGCTCGAGCTGCCGAAATTGTTCGGCAAGCACCTCGTGCTCGACGTGACCGAGGTGTCGATCGTCTCGCAACGATTCGACTCGCGCCAAGTCGATCCGCTGAGCGAAGGCGGCGCATTCGGCGAGTGGATCAACCGTCTCAACGCGACGCTCGACTGGAATCACTTCCAGCTCGGCATGCGTCTCGACTCGGCGGTTTATTGGAACACGCTCGCCCAGCAGTGCGGCAAGCCGACTGACACCGTGCCGTCGGGCGCGGGCAACCTCCCGTGCTCGACGCTCTTGCCCAAGATCGCGCGCGACGACTTATCGCGTTATCAAAACTCGATTTATCCGGCGAAGCTCTGGGCGAGCTACAAGCACAAGGGAATCGAGATCACGCTCGGCGACGCGTACGTTCAATTCGCGCGCGGCATCGTGCTCTCGATGCGCAAGCTCGACGACCTCGGCATCGACAACACGGTGCGCGGCATCAAAGCGTCGGTCACGCGCGGGCCGTTCGGGGTCACGGTCATCGCCGGGCTCGCGAACCCGTCGCGCGTCGACGAAGCGACCGGCGAGGCGCTCTTCAACGAGAAGACCGTCGCGACGACGAGCCCCGCATATTCGCAGCGCGGGCCGCAGCCGGTCTTCGGCGCGGATCAGATCTTCGGCGCCGAGATTCAAGCGGGCCGCGACAGCCCGGTCGTGCTCACGACGAGCATGGCGTACCTCAATCGCTGCGCGCCCAACTCGTATACCGGCCCGACTTCGGCGGTGCCCGGTCGCGTCTACGACCCGAGCTTCGGAAACGATCTCGTCGGCTATTGCGATGACGCCGACGTCTCGAAGTGGCTCGGCTCGCTCCCCGGCACGGGAACGATTCGACAGGCGCGCCACGTGACGACGGTCGCCGAGTCGATCGAATTTCCGAAAATGAAAAAATTCGGAACGCTCTATTTGGTCGGCGCCGTGCAGCACCGCGAGGGCATCGACCAGAGCGACCTCAGCGATTACGGCGACGGCTCGGCGCTCTACGCGACGTACACCGGCTCGGTGAAGAACGTCACGACGACCGTCGAGCTCAAGGATTATCGAAACTTTTATCCCGACTCGATGAGCGCCGATGCGACGCAGGTCTCGGCGTTCAGCCAAGTGTCTTATTCGGCGCCGCCGACGATCGAGTCGATCACGCAAGACAACATGCTCGGCAACTTCAACGTGTGCGCGACGGGCGCGCGCGTTCGAACCGACGTGAACCTCAGCAAGAAATTGCTGGTTTACGGACAAGGCATCTTCACGTGGACGCGCGGTGAGCAAAACGCACTATGCGACCGCTGGGGAAATCTCACGTCGCCGGATGCGCAGCACGCTGGCCAAACCGATTATGTCGTCGATGGGCTGCTCGGCGTGCAATACGAATTCGAAAAAGATCGCTCGCACGTCTACGCGACCGTCGGCGCGCGCCAAGATTGGCTCGGAACGGGCCTCGGCGACACGTTTCTGCAGCAGCCGATCGAGATTACCTACAACCTCGAAAAAGCGATCACGAAGAAGGTCGCCATCGAGCTCCTCGGCCGTCACCGCGTGCGTTACGAGGCCGGCCAGAACGTCGGGCCGAGCGGCGCGGAGTATTGGGTCGAAGGCGAGAACTACTTGGGTCTCAGCATCGCGCCCAAGTGGGTCATCACGCAGGGCTTCGAGTATTCGACTTTCAACTTGCCGGCGGGCGTGACCTTCGCTGGCATTCAGAATTATCCCTCGTGGCTCTATTTGAGCCTCGGTGGAACTTACAAGTTCACCAAAGACTCGAACCTGCGGGTCTTCGTCGGCCAGCAGCGCGGCGGCCTCAAATGCATTAGCGGCATCTGTCGCGTGTTTCCGCCCTTCGAGGGCGCGCGAGCCGAGCTGACGGTTCGCTTTTGAAAGAAGCGTTCGTCGCCGCGGTGACGAGCGCGCTCGTCGCCGGCCGGGACGTGTCGTGCGACCTCGGCGCGTTTCGTCTCTACGAGATCCCCGCGTACGAAGGGCGTAACCCGCGAACCGGCGAGACCGTTCCGGTGCCGGCGCGACGATGGCCGGTCTTTTCGCCGTCGCGCGAGCTCATTCGCGTTTCGTTCGGAGGCGGCAACGTGCCAGTCCCGCCCGAGCGCTACGCGCATCGCGATCTCGCGCCGGACGAAGCGCGTCTCTACATGTTCGACGACGCGTTCGGCCGGCCCATCGGGTGCGGCGTCGCGAACGTCGAGGTGGACGACCCGCTCGTTCGCGACATCGGCGACGCGCTTCGCCGCGGAAAGAAATACGGCATCTCGCGCCTCGGAAAGTTCGCGACCGAACGCTTGCCGCGACGCCGCCTCGGTCCGGAAGACGAGCGCCACGCGATCGACCTGGACCTCGAGGGCAAATGGATCGTGACGCTGAAGGTCAGCATCGTCCTGCGCGCCGCGCTCGCCGCGCCATGATATTTCTCTCGCAGGACCCATTCGATGAAAGTCGTCTTTCAAATCGCGAAAGTCGCTTTCATCGTGATGGCCCTCGCGTGCGGAACGTCGGCGGTCGCGCCGGACGCGAGCGTGTCCGACGCAGGCGAGGAGAAGAAGGCCCCGCCCACCCAGGACGCGGGTGATGACGGCGGCGTCTTCACCGGCCCCGGCCACCTCGCCGACACGGGGCTCTACTCGGACTTCGCGTCGCGGACGCTCGCGCCGGGCATCGTCGAGTACACGCCGCGCTATCCACTTTGGTCCGATGGCGCCGAGAAAAAACGCTATTTGCTTTTGCCGCCGAATACACAAATCGACGATTCGGACATGGATAATTGGGTTTTCCCGGTCGGCACCAAAGTGTGGAAAGAGTTCGACGTCGGAAATGTCGCGGTCGAGACGCGTCTCTTGTGGAAGGTGGGCGACACGACGTGGTGGGAGGTCGCCTACGCGTGGAATCAGGCGGGGACCGACGCGGTCGCCGCGCCCGACGGCGGCGTCGATGCGCTCGGGACGAACCACGACGTTCCTTCGCAGCAAGACTGCGCCGCGTGCCACGCGAACGTGCGCGACGTGCTCATCGGCGTTTCGGCGCTGCAGCTCGGCGCGACGGACGGAGACGGCACGCTCGCCGCGCTCGCCGACGCGGGCGCGCTCGCCAAGGCTCCAGTCGCATACGACGCTCCGGGCGCGGGCGTGACCAAAGACGCGCTCGGTTACCTCCACGCCAATTGCGGTCATTGTCACAACGGCGACTGGGCTTCGCCGACGCTCCAAAAGCAAACCAACTTGCGACTTCGTTTGTCCGTGAGTGATGTCGACCCGTCGGCCGTGCCCGCGGTGAAGACCGCGACGTGTCTTCCGATGAAGCACCTCGTTCCGCCCGACGTGGTCTACGCGCTCGTGCCCGGCGATCCCGACGCGAGCGGAATCGCCGCGCGCATGAATCGCCGCGATTCGTTCGGGATGCCCGCGGTGTGCACGAAAGAAGTCGACGAAGCCGGTGTGGCAACCGTGAGCGCATGGATCGCGTCGCTCGACGCGGGGGCCTGCTCGGATTAAGCCTTCTCGCTTCGATGCGAGTCCCGATCGCGCTCATGCTCATTTTCTTTGCGGCGGGCGCGCGCGCGCAAGACGCGCAAGTGCCTTACGCCGAGCCGCGCGAGACGCTGATTCCAGGCAACCCCGGAATGCCCGGAGGCTTTCACGTGATGGCGAACGCGTTCGCTCACCTCGAGAGCACGGGCATCGGCAGCACCACGACGCCGCTCCTCACCGACGATTGGCTCATGGTCTACGGACGCGACCGCCGCGGCTGGGTCGAAGGCTCGCTGATGCTCAACTTCGAGCCGCTCACCGTGGGGGCCGCTGGTTATCCCGAAATCGGTCAATCGGGCGAAGGCCTTTGGGACGCCCAGCACGCGCATCAGTTTTTGCATCAGGCGATGATCGCCGTGCACCCGCTCGCGGGCATTTGGGGGCCGAGCGCCGAATATGATTTGTCGGTCTTCTTCGGCCAAGGCAGCGCGACGATCGGCCCGCCGATCTTCATGCACCGCGCGAGCGCGCCCGGTCCCACCGTGCCGCGCAAGCACCACAAGGGCGAAAACCCGCACGAGACGTTCCCGGTCATCGGCACGGCCTTTCGCAAAGGAAAAACCTGGCTCGAATTCTCGGCGTTCAGCGCACGCGAGCTCTTGCCGGAGGACTCGCGGTTTCATCCGTACGTCGCCGCGCCGGTGTCGGTCGCGGCGCGCGTGCGGCACACGTTCGGAAATTGGTTGGAGCTCCAAGTATCCGGTGAGCACCTTCATGACCAAGGCCACGGCGACCCCGACACGTCGCAGCTCAGCGCGAGCGCATACGCGTGGGGCGACGTGCGGCGCTTCCGCCTCGACGGTCTCCTCGACTACGCGCTCGACGCGCCCGACGTCGGCGATCCCTCGCAAGCGCTCCTCGCCGAAGTGGCGTTGCGCAGCCCGAGCCGACGCGACATCGGCTGGCTCCGCACCGAGCTCAATCAACGCGAAGAGCCGCCCTCGCGCGGAAGCATCGTGTCCGGCCCTTGGTTTTTTCAGTCGCTCGGATTCGAGCACGTCATGTTCGTCACCGGGGGCCTCCAGGTCGGCGTCTTCGGAGAGGCGACGTTCATCGCGATCCCGCCGTCGCTCGAATCGTTCTACGGACAGTCGACCGCCGTCACAGTGAACTTCGGCTTGCATCTCTTCGGCATGTGGATGGAGATGCCGAAGATGTGATCAGCGCGGAAAGGCCGCCGGGTTTCCGCCGTCGACGGTGACGACGCAGCCGGTCGTCGCGCGCGCTTGCGCGAGGTGCGCGAACGCTTGTGCGACGTCTTCTGCGGTGACCTCGCGGCCGAGCAAATTCTGACGGAAGTATTCGTCGACCGAGACGCCGCGGGCTTGGGCGCGCTGCTCGGCGACGCCGGCGGCGAAGAGCTTGGTGCGGATGCGATCGGCGTTGACCGCGTTCGAGCGGATGCCGCGGTGCCCGAGATCGATCGCGTACTGGCGGACGAGCGCGAGCAATGCAGTCTTCGCGACCGCGTACGGCCCAAAATTCGGGCCCGGGTTGAACGACGCCTTGCTCACGTTGAAGAGCAGGCACCCGCCGCGTCCTTGAGCGAACATGATCTCGCTCGCGGCGCGCGCCACGTGATTGTGCGAGAGCAAGTTCACCTCGAGCGACGAGCGCAACGCCTCGGCGCCCTCGGCGGTGTCGAGCCGACCTTGCGGCGCATCGCCGGCGTTCGAGACGACGATGTCGAGCCCGCCGTACGTTCGGCACGCGTGCGCGACCGCCGCGCGCACTTCGCTCTCGATCGTCACGTCGGCGCGAAAGCTCGTCGTGCGATCGTCGATCCCTTTGGGCTCGTCGCGATCGACGAGCACCACGTGCGCCCCGAGCTCGGCAAAGAGCGTCGCCGTCGCGCGCCCGATGCCCGAGGCCGCGCCGGTGACGAGCGCGATCGCGCCGCCGAGCGCGAGCTTCGGCGACGGTTTGATCTTCGCTTGCTCGAGGCTCCAATATTCGACGTCGAACAAATCTTCGCGCGAGACCGGTCGATACTGTCCGATGTCGTCGGCGTCCATCATGACGGCCATCGTGTGCTCGTAGACGTCCGCGACCACGCGCGCGTCGGCGAGCGTCTTGCCGACCGTGATCATCCCGAAGCCGGGCAGGAGGATGACGCGCGGAAGCGAGTCGAGCTTCTTTTTGGCGACGCTCTTCTTCTTGCACATCGACTCGAAGTACGCGTCGTAATCCTGCCCGTACTTTTGCACGGCAGCCTCGATGCGGCGGCCGAGGGCTTCGAGATCCGAGTAGTCGGGGCTCGGCACGAAGAGCGCCGCCGGCTTGGTGCGAAGGACGTGGTCGGGCGTCGACGGTCCGATCGCGACGAGCTCTTCGGCGTGGCTCCGGTTCATGAAGTCGAGCACGAGGTCGTGGGTGCGCACGTGGAGCATCGGTCCGCGCTCGAACGGCTCGGCGCCGGCGCGCTCGAGCACGCCGCGAACGCGCGGCAAAAGTCGCGACTCGACGCCGCGCACTGCGACCGCGCCGCGCGTCATCACGGTGCGCCGCTTGTCGGCGATCGCGCGCTCGGCGAGCGTCACCGCGCGAATCATCCGTTCGTAGCTCTCTTTGGCCGTCTCGCCGAACGTGAAGACGCCGTGCTTTTCGAGCACGATGACCCACGCTTTCTTCGATGCCTTCTCGAACGCGCTCGCCGTGCGCGGCGCGAGCGAAAATCCCGGCATCACGTACGGGACCCAGACGAGCTCGTCGCCGTAGACCTGCCGGCACAAAGCTTCGCCGTCGGGTTGATCGGCGAGCGCGAGCACCGCGTCGGCGTGCGTGTGGTCGACGAACTTCGCCGGCAAGAACGCGTGAAGCAACGTCTCGACGCTCGGGGTCGGCGCCGACGGATCGATCAGCGCGGACCGAAGCTCGGCGACCATGTCCTCGTCGGACAATTTTTCGAGCGCGCGAAGCTCACGCAGCGGCGCGAGCCGCACCGCGGGATGCCCCGCCGGCCCGATCGTCCCGAGGTCCCAGCCGGAGCCTTTGATGTAAAGTACATCCATTTCGCGCCCGAGCCGGTCGCGCACTTTGTCTTTCGCCGAGGTGTTTCCGCCGCCGTGCACGACGAGCTCCGGCGTCCGCCCGAGGAGCCGCGCGGTGTACGTACGAAGCGCGAGCGTCTCGCCCACGCCGAGCTCGGCGACGAGCGCAGCGGCTTCGGAGTCTTTGTACCGGCTCTCCATCAGCGGGCCTTCAAGGTCTCGAGCGTCTTGGCGATCCGCCGCGCGCGCGTCTCGGATTTTTTCGCGCCCTCGATGGCCTCGGCGTGCTCGCGCTTGTGCGTGTAGCTGAGCGCGTCCCACGCTGCGCGCGCCTTCGCGTCTCGCTTCATCGCCGCGGCGAGATCTTTCGGCGGCGTCACGGTGCGCGGCGCGTCGTCGAGCTCGATGACGACGCGAACGCTCTGTCCCGGCGCGAGCTTGCCCGCCTCGCGATGCGACTTGCGAACGCCGACGTACGACTTGCCGCCGTAGACCGCGAGGGTCGTCCGAAACGTGTATTTTCCCAGCGTCGCGCGCACCGGCGGCCGCGCCTTGCCGAACACCGCGCGCACGTCGCCCGGCACCTCGATCAGCGCGATTTCGCCCGATTCCTCCTTCTTCAGGGTCGTGCGAAACGCGATCTTGGCCATGCCGTCAGTGGTTCGCTTGACACGCCGTCGGTCGAACGGTACTTCCCTCGAGCCCTCAGGCGCGTAGCTCAGTGGTAGAGCACTACCTTGACACGGTAGGGGTCGTAGGTTCAATCCCTATCGCGCCTACAAAGATTACGAGAAGTTAAGCGACACGCTCCGCGTCCGGAGCACCACTTGAAGCGGTTGGAGCACCACCTGCGTCGGTGACGAGACGAAGGACGCGACCGATGCTCTCTCGCTGCTCGACGGGAGAAACCGTCGAGTACTGGTCCTTCATTCGGCCCGTGGGATGCCCCGAGATCGACTTCGTCACGAGGCTCTCGACCTTCGCCGCCGGCACATGTCGTTGAACGTTCGACGCATGCCGCGCGGGGTGAACTTCTTCTTCAACCCAATCAGGCCACCGCCCACGTCGAAGGCCTTCTTGAATCCAGAGTCGGTGCAGAAGCCTCCGTCCTCTCGCGGGAAGAGAAGATCGACTGTGTTGCTCTGCCGTTTTCAGCTGCGTCTCGACATGCCACCGCAGCACGTCGATGACCTCCTTCGGAACCGTGATGCGTTGCCGCAACCCGGTCTTGGTGGTCGGCATCGGTGTCCGCAGCATTACGCATTCGCTTATCTCGGCTTCGTGACGGGCGCGCGGCCTTCGCACATTCGTGCGCTACGACGCAAGGGACCGACGCCCGACATCCTCTGGGATGACGGAGGGCGCAGCTCGCGCTGCAAACGAAAAGCACGAGAGCCACAACTCCGCTTCGTCTCGACGCTCGGGTCATGGACGCTGGGTCGAGTGTACATCAGGCTAGCCAGAACCTAGCTACGTGCGCTCGTCGAAGCTGGAGCCCAGCTAGCTGGAGAATCGCTTCTTGCGAGCGAAGAAACAAGCCTTGTTCTCCCACCGAGCGTGGCCACAGTTGGCGGAACATGACCATCGAGAAAGCCAACGGCGTCGGCCCTTCGTCGATCGCGATTGCCTACGAGCGCTTCGGCGATCCGAGCGCGCCTGCGCTGCTCCTCATCATGGGCGCCGGCACGCAAATGCACGGCTGGCCGGATGACTTCTGCGCGGGGCTCGTCGCGCATGGTCTTCACGTCGTGCGCTTCGACAATCGTGACGTCGGCGAGTCGACGCACTTTCACGACGCGCCCAAGCCAGATCTCGCGGCCGTGATCGCGGGCGACCACTCGACCGCGTCCTATACGCTCTCGGACATGGCGGCTGACACGGTCGGACTTCTCGACGTGCTCGGCATCCGTGCCGCACACCTCGTCGGCGCGTCGCTTGGAGGCTTCGTCGCGCAGACGATCGCGATCGAGCACCCGGAACGCGCGCTGTCGCTCACGTCGATGATGTCGACGACGGGGAACGCGGACGTCGGCCAGCTTCGGTCCGATGCGCGCGAGATCTTCTCCTGGCCGCGTCCCACGAATCGCGTCGAAGCCGGGGAACGTGCGGTTCGGCTCGCGCGCACCCTCGGCTCGCCTGGCTTCGAGCACGATTTCGATCTCATTCG
>DASXHD010000034.1:0-28025 GCA_036488725.1 Polyangiaceae bacterium | reverse complement strand
CGTCGGCCAGTAGTCGCAGCCGACGTACGATTTCGCATTCGCTGCGTCGGCGCACGTCGCGATGCCCGTCGGGCCGCCGTCGCCGCCGGGGCCGGTGTCGCCGAAGGACGGGCCGTCGCCGAAGTTGCCGCCGTCGCCGCTCTTGCCGCCGTCGCCGTTGCCGAAGTTGCTGCCGTTGCCGCCGCACGCAAAAATGATCGCGACGGGAAGAACCGCGCTAAGCCACCGAGCTTTCATGTCCCGAGGATAGCACCCGGAGAAGCTCCGCGTGGACCTTGGGCATGCCGACCACGACCTCCGAATTGCGCATCATGTCATCTGCGCCGGAATAGTCGGTGACGATGCCGCCCGCCTCGCGGACGAGGAGCAGCCCAGCGGCCATGTCCCAGGGTTGCAGGCCTTTTTCGAAGAATGCTTCGCCGCGGCCGGCCGCGACGTACGCGAGATCGAGCGCGGCGGCGCCGAGGCGTCGGATCCCGACGACTTGTTCCATGACGCGCGGGAGCTGTCGCAGGTAGAGCGCGTGATCTTGCCGGCCGCGGTGCGGAACGCCGGTGTGAACGACCGAATCGGAGAGCGACGCGTGCTTCGAGCCCGTGAGCCGGCGTTTGCCGGAAGGCGTCACGAGGTGCGCGCCGCCGCCGCGCGTCGCGCAGAAGATTTCGTCGCGCATCGGGTCGACGACCACGCCCGCGCGCGCGCCTGCGTCGTCCCAAAACGCGATCGAAACCGCGAAGTGCGGAATGCCGTGGAGGAAGTTCGTCGTGCCGTCGAGCGGATCGATGATGAAACGCTCGCCGCTCGTCGCGCGCGCCTCGGTCGTCTCTTCGGCTTGGAAGCGCGCGCCGGGCATCGCGGCGGCGATCGATTTTTTGATCGCGGCCTCGGACGCGAAGTCCGCGGCCGACACGAAATCGGACGGACCTTTCACGGCGACGGCGAGCGTCGCAAAATTCGCGAAGCGATCGCGCAAAATGGCCGCGCCGGCGCGCGCCGCGTCGATCACGATGTCGAGCTCGGAGGTCGTCATGCGCGCGGAAGGTAGACCGAACGCGCGCGATCCGTCCATGATGCGCGCATGTGGCGCTTCTTCTTACTGGGCGCATTCGCTCTCGCGTGCGGCTCGTCCGCGCCGCAGCCGGTCGTGCCCGCGCGCGACGCCGGCGCGTTCGTCGATCTCGCAGGCGGCGGCCGCGGTTATTTCGTCGCCGCGAAAGGCGAGGGCAAGCACCCGGCGCTCGTCGTCGTGCACGAGTGGTGGGGCCTCAACGCGTGGGCCAAGCAGCAAGCCGAACGATTCGCCGCTCGGGGCTACGACGCGCTCGCGGTCGACTTGTATCGCGGGCACGTCGCGCGCGACGTGGGCGAAGCGCACGAGCTCACGCGGGGCCTCCCGGAGGATCGCGCGCTAGCCGACTTGCAAGCCGGTTTCGCGTGGCTCGCCGCGCGGCCCGACGTCGACCCGGCGCGCATCGGCGCGATCGGCTGGTGCATGGGAGGCGGGTACGCGCTCGCGCTCGCGGTCGCCGAACCGAAGCTCCGCGCGGTCGTGGTGAACTACGGAAGGCTCGTCACGTCGGACGAAAAGATCGGCGCGATCCACGCCGCCTTTCTCGGGAACTTCGCCGGCGCCGATCGCGGGATCATGCCGGCCGACGTGCGCGCGTTCGAGGCCAAGCTGAAAGAAAAAAATCCCGACGTCGACATCAAGATCTACGACGGCGCCGGGCACGCGTTCATGAACCCGGACAACAAGGCCGGCTACGACGAAGCGGCGGCGAAGGACGCTTGGACGCGCATCGACGCCTTCCTCGCGCGCACGCTTTCCGTTACGCGCTCGTCGCGCTCACGGCGTGCGCGGGCGCATCCGACGATGACGAGCGCCGCCCCGGAAATGTTCCGAATCCGATGCGCACCGTCGACCTCGAAACGGCCGGCGCGGAGCTCGCTCGAACGTGCGCGTGCGTCACGTGCCACCCGGTCGACCGCTCGCGGCGCGTCGGTCCGAGTCGGCTGCATCATCACCGGCTCGATCGAGCATCCGCAAGCCGACGTGACCGACGGATACGAGCCCGTGATGCCGCCGTACACGCTGCGTGCAGAACAGAAGAAGGCTCTCGTCGCTGACGTGCGTTCGCTCCGCTGACGATCGGCCCGCGGGCGTCGCGCCGGATTTCCCCTGCCGAACCCCGCGCACTCGTCTATGGTGACTCCGTTTTGGCCATCCAGCGGACAGCCGGCCCGGGCAAAAAAACGCGCGCTTTCGTCGCGTTTACGCTCCGGTACGGAAAGGTCCTCTGGGCGCTCGCGCTCTTGCTCGCGATTCCGGCCACGTGGCGCACCGTCCAGCTCTACGTGAACCTGAAGAGCGACATCGAGGAGCTCTTGCCGCGCGACTCGCCGAGCGTGGTCGCGCTCGACGAGATGCGAAAGCGCAACTCGGGTCTCCAGTACCTCGGCGTCGTCGTCGACACAGGGACGGCGGCGAACTTGCCGGCGGGCGAAAAGTTCATCGATGACCTCGCCGCGCGCATCTCGAAATATCCGCCGGAGATGGTGCGCACAGTGCGCGTCTCGACGGCCGACGAGCACGAGTTCGTCGAGAAGCACGCGCCGCTCTACATCGATCTCGACGACCTCAAAAAAATCCGCGAGCGCGTCGAGGCGCGCCGCGACTACGAGGTCGCGCACGCGACGGGCGAATCGCTCGACGACACCGAGCCGCCGCCGTCGGTCGACATGACCGACTTCGAGAAAAAATACGAAGCGCGCGTCAAGAAGACCGACGACAAGAGCTCGAGCGATCGCTTTTCGAGCGCCGACAAGCACGTGACGATGCTCTTCGTCGAGGTCGGCGGCTTCTCGACCGGCGCGGAGAAAGCGCACCAGCTGCTCTCGCGCGTGAAGGCCGACGTCAAAGATCTCGACGTCACGAAATACGCGCCCGGCATGCGCGTCGGCTACGCGTCGGACGTCGCCATCTCGGTCGAAGAGCTCGAGGCGCTGCAAAACGATCTTTCGATCTCGTCGGTGCTCGTCATCCTCGCGGTGATGGGGGTCATCGTCGCGTATTACCGCTGGTGGAAGAGCATTCCGGTGCTCATCCCGCCGCTCTTGCTCGCGGCCGTCTTCGCGTTCGCGCTCGCGTCGCTGCCGCCGTTCAACATCACCGAGCTCAACTCGAACACGGCGTTTCTCGGGTCGATCATCTTCGGCAACGGGATCAACTTCGGGCTCATTTTGGTGGCGCGTTATCGCGAAGAGCGCGGGCGCGGCGAGAGCCTCGAGCGGGCGCTCGAGCTCGGGATTTGGGGCGCGCGGCCGGGCACGCTCGCCGCCGCGCTCGCCGCGGGCGCCGCGTACGCGTCGCTCATCATCACCGAGTTTCGCGGGTTCCGTCAGTTCGGCTTCATCGGCGGGCTCGGCATGCTCACCTCGTGGGGCGCCGCGTTTTTGCTGATTCCGTCGCTCCTCAAGTGGCTCGACCACGACGCCAAGCCGCATCCGCTGCCGGCTGATTCGGAGCCGCCGCCGCCCGAGTCGTCGCGGCCGAGCCTCATGGTCGAGCGCCGCGGCTCGATCATGCGGTGGGTCGCGAAGTTTGCCGCGAGCGCGCCGGTCGCGATCGTCGTGGTCACGACGGCGCTCACCGCCCTCGCCGCGGTGAAGGTCTCGCACTTCGACTCGTCGCAGCTCGAATACGACTTCTCGAAGCTCCGCCGCTACGACACGTGGAAAAACGGCGAAGGCTACTGGGGCCGCAAGATGGACAACTTGCTCGGCCATTATTTGACGCCGACCATCTTGATGTTCGACACGCCCGAGCAAGCCTCGCAGGCGGAAAAAAAGCTACGCGACTCGTTCGAGCACGGGACGCTCGGCACCTACGTCGCCGAGGTGCGCGCGGCCGACGACGTCTTGCCGAAAGACCAACCGCAAAAAATCGAAGAGGCGAACGCGATCCGCGACGCGCTCACGCCCGCGGTGCGCGCGAACATCCCGAAGGACAAGCTCGACAAGCTCGACGAGATCCTCGGGAAAGACGACTTGAAACCGGTCACGCTAGCCGACTTGCCGCGGAGCTTTCTCACCGGCCTGCGCGAGCGCGACGGCACCGTCGGACGGCAGCTCCTCGTTTATCCGAAGCCGAACGACTCGCTCTGGAAGGCGCAGGCGATGCACGACTTCGTCCAGACGCTGCGCGATCTCTCGAAGACCGACACGGGCACGGGGCGCGTGGCTGGGTCGATTCCGCTTTCGTCGGACATCCTCGACAGCATCGGGCGCGACGCGCCGATCGCGAGCACCGCGTCGCTCGCGGGCGTCGTTCTCGTCGTCTTGATCATCATTCGGCGGCCGCGCGCGACGGCTTACGTGATCGGCTCGCTCCTCATCGGCGTCATTTGGCTCGCGGGCGCGACGATGGCGCTCCACGTGAAGATCAATTTCGCGAACTTCATCGCCTTTCCGATCACGTTCGGCATCGGCGTCGACTACGCGGTGAACGTGATCGCGCGTTACGAGCAAGACGGCGAGCGCGACGTGCGACAAGCGATCATGTCGACCGGCGGCGCGGTCGGCCTCGCGTCGCTCACGACCATCATCGGCTACTCGTCGCTGCTGCTCGCGAAGACGCGCGCGCTCTTTTATTTCGGGCTCGTCGCGGTGATGGGCGAGGTGTCGTGTCTCACGACGGCCGTCATCACGCTCCCCGCGTTTCTTCTTCTCGTGCAGCGGCTGCGCGCGCGGCGTAAAGAGGTGTGAACCCGCTGTGCAGCGCGCTGCACACGGAACGTGAACGCGCCGCACGGTTTGTGGCATTTTTCCCGCAACGGCACGGTCGCTGCAAAACGGCTGAGCATGGTGTCGGGGATGCGCAGCAAGGGGGGACGTCGCGGTCGCAAGCTCGCCGTCGTCTTTCCGGGGGAGCCGCATGATCGTGTTCTTTCCGCGCCGGTCGGGTGGCTGAGCGATCCGCTCGTCATCGATGCGTCGGCGTGCGCGGGCAGCGACATTCGCCGCGCGCTCTCGGGGCGAACGGTCATCGGGGCGGCGGTCGTTCAACCGGCGGCGGTCGCGCTCGAGCTCGTCGCGTACAATCGATTGCTCGTGCGCGGCGTCGTGCCGACGCTCGTGGCCGGGCAGAACGTCGGGGAGATCGCGGCGTGGGCGGCGAGCGGCGCCATCGCCGATCACGAAGCGCTTCGTCTCGCGGCGCTGCGCGGCGCGGCGGTCGAGCTCGCGTCGCTGGTGCATCCCACGACACGTCGCTCTTCGCCCGGCGGGTGGAACACGATCGCGATGGCACCCGCGCGCGAAGTGCTCTCCGCGGCTGCCGCGGCCGCGCCGCGCTCGATGCGCCACGTGCCCCAAGTCGAGAGCGTGAACGGCCTCGTTCTTTCGGAGGACGAAGCGCCGGATCTCGGGGCGCAGCTCGTCGAGCCTCCGGCTTGGCGACCCATCCTCGACGCGTTCGCGCGCTTCGCGATCACCGACGTCGCCGTGCTCGCGCCGAGCCGCGTCATCCGCAACATGCTGCGCGACGCGCTCGGCCCGACGTACGCGGTCCACGCCGCCGAGGACGACGCCGATCTCGCGCGCATCGCGACCGCGTTCCACGAGCACAAGGAGGCGGCTGCAAGCTGACTGGACGTGCCGGGCCGAAGCCCGGGGCTGCGCGACCACGCGCGCGACGCGAGCGAGGGGGGCTCTGCCGCCTGCAGAAGCCATCGATGCTCGCGTCGCCTCGTCGATCGGCCCTGGACTTCGGCCCGGCGCGAGCGGGCGATGCGTGCTACTCGAAACGAGGTTGGACCTTCGTCTCCTCACTTGGAACAGCTTCGGCGCGGCGCAAGATGCGCTCTCGTTCTTGCGCTGGCGTGGCGTCGCCGATCCGCATCGCTTCGAGCATCCGCTCGTGCACGAGATCGCCGCGCGCGCCGACGTGCTCTGCATGCAAGAGGTCTATCTCTCCGAGGCCGAGCAGTTCTTCGACGGGCTCGGGCACGATCACAAGCTGCGCGACTCGAACGAGCTTCGCGTCCTGCCGCTGAGCGTCGCCGGCTCGGGTCTCGGCGTCGCGTCGCGCTTGCCGATCGCGCGCCACGGCCGCCGCACATTTTCGCCACCGTACGCGTCGGCCGAGCGCTTCGCGCGCAAAGGCATGCTCCACGCGCGCGTTCGCGTGGGCGAGACGTACGTCGACGTCGTCAACACGCACATGCAGTCGGGCATGGGCGTGCTCGCGCGAATGATTCGCAAAGGCCAGCTCCTCGAGCTCCGTCGCTTCGTCGACGACGTCGGGGCGTCGGGCGTGCCGATCATCGTGTGCGGCGACTTCAACATCGACGGCCTCGCGAAAAATCGCGCGAGCGAATACGCCGAGCTCGCGCGCACCTTGCCCGAGTTCACCGACCTCGGCGCCGCCGCCGATCACGTCACGTTCGACTCCGAGCACAACACGCTCGCGCGCAAACACTGGCCCGGCGAGCCTCCGCAGCGTTTGGACTACACGTTCGTGTGCGACCCATCGGGCGCGCTCGAGATCGTGGCGATCGAGCGCGCCTTCCACGTGGCACTCGAGTGCGCGTCCGGCGCTTCGACCTTCGCGTCGGATCATTACGCCGTGGAAACGCGCTTCACCGTCCGCTGACGGTCGGGGTACGAGGCGTGCAATTCGCCTCTTCATGTCGTCGTGGGACACGGTCGTCATCGGATCGGGACCCGGCGGGCTGACCGCAGCCGTGGCGCTCGCGCGCGCCGGCCAGCGCGTGCTCGTGCTGGAGCAGCATTATTTGCCCGGCGGTTGGACGCACAGCTTCGCGCTCGACGGCCACCGCTTCAGCCCCGGCGTGCACTACATCGGCGATCTCCACCCGGGCGGCGGCGTGCGCAACGTCTACGAAGGCCTCGGCCTCACCGGCGATCTCGAGTTCTGCGAGATGAATCCCGACGGGTTCGATCACTTCATCGTCGGCGGCGAGCGCATCGATCAACCCAAAGGCCAGCGCGCCTGGCGCGATCGTTTGATCGCGCGCTTTCCGCGCGAGCAGCGCGGCATCGAAGCGTATTTCGATTTGCTCGAGCGCATCGTCCGCGACGTGCAGCGCTGCGACGAGCTGCTCGAGTTTCCGACCGCGCTGACGCTCCCGTTTCGCGCGCCGACGCTCTTCCGTCACGGCTTCGGCACGCTCGCGCCCGCCATCGATCGCTTCATCGCCGATCCGATGCTCAAGGCGTTCCTCGTCGCGCAGTGCGGAAATCACGGCCTCGCGCCGTCGCGCGCGTCGCTCCCCGCGCACGCGATCATGGCGGCGCATTATTACGAAGGCGCGTACTACCCGCGCGGCGGCGCGCGTCGCATCCCGCAGGCCTACATCAAAGAGCTTCGCCGTCGCGGCGGCAGCATTCGCACGCGCACGCGCGTCGAGCGCATCCTCGTCGAAGGCGGCCGCGCCGTCGGCGTCGCGATCGCGGGCGGCGAGGTCATTCGCGCGAACGACGTCGTCTGCAACGCCGACCCCGGCGCCGTGTTCGGCAAGCTGCTCGCGAAAGAGCACTGCCAGGGCGAAATCCGCAAAGTGCAAAAGATGGAGTGGTCGACGAGCTTCCTCTCGTGCTTCTGCGTCGTCGACATGCCGCTCCGCGCGATGGGTTACGACTCGGGCAACTACTGGTGGTATCGCACCGCCGATCTCGACGGCATCTACCGCCGCATGGAGGTCGACCTGCCCGGCGCCGAGGTCGACGCGCTCTTCGTCGCGATCTCGTCGCTCAAAGATCCCACCGAAGGCCGAGACGGTCCGCACACGATCGAGATGTTCACGTTCGTTCCGTACGGGCCGTTCGCGAAATGGGGCGGCAGCGCGCAGGGCCAGCGCGCGCCCGAATACGTCGAGCTCAAACGCTGGCTCGGCACGCAGATGGTCGCCGCCGCCGAGAACGTGATCCCCGGGTTTTCGCGGCACCTCCGCTTCTGCGAGGTCGGCACGCCGCTCACCAACGACTTCTATTGCGAGACGGTGCGCGGCGCCGCGTACGGAACGGCCAAGACGCCTTGGCAGCTCGGACCGTTCTCGTTCTCGCAGCGCTCGAGCGTCGAGCACCTGCACTTCTGCGGCGCGAGCACGATGAGCCACGGCGTCGGCGGCGCGTCGCTGACGGGTCTCGTCTCGGCGCAACACGTCTTGGGTTTGGCGCGCCGCGACGATTGTCTGAGCAAGCCCGATGGGTCGCTCAGGATTTATCCGGCGGAGCATCCGGAGATTTGGGTGAAGAGGGCGGCTTAGGGTCGTTGCGAGCGCGGGTTGGCGCAGATGGCGTGCTGGGCGACTGCTCGGCGACGACGGGCATCTGCGCCGACGACTCGGCGTGCGCCGGCGCGCAGACGGAAGCGGTGTGCGGCTGCGACGGCACCGAGCCCCAAGAGCCGAAGTGCGGCCCCGCGGCGCCAGCAACACAGCTTGCGTAATTTGCAAGACGGGCTTGCAAGCCTTGCAAGGCAGCTCGTGCAAGACGCCGCGGTAGCCGCTTGCGCGCGACGTCGAGGCCCGCGCTCCCAACAACCGCCCGGAGGGGGCGCCGACACGCGACGCGCTTCGTGACGCCCGAAGGGGTGCAGGCCAGCGGCTCACGCGACCGCGCGCGTCCTACGGCCGCTGGCCGAGCACATTCGCGGGGGGAGAAATCACTTCTTCCTCCCTCTCTGCCTGTCCACCATTCGATAAAAGCTCGGCCTTGCGACACCCGCGAGCTCCGCGGCTTTCGAGACCACGCCGCCTGCGCGCTCGAGCACCGCCGGGATGTACGCGTCCTCGAATCGCTCGAGGACTTGCTGCCGCGCGTCGTGATACGTGAGCTGCCCGAGCTCCTCGAGCGACGGCATCGCGCGCTTGTCGCCGAACGCGCCGGTCCCGAAGAGGGCGTCGCGATCGCGGGCGCCGAGCGTCGCGTGACGCAAGATGACGTTCCGGAGCTCGCGCACGTTGCCCGGCCAACGATAGGCGACGAGCATACCGGCGAGCTCGCTCGGGAGCGTCGCGCGATCGTCGTGCGTCGCCACGCGGAGGAAGTGCGTCGCGATCGGGAGCACGTCGTCCGGCCGATCACGCAGCGCGGGCACGCGGACGCGCACGACGGCTAGCTCGTAATAGAGATCTTGCCGGAAGGCTCCGACCGCCGCGAGATCGCCGAGGGGCTTCTGTGACGTGGCGACGACGCGAACGTCGAACGGCACGGGCGTCGTGCCGCCGGTGCGCTTGGCCGCGCGCGCCGCGAGCGCGGCGTGCAACTTGGCTTGCAGCTCGGAGCCGAGTGCCGCGACTTCTTCGAGCACGAGCGTTCCATTCGTCGCGAGCTCGAGCGCGCCTGCGCGCGCGTCGCCCGTGCCCTCGAACGAGCCCGGCTCGTGACCGAAGATTTCGTCCTCGAGCAGCGCCGGCGAGAGGCCCGCGCAGTCGACCGCAACGAGCGGTCCGCCGCGTCGCACCGAAGCCGCGTGCACGGCGCGCGCGAGCGCGTCCTTGCCGACGCCCGGCTCGCCTTCGATCAAGATGGACTCGTCCGTCAGCGCAGCGCGCGCGAGGACGCCGAAGACGTGGCGGATGCCTTCGCTCGTGCCGATCGCTTCGCCGAAACGCCCGCTCGGGTAGAGCGCGATCGCCGTCGCCTCGGCGTCGATGCGCACCGCGAGCGACGTCCCGCCGAGGACGAGCAGCGTGTCGCTCGAGATGATCGCCGACTCGATGCGGACGCCGCCGATCCACGTGCCGTTCTTGCTGCCCTCGTCGCGCGCGTGGACGCCGTCGGCCCCGAGCGCGAGACGCAAGTGGACGCGCGACACCGTGTCGTCGCCGAGACGAAAATCCGCGGCAGGTCCCGACCCGACGACGAGCACCGGGCGATCGAGCCGCGCGCGGCGCCCGGCGTCGGAGCCCGCGGTCACTTCGAGGCTCGCGGCGCGCACGCGAAGCACGTCGCGCTGTGCGTCGTCGAGCGTGTCGGCTAGATCGTCGAGCATCGGCGGCGCGGGCCGAGTCTCGGGCGCGTCGTCGTTCATCGCCGGCCATGGTACATCGGAACCTCTTCTTCATCGCGCTTCTGCTCGGCTGCGCCCCGACTGAGCAGGTCACGCTCGCCGAATCGGTGCCGCGCGAGACGACGCTGGACCGTCCCGACGTGCCGAACGCGCCGGACGTGTGGCTCGACATGATCGACCACGCGACGCGCTCGCTCGACCTCGCCGAGTTTTACATCAGCGATCAGCCGGGCTCGAAGCTCCACGCGGTGCTCGACGCGGTCGAGCGCGCCGCGGCGCGCGGCGTTCACGTGCGTTTGCTCGTCGACGCGACTTTTTATGCGAAGTACCCCGAGGTGCCGGACGCCTGGTCGCACCGCGCGAACATGGAGGTGCGGCACCTCGACTTGAAGCCAGGCGTCTTGCACGCGAAATATTTCGTGGTCGACGGGCGCGAGGCGTATGTCGGCAGCCAAAACTTCGATTGGCGATCGCTCGAGCACATCGTCGAGATGGGCGCGCGCGTCCGGGCGCCGCACGTCGTCGCTGCGGTCGAATCGATCTTCGCGGCCGATTGGGACGCGGCCGGAGGCAAACCGTTTCGGCTCGCAGTGTCGCGGCTCTCGGACGGGTCGATCACGCTCGGCGCGAGCCCGAAGAAGCTCGTGCCCGAAAACCTCTGGGACCTGCCGCGCCTTTTGACGTGGATCGGCGACGCGAAGAAGACGCTGCGCGTGCAGTCGCTCACCTACAAGACGAAGAATCGCGACGGCAGCCCGTTTCACGATCTCGATGACGCGGTGCGCGCGGCCGCAGCGCGCGGGGTCTCGGTCGAGCTCCTCGTCTCGACCTGGACCGAGAAAGACGAAGCGGTCGCGTCGCTCGCGAAGGTGCCGCACGTCGTCGTGCGCGTGCTCGACATCCCGAAATTCTCGGGCGGCGACATCCCGTTCGCGCGCGTCGCGCACGCCAAATTCGCCGTCTTCGACGACTCGCGCGCGTGGCTCGGCACGGGCAACTGGGAAGGCGATTATTTTCTCGCGAGCCGCAACCTGTCGCTCTTCTTCGACCACGACGACACCGCGCGCGAGCTCGGCCGCGTCTTCGACGACGAGTGGCAGAGCGTTTACGCGCGCCCGCCGCGCTGACCGACGTGCTACGAGGCGGCCATGACGATGTCTCGTGCGATGCTCGCGTTGCCTCTCGTCCTCGCGTGCGCCTCGGCGCCGCCGCCGCCCGTCGTCGCAACGCACCGAGCCCCGACGACGCGCTTCCGTGTCGGTGACTTCGTCGTTTATCGCTACTCCGGTCTCTTCACGCCCGAGCCGGTCGAGCTCCGCGAGCGCATCGCCGCGCAAGATGGCTTGCGGCTCACGATCGACGTCACCGCGACGCGCGGCTCCGAGCAGCGACACTGGGAGCAAGTCGTGACCGACACGCCCGAAAACGAGCGCAACGGCGTCGTCGACGAGCTCTACGAATACGTCGGCGGGAAGCGCCGCAAGCTCGCCAACGTCGGCAACGCCGATCTCGTGCGGCTCTACTCGTGGACGATTCTCCAGCCGGACGGCAAAGCGCACGACGTGCGAACCGAGAAAGCCATGCTCACCGTGGGTCGCGACAACTACACCTGCGATCGCAAGTTCGGCAAAAACGAATGGCACGGCAAGAAGCTCCAGTTCGAGCGCTTCGACTGCCCCGAGTTTTTGTGGACGCATGCGCGCGCGCGATTTTGGGACGACGCGACCGGCGAGGAGATCCTCCGCGCGGACGTCTCGGAGTCGGGGAACCAGCCGTAGCGCGATCGGGACGATCCGGCGAACGGATCGATCGCGCCCCGATGGCCTGTTTTTAGCCGATTTGCGCGCGGCACCCGCGTTGCACTGCACGACGGCATGCGACGACTTGTCTTCATTCTTCTCGCCGTAGCGGCTTGCTCTCAAACCACGACGGACGTTCCCGATGCCGCGCCGGCCGACGCCGCGACCCCCGGCGACGCCGCAGCACCGACCGACGGCGCACCTTCGAGCGACGCGAGCGACGCGGGCGCACCCGCGTGCGGAGACGCCGGGAGCGGCGCGCGGATCGTGGCGCCGACGTTCGCGCGGCCGTCGGTCGTCGTCGCCATGAAAGACGTCGTGAACGACTACGGCGCCGACGCGACCGGCAAGACCGACGTGACGGCGATCGTTCAAAAAGCGCTCACCGACGTCGCAGCGCTCGGCGGAGGCACGCTCTGGATGCCGAAAGGCATCTATCGTTTCGACGGCTCGATCGCGATGCCCGGCGGCGTCACGCTCGCCGGCGACTGGAAGCAGCCGACCGCGTCCGACAAGAAGGTCGACGGCACCGTCCTCGCGATCCACGCGCCCGGCACGTTCCTCACGTTCACGAGCGACGCGAGCGTCGACGGGCTCACGTTCTGGTATCCGGACCAGAGCCTCACGACGCCAATCCAGTCGACCGCGATCGGCTTCGTCACGCCGGGCAAGAGCACGGTCCACAGCGTCACGATTCGCGACGTCACCTTCGTGAACCCGTGGATCGCGATCGACACGACGACGCCGAGCGGCGACACCGGCGGCAACCACCTCCTCTACAACGTCTACGGCGCCGCGCTCTCGACCGGAACCATCCTGCGCAAGACGTCGAGCACGTCGCGGAACGAGGAGCAGCATTTCGCGGCGCGATATTGGAGCGACTCGGGCCTCGCCGGCGCGCCTTCGTATGCCGATCTCGCGGCGTACATGCAAAAGAACGCGACCGCGGTCGTCTACCTCGACAACTGGGGAACGTACAATCTCACGACCGAAGACTTCGGGACCGGCATCGAGTTCAACGGGCCCGCCGAGGACAAGACGGTGACCGGCGAAGAAATCGTCGGCCTCGAAATCTCCGGCGCGAAGGTCGGCATCGACCTCGAGCAAGGCAACACGTTCTACGTGACCGATGGGAAAATCAGCGCGAGCGACACGGCGATCTACGCGAGCGCGAGTCTCGGCAAAGAGTCGCTCCTCTTGGACGAAGTGACCCTCGCGAGCGGCGGCAACGCGATCGACAGCGAGTCGACCCAGTTCACGACCAACGTGATGACGACCACGTTTTCGTCGTGGAGCGGCTACGCGATCAAAGCGGTCGGCGGCGACGTCATCGTCGCGGGGTCCACGTTCCAGCAAACTGGGAACAAAGATCTATCGCTCGGCGCCAGCGTCTCGAAGGCCGTCGTGATGTCGAACACGTTCGCCGACGGCTTCACGATGGACAGCGCCATCAACCAAAAAAATGTCTGGGTCGACGACGATCAACTGAAGCTCGCCGGCGGCGTGAAGGGATTCGCGACGTCGGGCCTCGGCACCGAGCTCGTGACGCCCGCGCAGCCGAAGCCGGCGCGCACCGACCCGAGCTCGCTCTACGACGTCACGTGCTTCGGCGCGGTCGCCGACTGCACCTCGGATCAATTCGACGCGAAGTCCGGCGCGCTCACCGGAAAATGCACCGACGACACCGCGGCGTTCCAAGCCGCGCTCGACGCGGCGGGCTCGGCCGGCGGCGGCACCGTCTACGTGCCGGCGAGCCGAACGACCGCGACCTACTTTTTTGCAGGCCATCTTGCAATTCCGAAAGGCGTCGAGCTCTTGGGCGCCGACGCCGATCGGCTCGTTCGCGTGAGCGACACGCGCACGCTCCTCGTCATCGAGGGCGACGACAAACCGTTCGTGACGCTCGCCGCAAAGGCCGGCGTGCGCGGGCTCTCGTTCTGGTACGCGAATCAAGACGGCTATCAACCGCAAGACATCGGTTGGACCATCCAAGCCCAAGGCGCGGCGGACTGGGTCGTGAACGTGGACTTGCCCAACGCGACCAGCGGGGTCGACTTCGGCACGGTCGGCTCCGACGGGCACTACATCGTGAACCTCTCGTCGCAGAGCTACGTGAGCCCGCTCTACGTGAGCAAGAGCTCGAGCGGCTTCATTGGCGATTATCAAGGCAGCGGCGGCGGCGGAAACAGTGGCGGCGCGCTCGACTATCCGACCACGCCGAACAACCCGCCGCTCGACGAGTACGACGAACAAGGCAACACGCCGGGCGACGGGTGGACCGATACCGACGTCGGACAGATCGCCGACGCATACAAGAACGGCGTCGGTATCCTTCTCGGCGGCGCGAAGAACGAGGTCATCCTCAACGCGTACGTGCACAGCCCGCATGTCGGCTTGAAAACGGTCGCCGACGGCTCGTACGGCGGGCCGAGCCTGACGCTCATCCACTTCGGCTCGGAGACCTTCACCGGCATCGACGTCGAAGCGCTCGACCCCGCCGGAATGAAAGTCGTCGAGACCGAGTACCACACGATCGCGATCGACGGTTATCCGCAGATGAAAGTGCGCGACATCGCGGGCGCGCCGTATCTGGTCGTCGGCAGCGGCGTGGACGCTTCGACGCCGATCACGTTCTTCACGTTCTCGAACCATTCGTCGACGCCGGTCGGGCTCGACATCAGCGGCGGGAAAGTCGTCTTGCAACAGTACTTCAGCGATCAAAACGGCAACAGCGTCGCGCCCGTCACGACCGCGGTGGCCGTGCACAACGCAGCAACCGGATTTGCGATGGTGAGCGGGAAGTTCTTGAACGCGCTCGATCCCGGCATGACACTCACGAACGATGCGAGCCCGAACGTCGCGCTCGCCGGCGTGAGGCTCGTGAGCCCGCTCCAGACGACGGGCACCGTGGACCTCGGATTTCAGCCGCCGATGTGATCAGCGATTCGCGCGCCCGTTCGGCAGCGTCGGAAAAACTGCGCGTGACGATTCGCGCAACGCGTCGCACGACGCGTCGTTCGTGAGCTGTTCGCTCCGGAGGTCCACGCAGCGCCAACCGTCGTCCCACGATTGCGCGGTCAGCGTTCGGTCGCCGCGCGTCAGGCCCCACGTGCGAACGGGGCAGGGGAACATGTCGGTGCAGTTGGTGAGCGCGATGGTGCGCGGCTCTCCGGTTCGCAGGAGCGAGCGGCCGCCGAAGCGCGAGGCGAAGGGCGTCATCGCGAAATCGTCGAGCACGCCGTACGCATCGAGGACGGTGGGCACGAGGTCGAGATGCGTGACGAAGTCGCCGGCGTGCGCGACGAGCGCTTGCGTTTGCAAGTCGTCGAGCGCGCCGCCGCGCGGGAGGACCCAGGCCGGGACGTGAATTTGTTCGTCGTAGAGACTTTGCCCGTGGTGAATCGCGGCGTGCTCGCCGAACGCTTCGCCGTGATCGCTCGTGAAGACGACGAGCGCCGGCTCGCCCTCGGTCGCGGCGAAGAAAGCCCGAACGACGCGCGCGACGGCCGCATCTTGCGCGACGATCGCGTCGCGATACGCGGCGTGGAGCTCGCCGAGGCCGGCCCACGTGACCGCGTGCGTGTACGGACGAAACGGCGCGCGCGCATCGTCGACGAAGTACGGCGCGTGCGTGCCCGAGAGATGGACCATCGCAAAAAACGGTTTTTCGAGCTTCGGGAGCTCGCGCTCGACGCGATCGGCGAGCAGGCCGTCGACGCCGAGATCGATGACGTCCTCGATGTCGCCGACGGGACGATGCACGAGGTCTTGCACCGTGACGTAGACGTCGGTCGACGCGCGGACGTCGCGATGCTCGAAGAGCGAGTCGGTCTGCGACGAGAGATACGCGACGCGCACGCGCTGATCGTCGCGGCGAATGGCGCGCAGGAAATCGAAGAGGTACGGGGCGTCGTGAAGGACGTCTTCGGGCGTCGTCGGGCTCAGGCTCGAGAGGAGCGACGCGACGGCGATCGACGTGTAGCTCGCGACGCTTCGCATTTCGTGGAGATCGACGCGGCCGGCGGTGAGCGCGGTCGTTTCGGGCGCCGTCGCAGCGTCGTAGTCGGACGCGCGGACGCTCTCGTCGAGAATGAAGAGCACGTTCGGTAGCCGCGCGCGACGCGACCGAAGCACGGGGACCTGCACGTCGGCCGCGGCCCGCGCGCTCGGCGTGCGAAAGAGCGCGCGAAGCGAGCCGGCGGCTGCGAGATCCTGCGAGGCGTTGCGAAGCGCGGGCAAAAACGGAATGGCGAGGAGGCCGATGGCGAGCGCGCCGAAGCGCACGCGTCGCGGCGCAGGCTCGGTCCGCGCGAGGAGCGCGTACTCGGCGATCGCGGCGAGCGCGGTCGCGGCGAGCACCGCCGGCAAGATCGCGACGACCGTCGGACGAACGTCGCCCCACATGTGACGCGCGGCGCCGATCGCGTCGTCGTCGAGAAAGACGTGGTAGTGGCGATAAAAAACGATCGGCGCGACCAAGAGAAGCGCTGCGAGAAGGGCGATCGAAACGCGCGCAGCGCGGCGGCGCGCGGCCGACGCTACGAGGAGCCACACCGCGATGCTCACGAGCGCCGACGGAACGAAGTCGCGCGCCGACGGCCGACGCAAGACGAGATCGACGATCGCGAACTGCGCCGCGAAGAGCGCGAGCGCGGCGCGCCTCACGTCGGCGCGGGCGAGCCCGCCTCGCGCAGCGCGCGCGACAACACCGACCAAACTGCGCCCGCGTCGCTGTTGACGTCGTCCCAACGTCCGGTGAATCGGCCGCAGAAAGACGACTTGAGGACCTCGGGCAGCATGCGCCGCTGGTCGCCCTCGAAGAGCGGGTGCTTCAAGTAGACGCACGCTTCGTCGGTCGCGCGGACCGAGAGCGTCGCGCGAAGCTCGGGCGCGCTCCGGACGGCGTGCGCGAGGTTCACGATTTCTTGCACGAGCGTTTCGCCGAGCTCGGGGTGACGCGCGGCGAGCAATTTCTTTTCTTCGTCGGGCGGCGGGTAATCCATTTGAATCGGCGCGAAGCGATCGAGCTGAGCCGCGTCGATGCCGAACGTTCCGGAGAACTCGGCGCCGCGGTTGATTGCAGCGATGAACTGCACGTTGTCGGGGATCTCGAGGAAGGTGTTGCGGATCGGGTGAAACACGCGGCGCGTCGAGTCGAGCGCCGGCATGAGCGCGTTGCGCGCGCTCTCTTGGCAGCGGTTGAACTCGTCGAAGAAGACGAGGTAACGCCGCGCGGCGTGGTCGTGCGCTTCTTCGAGCGCGCGGAGGACGTCGGTCTTCACGAAGTCGGTGACCGGCGCGCCGCTCTCGCTCGCGCGCACGTGGATGGTCGCGAGAAAATCGGTCGCGTCGACGACCGCGCCGCAGTTGAAGAACACGAACTCCATGCCGAGCTGCTTCGCGATTGTGCGCGCGAGGACGGTTTTTCCGCATCCCTGAGGGCCGTCGAGCAAGATGTTGAGCCCGCTCTCCAAGGCGACTTGCAATTTTTTGCCGATGACCGGGTCGACGTAGACGCCCTCGAGCTTGAACTCTTGCGCGCGCACGAACTCGACCTCGATGGCGCCGCGGTCATCGCGATCCGGTTTGCTGATCGACGCGACGCGCACGAGACACGGAACCCCCGCGCGCACGCGCGGGTCGTCGCACAAGACGACTTTCGGCGCGCGCCGTCCGTCGAGGTGCGTCGCGCGAAACCGAAACTGCGAATCGGCGACTGGATTTTGCCAGAACGTCGCCTCCATGACGGAGCCGACCTTCAGCTCTTCGATCTGCCACTTGCCCGGCACGTCGCCGGTTCTACCGCGCCCTTCATTTCGTGACGAGGGTGAACTGCTCCTCGGCGGCATCGATGCGCAGCGTGAGCGTCGCCCCGTCGAACGAGTAGAGCGTCGCGGTCGCCGGGCCCGCGTCCGGACAATACTGCGTGACGAGGAGCTCGCCGTTGCCTGCCGAGGTCGCCGTCGCGGCCGAACGCTGGTCGGCTTGCTGATCGGTGGTCGCGACGGATTCGATGTTCCAGCCGTTCTTCGCCGACGTGATGCGGATGCGGTCGTCGATCGAGCCGCCGGTGCCGCCCGCGCCGTTCGGGCCCGTGTACTCGATGATCGAGGTGAGCTGATAAATGCCCTCGGCGAGAGAGCCGCCGGTCGCGGCGAAGGGCGGAGCTTCTTCCGGCACGAGCTCGACGGTCGTCGACTGACCGACGACGTCGAGGTCGGTGCACTCGCCGGTCGGGAGCGAAGCGTCGACGACCGGCGTCGGCGGGCTCGCGTCCTTCAGCAGCACGGGCCCGTCGGCCGCAGCGTCTCCCGGGCCATCGGGACCGATTTTTCCTCCGCAAGCGACGACGAAAATCAAACAAGCGATCGATCGTGAAATAAGCATGCGCGCAAACTTACGATCCGCTCGCGCTGGTGTCGACCTCCGAGCACGACTCGGCGAGCTCGTAGCGGCCGGGTCGAAACGAGGGGGCCTCCGCCCAACCGATGCGCATGAGCATCGCGATGCGCGTGTCGTCCGGCACGTTCGGGAACGTCCGGCGAAATGCGTCGAGCAGCGCTTTGACGAGATCGTTCTCGGTGCCGGCGGACGACGGCGCGATGCCGAGCGTGATGAGCTTGGTCATCGGGTGCGCCGCGAGGCCGCGCTGCGTGAGGGCCATCCACGCGCGCTGCATCGTGCGGCCGACGTCGACGTCGGTCATCGGGTCCTCGCCTTTGACCGTGATGACGAGAACGCCGGACGCGCTCTCCATTTGTTTGCGCGCGCGCGCGGCCATCGTCTTCACCGCGGAAGCGTTGACGCCGGAGACGACCGGTTTGCGGATGCCGACGAGCGCGGCGCGTTCGGCGGCTTGGAGCTCGAGGCACGCGAGCGGCAGGCCGCGGCTCACGAGCTCGCGGTCCTTCACGTCGAAGCGAATCGCCGAGAGCGCGCGCTCGCGAAGGCCGTCGTCGAGATAAAAGAGCTCTTCGGCTTGCTCGACGAGCGGGCCGAGCGCGCGAACCCGCTCGCGACCGTACCACTGGGTTTGCGCGAGATCGCGCTGCGGAACGGCGTCGCGGAGCGCGCGGAGGGTCGCGTCGTCGAGCGCGCGTCCGTCGTAGACGCGCCGGTTGGTCGCGCGGCGGGTGCGCGCCAAATCCGGATCCGGCAGGCGCTTCGGATCGGTGAACGACATCGTGACGAGCGCGCCGTCGCGCGGGGCCTGCACGCGAACCGTCGCCCCGACGCGCGCCGCGGAGACGCACGCACACTCGATCGCGGCGCCGAGCGCGACGCGCGCCATCGCTTGGTCGGGCGACGTGTTGCGCTCGTGATCGATGCCGAACGACACCTCGTCGCCCGAGACGACGAAGCGCCACGGCTGAAGATTTTCTTGCGAAGGCGCCGTGCGCGCCGCGTCGAGGATGCGCTCGATGTGGGGGAGCATGAGCCTCCCATCTTATGACCTCACGGCCCGCAGGGCGCGTCGATCGCCTGCGGCGCGTAAAGCGTCGCGACGCCCGTCTTCTGGAAGCTCTCGTGAAAGCACGCGTACTGGTATTTCACCGCGTCGAGCTGCCGATAGATCGCGTGCGGATCGGCGATGCCGTCGCCGGTGTATTGCACGATCGCGCCCGTGTACGCGGTCCCATCGTCCGAGGTGAGGTCTTGAGAAACGGCGTACGGGACGACGCCGCCGAGGCCGGAGCTCGCGAGCGTCTGGTCCATCGACGGCCAGATCTCGCTCCCAGCTTCTTTGTTTCCGTAAGCGAGCGCGACGCCGTCGTAGACGTCGTAAGAGAAAAAACGATCGCCCTGCCCGACGGGATCGTAAACCGGGCGCACCGGGTGGCCCGGCAGCGGGTCGCGCGCGATGCGGCGCATGTAGACGAACGGCTCGGCCGGCTCCCACGCGGTCTCGAGCAAGCTCAGCGCGGGGTGCATGAAGGTGAGATCGCCGGTGCCGAGGAGAAGCTTGAGTCCGCTTGCGGCGTTCGGCACTGCCTTCGTGGTGAGCACCATGTAGCTCCAATACCCGCCTGCGCCGGTCGGCACGACGACGCGCACGCGCGGATCGGTCGCGCCGACGAGGTTCGTGTACATGCCGCCCATCGATTGCCCCTGAAGATGGAGCGGCGCCATCTGAAATCGGTACGCCGTCTCGCTGCTCGGGAGCGACATGCCGGTGCAAGCCGCGACGACCGACGGATCGACGCGAACTTTCGCGAGCGCGTCGATGAACATCCGCTGCTCGATGATCCCTTGCCGAAACGTGTCGCGGAAGGAAGCCGGGTTCGCGAAATTCAAATACTCGAACTCGGACGCGCCGGGCACGCGCTCGGAGTTGAGCGGCAGCGCGCTTCCGGCCATCGCGAACCCGTGCGGCGCCATGACGTACGCGGGGCCTTGCCCCGGAATGCCGACTTGATCGGTTGGGCTCTGGAGCGGGCCGTCGTCGAAGAGATCCGTCGAGAGGCCGCCGGAGCCGTGAAAATAAACGATGAGCGGATAGCCGCCGTCGGGCATCGGCGCGCGCGGGAGGGAGAGCGCGATCGGCACGGTTTCGTCGCGTTGCTTCACGGGCAACGCATCCGAGCCCATCTCGAACAAGCCGTCCTCGTCGAAGGGCGGCGTACCTTTTTGGAACTGCGGATACGAAATCGTTCCGACCACTTCGCAAAAACGCGGCTGCGCGCCGCCGCTCGGCACTGCGAGGCCGGTCACGTCACTCGTGTACTTTGCAATGACCTTCGACGAGAGATCGGCCGTGTCCTTCACGACGTCGCCGGTCGTGAACACCGTCGCGATCGCGACGCGCGACGCGCTCACGCCGATGGAGCCGAGCGTCGACCAGAGCGGCTGATAGAGGTTCCACGCGGCGAGCTCGGGATCGGCCGCCGGCGGGCTCGCCGATTCGAGCGCGGCGAACGCAGTCGGCGCGACGACGTTCGCGCCCGCGGCGTCTTGGAGCGACGTCGTCACGACGAACGCGTACGTGCGCGACTCGTGAAGGACGACGCCGACGCGCGGCGCGATCTCGAGCGTGTCATCGAGGAGGTAGCGATCGGCCGCGGGCGTCGCGGCGACGACCGGGAAGAGCTTGCCGCGCTCGGGTGAGCTCGGGTCGACGTCGACGAGCAAAATCGATTGCGACGCGTCCGCCGGGAGCACGACCGTCGGATCCTCGGGAGCGAGCGGCGCGTTGAAATGAAAGTACGCGACCGGCATTTGCGGAAAGCCAGCGCGCTGCATCGCGGTCGTGCGCAGACCTTCGATGATCGGTTCCTCGAGGTTGTTCGGAAACCCGCGGAGATCGGGCGTGCCGTCGGCATTAAGGCGCAGGTCCGACGGGTACGGCATCGCGTAGAAGGAGTCCGGGCTCGTGAGGTCGGCGGCGAGATCGAAATCAGCGACGGTGGGCTGAGGAGGCGGAGTCGAGCTGCAGGCGAGGGCCGACGCCGCGGCGAGCGACAGAAGTAGCTTCCGCATGAGGGGATACTTACACTGTAAACATCGTCGCCGCATCCTAAAATTTCGTCATCGCGCTCACGTCGGCGGGGAGGGTCGCGCGGAGCTGCCAGGCTTGGAGGAAGAGACGCTCTTCGGCGCGCGTGAGCGCGTCGCGAAGTCGGCCGACCATCACGACCGGAATGATCGCGGTCGCCGTCGCGGTGAGCAAGAGAACGACTTGCGTCGGAACCGCGGGAAAATAGGCGGTTTGCGCGATCACGCGAAAGCTCTCCAGGCTCGAGCCGAAGTCGTGCGCCGGCGGGACGACGCCCGCGGCCTCGAGCGCGAAGGGGACGGCGATGGCCAAAATCGCGGCGACGATCGCCCACGGACGATGGCGCGATTCCATCGTCATCGCGAAGTACATCGCGTTGGTGGCCGCGAGCGTCGGCACGATGATGAACGGGCCGAAGAGCCCGCTGATGAGCGCGACCGCGATCGAGCTCGCGACGAGAAGCGCGATCATCGAGCCGTAACCGGCGGACGCGCGACGCGTCATGACGAAGGCGTACGCGCTCGACGCGCCCATGAACGTGAGGATGAAGATGGTCGGCGCCCACGAGCGGATGCCGAGCCAGAAGACGAGCATCGCGAAGGACGACCACCAGAGATAACGAAGCGAGCCGGCGCGCGCGGCGTCGCGGCGCGTGCGCGTTCGCTCGGCGTCGAGCTCGCTGCGCGCTTCGGGCGGGACGTCGTCGGGGACGGTCATGATGAGACGCGCCATGAGATCGCGTGCGGCGCCGTTCGATGCGTCGAGCGCGACGGCGCGACCGAGCTCGAGCAGCGCGCTCGCACGCGCGGCGGCCGTCGGGCGCTTGGCGTCGCCGAGAACTTCGCGCGCGTGGCTCGTGTGCTCGGCGGCGAGCACGCGTCGGCGTTCGAGATCGCGGTCGCCGTCGAGGTAACGCTCGACTGCGCGCGCAAGCTCGCGCGCCGAGGCGGTGCGCTCCGCCGCTTCGAGCGCGGTCGCGGCGACGCACATCGCGTCGAGCTCGGGTGGCACGTCGGCGCCGCGCGCCGAAGGACGCGCCTCGACGCCGGCGAGGGTCGTCGCGATCACTTCGGCGCTCGTCGCGCCGAGGTGGAGCGGTTTTTCGGCGAGGATCTCGAACAAAATCGCGCCGAGCGCATAAACGTCCGACGCCGGCGTCGCCGCGTCGCGATCCGCGCGCGCTTGCTCGGGCGACATGTATCCCGGCGTTCCGACCACGACGCCTTGCTCGGTCGGCCGCGCGCCGCTCGCGAGCTCGGCGAGCGGTGCCGTCGCGCCCGCATCCGCGCTGCCCGTGATTTTCGCGATGCCCCAATCGAGCACGCTCACCTCGCCGAAGGTCCCGAGCATGATGTTGGCCGGCTTGAGATCGCGATGAACGACGCCGCGCTCGTGCGCGAACGCGACCGCGTAACACACCGCGACGAACGCCGTGAGCAGCTTGCGACGCGTGTATTCTGCACGCGTCGCGCCGTCGCCGCTGGCGAGCGCTTCGAGCACGTCCTCGAGTGAGCGACCGCGGACGCGCTTCATCGTGAACCACACGGTGCCGTCCTCGCGCGTCCCGATGTCGTAAACCGGCACGATCGCCGGATGCTCGAGCCGCGCCTGGACCTTGGCCTCGCGAACGAACCGCGCGAGCCCCGCCTCGCGCGCGGCCGGGAGAATCGTCTTCATCGCGACCTCGCGCCCGACGACCTTGTCGAAGCACGCGTGAACCTCGCCCATCCCGCCGCGCCCGAGGAGCTCGCGCTGCTCGTATCGTTCGCCGTCGAGCTCGACGCGCGAGTCATCGTCGAAAGGAAGCGCAGGCACGGTCTCGGGCGGCGGCGGTTTCACGCCGCCATCATCTCACAGCGGGCCGTTTTTTCTTTTGCTTGGCCTTTGCTGCATCGCAGGCCTCGCGGAAGCTCTTGAACGTCACCGATACCAAGAAGCTTCGCTCCTTGGCTTCCTGCAGCAGGGGCCAAGCTTGCTCGTATTTCTTTTCGCGCACGAGACAGATTCCGCGAATCGCGAGCGCGTATGCGACGTCATCGCGCGGCAGCTCAGCGTCCGCTTCGAGGCTCTCCTCGATCTGGTCAGCCAGCGCGAGGGCTTTGGCGTCTTGCGCTTCGCACAGCTCGAGATTGGCCATCTCGGCCAGCGCGAGCGGACAGCGCGGATCGATGGCGATCGCCCGGGCGAGGAGCTCGCGTGCCTTGGTCGCATCGTTCTGCTTTTCGTGCATGGCCGCGAGCGCACGGAGGACCGCGACGTTGTCGGGCAGACCGACCAAAATTTTCTCGAGATCGCGGATCAGCGGAGCGCTCATGATTTCTCCTTGTCACGTCGAACGCGGCCAATCGTCATCCCGCGATCGTCTTCCGCACGAGGCCCGCGATGACTTTGCCGAAGCGCATCACGGTTTGCTCGATCGTAGGGTCATTGCAGACGACGTAATGCGGAAAACAAACTTCGGCGAGCGGCTGCACGGCGACTTGCGCGCAGACCATTCGGTATTTGCGGCCGAGCGTTTGCACGAGCTCGCGGAGCGCGGCGACCGTGCACTCCGTCGGGAGGCCGTCGCTGATCATGACGAGGAGCTTGGCTTTGCGGCGGCTCGCGCGCGCGACGTTCGCGGCGTGGAAGAGCGCGGCGGCGTCGTTGTTTCCGCCGTTTGCTTTGAGCCCGTAGGCCGAGCAACGCCGCGCGTCGCCGCAGTCGTAGATGACTCTGTCGGTGAAGCCGAAGACGCGGAGGTCGACGCCGCTCAAACCAGAGCACGCTTCGGCGAGCAGCATGCCGAATTGGCGCGCGCGCTCCATGTTGTCGCGCGAGGCCATCGAGCCGGAGCAGTCGATGACGATGCCGATGAACAAATCGGTGCGCGTCTCGAGCTCGCGCTGAAGGAGAACGCGGGGCTCGCCGCGAATGACGAGCGGGAGGACCCGGGATTTGTCGAAGCGCGAGCCGCGGAGGCGCCCGGGCTGCGGCACGTGATGAAGGCCGAGCTCTTCGAGGTAACGCCGCATGAGCGACGCGGGCCGCGCGACTTTGCGCGCGTAGTCGCGATGCGCCGTCGCGTCGAAGGGCATGCGTTCGACGTGCGTGATGCGATCGAAATCATTTTTCGGCGCGACGTTCAGCACCGGCCGTAGCTCGGAGCCTTCGGTCGGCGGCGGGCCGTCGCGGTGCTTGGGGTCGAGCACGCGCTCCACCATGCGATCGACTTCGTCTTGCGTGATGCCGTCGCCCCAGATGATGTCCTCGGAGCGCGGCGCTTCCTCGAGCGTCTCGTGCGGGCCGATGCTCTTCACGAGCTCGACCTCCCAGCCGAAGATTTCGCGGAGCTGCTGCGTGATCTCGTAGAGCTGCGGCATCGTTTTGTGGCGGAAATCCCCTTCGAAAAGCGCGAGCGCGCGCGCGACGATCGGGTCGTCGTGGCGGTTGCCGAGCCCCATGCGGAGCGCGCGGACGAATCGCGAGAAGGGCATCGCTTCGCGCTCCATCGCCGCGAGGACCTCGCCGCTCTCGATGACGACGCGCTCGGGATCGCGCGCGACACGCAGGCGCGTCTTGGTGAGCACGCCGAACGCGTGACCGCCGAGGTGACCGAGGAGCGCGGTGCCTTCGATCTCGCGATCGGTGTGCTGGAATGCGTACGCGGCGAGACGCTTCAGTCGATCGCCGAAGCTCGCGTCCATCGCGCGGAGGTTTCGCTCGAGGTGCTCGTCGGCGACCAAGTTGAGCAAATCGTGGAGGCCGTCGCGTTGCGCGCGCTTCCAGGTTTCGTTTCCGTCGGCGCCGCGGTGATAGATGTGATGCCCGTATTCGTGGAGGATGAGCGCCTCGACGATTTCGCGGCCGTGGCGATCGCCGCGCAAGATCGGGAGCGGCGTGACGAAGATCTTCCGCTCTTGCAAAAACGTGTGGCCGAGGCTTTTGCCGCCGGTCATCTGCACGCGATAGAGACGGCCAAGGAGCTCTTGGCCCATGCGCGCGCCCCACGCGAACGTCTCGGCGACGCGAATCAGTTTGTTCAATCGGCGGAGGCCGCTGCGGATCGCGAGCGCGGCGCGCTGGCGAATCGGGTCCGACGCGCAGTGGAGCAAGATCGTTTCGTAGGCTTCGTCTTTCGCGTTCCAGTCGACGCCGCTCGGCGCGAGGTGAAAGAGAAGCGAGGATTCTTTTGCGAGCGCGTTTCCGGCGGCGAGGTACGCGAGCGTCGTCGCGCGGACGAGCGCGGGCGGCGCGCCGACGAGGAGAGTCGAGGCGCCTTGTGTCGCTTCGAGCATTTGCTCCATGACGATCGGAAAGCCGGTGAAGTCGCCGCGCGCATGCAGCGCGTCGGCGGCGGCGCGCCGGAGCGCGCCCATGCGATGCGTACCGGTCTCGAGGAACGCGCGGAGCGCGGCGAGGGACGCGTCTCCTTCGAGGTTCGCGATCAGATGTTGGACCGCGGCGAGGTAGGCGTGCGGTTGCGACGACGTGGCGACGGCGATCGCGAGCGACGTCGCGTCGAGCCCGAGCGGGCCGGTGAGCTTGATCCAATGCTCGGGGCGAAACCACGCGCGGTCGCGCGGCGCGAGGAGCGTCTCCGCGATGATCGACTCGAAAGATCGCTCGCGTCGCTCGATGAGGCCGCACGCGATCGCGAAACGAACGTGCGGCGGGCGCGCCGGGTGGACCGCGCAGGCGCGCGCGCGTGCGAGCGATTCGCCTTCGTCCCAAAGCGGGAGGCTCTCGGCGATGGGACCGATCTCGGCGTCGTCGTCCGCCGATTCGAAAATGCGCGAGAGCTCGGCGCGACCGCGCTCGCCGATTTCGAGCAAGCGCAGCGTCGCTTCGTGCACGATCGCCGCGCGCGAATCGCGGCAGAAACGCGCCAATTCGGCGACGTCGGTGCACGCGCGGACGCGCGCGATCGTGCTCTCGTCCGACTCGCTCGGGCGCGGCGGCGCGGGCGAACGCAGCGGGACTCCGACGACGTCGATCCAGCCGCCGAGCTTGTCGCGCGTGACGTCGTCGGTGTCGACGAGGAGCGCGCGCAGACGCAGCTCGATCGGCGGGAGAAACGCGGGCGCGTAGCGAAAGACCGCGAGGAGCGCGTCGGCCGCCCACGGCGCGGCGTCGGTCGCGAGCGCGGTCGCGAGCGCGTCGACGAGCGGAGCGCCGACGAGCGTCGCCGCGCGCGGCTTGTCGCGCGCGCCCATCACCGCGATCGAATCGGCGAGCGCTTGCAGCACGACGCGACGCGACGTCGCCCACCGAAGCGCGAGCGCGCCGCGCACGATCCCCGGCAGGTCCCCCCAGATCGCGAGCGCCGCCTCGAGGAACGCTTTGCCGTGTCGCTCGAATCGCCACAGCGCGCCGTGCCCGAGCACCGACATCGCCGCGCCGCCGAGATCGTGCTTTCGCACGAGCACGTGCTCGACTTGGCGCAAGAAAGCATCATCGTCGCCGCCGAAGCGAACGAGCTGCTCGTCGATCGCGTCGATGGGATCGAGCGACGCCATCAGTGCCGCCGAGACTTGCGCGTCGGGCGCGGGATTGTCCGTGCGGCGCGAGAGGGCGCCGGCGAGACCCTTGCGCCCGCCCCGCACGAAAGGCTCGACGAGCTTCGCGAGGTCGGCGCGCTTGCACGTCACGATCGCGCGCGCGAGCGCGTCGTCGGGCGGCGGTGCGGCGACCGCGGGCGGCCCTTCGGGCGGACGGATGCGCGCGTGCGCCCAGCGCCGCGCGGTCGGATCCGGGCTGTCGCGCAGCGCGGCGGCGAGCGCCATTTCTTTTCCATACGGAAACGACGTGCTCGCTTCGATGACCGCGAGCACGACCGGAAGCGTGCGCGCGCTTCGCATCATCGCGTCGACGAATCGCTGGACCTCGAGCACGCGCGCAGCGCCGAAGAGGAGCGCGTAGCCGAGCTGGACGTTCGCATCGTTCTCGTCGGCGGGGAGACGCGGCTTCCAGCGATACAAAAGATCCGCGAAGAAAACCGGGTCGAGACGCTGGACGATGATCTCGGCGAGCGCGCGCGCGCGCGCCGCCGGTAAATCGAGGTTCACGAGCGTCGACGCGGCCGTCGCGAGCCGCGCGCCCTCGACGCGCAAGAGAAACGAAAGCGCCGCCTCGGGAGCGTCGCGCAAGAACCGACCGAGCATCGCGTCGCGCGCCGCGGGCGGGAGCTTGCCGTAGATTTCGGTCTTGTAGAGATCGTCTTTGTCGACGAGCTGGAAAAACGCGGCGCCTTCGGCGGGACGCGCGGCGAGTGAAGCGACGAGAACGTCGTCGCCGATCCACTGACCCATTTGTTTCGCCGGCTCGCTGCCTGACGCGAGCGTTTGAATCGCGGCGACGACGGGCACGTCGGCTCCGCCGTCTTCGTGCAAGCACATCGCGTGGAAGAAGAAGGGCTGGAGCCACGCCGGCTGCACCCTGCGGATCGGATTCGCGCGCGCGAGCGTGTGCTCGACTGCCTCGCGCCGCACCCGCTCCGGCAGAAACGTCCAACCGATCATGCCGGGGAATAGCGCGAAGAGGAGCGCGAGCGCGTGAGGCGACCATCCTCCGCGTCGCGTCGCCACGACGAGGAGCGAGAGCACGGCGCGCCAATGGACGTCCTGCTGCGCGGCGATCGCCGCGTGAAATCGGGGCGCGCTCTCGTCGTCCCAGACCAAATCGATGACCGCGTCGAGATCGTCGCGCTCGCGCTCGA
>DASXHD010000031.1:0-9156 GCA_036488725.1 Polyangiaceae bacterium | reverse complement strand
GGTCGCCTTTCTTGCGAGCGACGATGCGTCGTACATGATCGGCAGTGAGCTCTACGTGGATGGCGGGTGGACGGCGTGGTGAGCGTGCTCAGAACGGTTTCCATAGTTGTTGTGGAGTATGTGTTTGATGTTGGTGATGTCGGGGTCGTTGTCTGTGTGGCGAGTTTGAGTATGTTTGAGCGTGCCATCGACGAAGCTGAGGTACGTTACGCGACGACGCGAGATGACGAGACATCGCGCTCGAGAGCGAGGAGCGCGCGCAGCGCATCGACAGTCGTGAAGATCCCAACCACCGCGGCGCGATCCATGACGACCGCGCAGCCGTATTTGTGCTCGATCATTTCCGCCGCCACGTCGCGCAGGAGCGCGTCAGGCGCCGCGATGTACGGCTCGGGCGTCATCGCTTCTTCGACGAGCGTCCGGTGCACGTCGACGTCGGCGACCGATTCGAGCAAGCGCAAGTCGCGCTCGCTCACGATGCCGACCAAGACTCCGCCGTCGAGGACCGGAAGATGCCGGACGCCGAATCGCCGCATGAGCTCGTGCGCCTTCGCGAGCGGCTGGTCGCGGCCGATCGTGTGCGGCGAGGGCGTCATGTGCTCGTAGACGCGACGCGGGATCACGGTCGCACCAACATCGATCCGACGGCGAACGGCTCCGGGAGCTCGTAGCGCGTCTTGGCTCGAGGGTGCGTTTCAGCGTGACGGGCGCACCACATCTCGGTGCCGCCCGTCGCGGATTGAACCTGCAGGCAGTCCGGGCACGGCGGGTCGATTTCGGGCGCGAGCGTGCGGTGGTAGTCCTTCGCGCGAAAGACGAGCACCGGGCACGACGCGCCGCGAACGACGTGCTCCGCGACGGAGCCGAGCATCGCGCGCGCGAAACCACGGCGGCCGTGCGTGCCGGTGATGACGAGATCGGCCTCGATGCGCGCGGCGAGCTGCAGAATCTCCCGGGCAGGGTCGCCGAGCGCGACGTGACATACGATGCGACTGTCGTAGCCGACGTGCTGCGCGACGGCTTCGAGCCGCTGGCGGCCGCCTTCGATCAGGCCCGACGCGTCGAGCGCGGCGGCGCGTTCGGCGGCCGTCGGCGCTTCGGGCGCCCACGGAACGACGTAGACGAAGTGCAGCTCCGCGCCGCGCGCGGCGTTCGCGTAGCGAGCTGCGGCGGCTCCCGTGGGATCAGCCATGGCGCTGTCGTCGATGGCCGCGAGCACGACGAAGCGCGATTGTTTTTCGCTCATGCGATGACGCTCTACAAGCGCCGTGCCGTGCGACGATCATGGGAGATCCGCGCGCGCGAGCCCGCACCGCTTGCGTCCCGGCGCAAGGGACGCAGTGGAACGAGACTTGAATCAGCCGCGCGCATGAGCACTCAGGGCTTGAGCGGAGCCGAAGCCGCACGGCGTCTCGAGAGCGACGGTCCGAATGAGCCGACGCCGGCGGGCGAACGCTCGCGGGTCGCCGAGATCGTCGCGCTCGTTCTGAACCCGCTCGCCGCGATTTTACTCTTTGCGTCCGTCCTCTCGGCGATCGTCGGCGATCGCGTCGGCGCCGCCATCATTTTCATGATGGTCGTCATCGGCGCCGCGATCGATTTCACGCAGACCTATCGCTCGCAGGTCGCGGCGAGAAAGCTACGCGAGCGCGTCGCGCCGACGGCGACCGTGATGCGAGACGGTCAATGGCGCGAGATCGCGCGGCGCGAGGTCGTGCGCGGCGACGCGTGCCGGCTCTCGGCCGGCGATCTCGTCCCCGCCGATGCACGGCTCGTCGAGGCGCGCGATCTCCACACGCAAGAAGCAGCGCTCACCGGCGAATCGTTTCCGGTCGAGAAAGTTGCCGGCGCGCTCGTGCTCCTCGGCACGTCGGTCGTGAGCGGCACCGGCACGGCGATCGTCGAAGAGACCGGCGCGAAGACCCAGTTCGGCGGCGTCGCCGCGCGACTCGCGACCACGCCACCGCCGACCGAGTTCGACCGCGGCCTCCGGCGCTTCGGTTTTCTCATCATGCGCGTCGTCGTGTTCCTCGTGCTCTTCGTCTTCGTCGTCGACGTCGCGCTCAAACGCGACGCGATGCAGTCGCTTCTTTTTGCCATCGCGCTCGCGGTCGGCCTGACGCCCGAATTCTTGCCGATGATTACGTCGGTCACGCTCGCCAAAGGCGCCGTGGCGCTCGCGCGCGAGAAGGTGATCGTGAAGCACCTCTCGGCGATGCAGAACCTCGGAAGCATCGACGTGCTCTGCAGCGACAAGACGGGGACGCTGACGTCGGGCGTGATGACCGTCGCGCGCTCGGTGGACGCGAGCGGACGCGACGCGTCGCGCCCCGCGGAGCTCGCGGCGATGAACGCCGCATTCGAAACGGGCATCCGCAGCCCGCTCGACTCGGCGCTGCTCGAACACGACGCCCGCGCTGCCGACGGCTGGAAAAAGCTCGACGAAGTCCCATTCGACTTCGAGCGGCGACGGATCTCGATCGTCGCGCAGAAAGACGGCGAACGCTGGCTCGTGTCCAAAGGCGCGCCCGAGGCGCTCTGCGCGCTCGCGAGCGCCGGCCCCGGCGCGCGAGAGATGTACGAAGCACTGGGCGCCCAAGGGCATCGCGTGCTCGCGGTCGCCGCTCGCCGCGTCGAGGAAAAGACGGCGTACGACAAGACCGACGAGCACGATCTCGAGCTCGTCGGCTTCGTCGCTTTTTCGGATCCGCCGCTCGCCGACGCGCGCCGCGCGGTCCGCGCGCTCCAGGCCGACGGCGTCACCGTCAAAGTCCTCACCGGCGACAGCGAAGCCGTGACGCGTCACGTCTGCTCGGCCGTCGGCCTCGGCGGAGATCGCATCGTCCTCGGCGAGGAGATCGCGCGCATGTCCGAGAGCGCCCTCGAGCACGTCGTCGAGACGGCAAACGTCTTCGCGCGCGTGACGCCGGCGCAGAAAAACCAAATCGTCCTCGCGCTCAAACGCCGAAGCCACGTCGTCGGATTTCTCGGCGACGGAATCAACGACGCGCCGTCGCTCCACGCCGCGGACGTCGGCATCTCGGTTGCGAACGCGGTCGACGTCGCGCGCGGGGCGGCCGACGTCATCCTCCTCGAGCGCGGCCTGCGCGTCCTCCACGCCGGCATCGTTCACGGGCGCCGCGCATTCGGCAACGTCACCAAGTATCTCCTCATGGGCACGAGCTCGAACTTCGGCAACATGCTCAGCATGGCCGGCGCCGCGGTCCTCTTGCCGTTCTTGCCGATGACGCCGACACAAATCCTCCTCAACAACCTGCTCTACGATCTCGCGCAAATCACGATTCCCACCGACAACGTGGACCGCGCTTACCTCCGGCGGCCGCAGCGCTGGAACATCTCGTTCGTGCGTCGCTTCATGATCGCGATCGGGCCGCTCAGCTCGATTTACGATTTCGTCACGTTCTTCGTGCTCGCGCGCGTCTTTCACGCACCTGAACGACTGTTTCACACGGGCTGGTTCGTCGAGTCGATCGCGACGCAGACGCTCGTCATCTTCGTCATTCGCACGTTCGGCAGCCCGCTCCGCAGCAAGCCGAGCGCGGCGCTCGCGGCCACGGCGCTCTTGGTGGTCGCAGTCTCCTGCATCTTGCCGATGACCCCGCTCGCGCGGTTTCTCGGGTTCGAGCCGCTGCCGCTCGGGTACTTCGCGTTCGTCGCGGTCGCGACGGTGACCTACCTCGGCCTCGTCGAAGCGCTCAAGCGCAAGCTCGTGGGGACGCACGGTTTGCAGCCGCGCGCGCCGCTTGCGGCGTCTGCCGCCGGAGCCGCGTGAATTTGCGCTTTGCGCGCTGGCAAGCGCGTTGCACTGCCGCACGCCATGCCGAGTCCGAAACGCATTCTCGTCGCGACCGACTTCAGCGACTCCGCGGACGCCGCTCTCGCGTACGCGGTCGACCTCGCGAAAGCCCTCGGCGCGAAGGTGATGCTGCTCCACGCCTACGAGCTCCCGGTCTACGACTTTCCGAACGGAACGATCGTCTCATCGGCCGAGTTCGCCGAAACGATCGTCGATGCGGCGAAACAATCGCTGACGACAGCGTGCAAGGCGCACGCGCGACCGGGCGTCGAGATTGGCACCGTCCTCGAGCAAGGCATCGCATGGAACGAGATCAACCGCGTCGCGGCCGAGATCGGCGCCGACCTGATCGTGCTCGGCACCCACGGCCGGCACGGCTTGAAACGCGCAGTCTTGGGGAGCGTCGCCGAGAGAGTCGTCCGCACGGCGACCCAACCGGTTCTCACCGTTCATGCAGGCAACTGAGAGTAAACTGCGAGCCCGATCGGGAGGGCGTATGACCGAGTCGAAAAATATCCGAGTCTTGGTCGTCGACGACGAGCCGTCGGCGCGCGGCGGTCTCGAGAAGCTGCTGCGCGCGGAGGGTTACTCCGTGGACGTGGCGTCCGACGGCGCAGGCGCGCTCGCGATCGCCGAGCAATCCCCACCGGACGTGGTCGTCACCGATTTGAAGATGCCCGTCATGGATGGCCTCGAGCTCACCAAGAAGCTCCACGCCGCGGACGCGAGCGTTCCCGTGATCGTCGCGACCGCGTTCGGCGACGTCGCGAACGCGGTCCACGCGATGCGCGCGGGCGCCGAGGACTACCTGACCAAGCCGATCGATTTCGACGCACTGCTCGTCGCCATCGAGCGCGCGCTCGAGCGTCGCGATCTCAAGGTCGAGACCGAGAACTTGCGGCGTCAGCTTCGCGAACGCGACGGCGAAGGTCTCGCGGGTCTCATCGGCGCGAGCCCGGCGATGCAAAGGGTCTATCGCACGGCGCGTCAGGTCGCGTCCGCGCGCGCGACCGTTCTCGTCACCGGCGAGAGCGGCACCGGAAAAGGTGAGCTCGCGCGCGCCATCCACGCGCTCAGCCCGCGCGCGAAAAATCCGTTCGTCGCGCTTCACTGCACCGCGCTCGCCGAGTCGCTCCTCGAGAGCGAGCTCTTCGGCCACGAAAAAGGTTCGTTCACCGGCGCCGACAAACGCCGCGTCGGTCGCATCGAGCAAGCCAACGGCGGCACGCTCTTCCTCGACGAGATCGGCGAAATCCCGCCGCTCACCCAGGTGAAGCTCCTTCGCGTCCTTCAGGAACGCACCTTCGAGCGCGTCGGCGGCAACGAGTCGGTCACGGTCGACGTGCGCGTCATCGCCGCGACCAACCGCGATCTCGCCCAAGACGTGCGCGACGGCCGCTTTCGCGAAGATCTTTATTATCGGCTCAACGTCGTGAACATCGAGATGCCGCCGCTCCGCATGCGCGGCGGCGACGTCATCGTCCTCGCGAATCATTTTTTGCGAAAGTTCGCGCTCGAGAATCACAAGACGGTCGACGGCTTCACCGACGACGCGCGCACGAAGATCCTCGCGCACCGCTGGCCCGGCAACGTGCGCGCGCTCGAGAACGCGATCGAGCGCGCCGTCGTGCTGTGCGAAGGAACGAAGATCGATTCGTCCGACTTGCCCTTCGAGGCCGCGGCCGAGACGCACGGCGTCGTTCGCATTCCAGGCGCGACGATGGCGGAGCTCGAGCGCCACGCGATCACCGCGACGCTCGAAGCGTGCGGCGGCTCGACGACGAAGGCCGCCGAGGTGCTCGACATCAGCGTGCGCACGATTCAGTACCGGCTGCACGAATACGGCTTGGCGAAGAAGAGCTGACTCATGAGCCATCGCGCGCGCATCGTGCTCACCGGCGGCCCCGGCGCGGGAAAAACGGCGGTCCTCGAGCTCGCGCGCCGGCACCTTCGCGGACGGATCCAAATCCTCCACGAGGCTGCGTCGATCGTCTTCATCGGCGGCTTCCCGCGTCACCCCGAGGTCTACGCGCGCGCAGCCGCGCAGCGCGCCATCTTCCACGTGCAGAGCGAGCTCGAACGTTGGGCGCTCGACGCGCCGGCGGAGCGAACGATCGTCTGCGATCGCGGGACCGTCGACGGGCTCGCGTATTGGCCGGGACCTGCCGCGGATTTCTTCGCGCAAGTCGGCACGACGCACGCCGACGAGCTCGCGCGCTACGACGCTGTCGTCCACCTTCGGACGCCCGCGCGCGGCAGCGGCTATCACAAGGACGCGGTTCGCAACGAAGACGCCGCGCTCGCCGAGACCATCGACGCGCGCTTGCTCGAGGCGTGGGGCGCGCACCCGAAGCGATTTCTCGTCGAGAGCGCGACGAGCTTCATGGACAAGGCGCACCGCGCGCTCGCAATCCTCGACGAGCTCGTCGGGGCATGACCGACGTCCTGCTCGACTCGGTCACCGCTTCGTAGCTGCTCTGCCCGAGAAACGTGAACGCGAAGTTGCGGACGGCGAGGTACCCGTCGAGCGCGAGCACGCCGGCCACGATCGTCGCTGCGAGAATGCTGTCGTGAAGGATGTCGTGCACCAAGAGGTCCTCGCCGACGAAGGTCGGAAGCAGGGGAAAGCCGGCGACTCCGAGCGCCCAGACGAGCGCGAGGGCGGCGCCGAGCGGACGTGCTTCGCCGAGGCCCGCGTAGCGAGCGATGCGCTTGCCGCCGGGCACGACCATCCACGTCCCGAAAAGTCCGGCGAGGCACAGAGCTCCGAGCGCGCTGGCGTACCAAGCGCTCGCGGCGGCGTTTTGCGCTGGGGACGCGATGAAGACCGCAGCGGCGACGGCGAGCGCCGACGCCGAGGTCCACGCGACCACGCGCAGCGGACGCTGCCACGATCCGATTGCGCACGCGGAGCACGGCAGCGCGACGCCGAGGAACGCCCAAGCGAGCCTGCCGTCGTGCGAAAATGCTCCGCGCGCGCAAGCCACGACGATGCCGAGCCCGGCGACGACGAGCCCAGCGATCGCGGTTCGCCACGGCATGACGATCCGGCCGAGCGTGCGAAACGGCCGCCAGAAGACGTGCTTCGACATTTCCTTCAAGTAGCCTTCGGAGAGCGCGAACACGTAAAGAGTCGACGCCCAGCGGCCACCCGACGACCGCGCTCGTGGCGCCCATCCCGCCGCGGTTTGCCGGCGCAGGAGATACGCGACGGCCGAGGGTGAAACGAGCAGCTGGTAACAACGCAAGAGCGCGTTGCAGACGATGTGCGCGAGGGCCAGCCTCGGCAGCCCGAGCGCGAGCTCGACGAAGATGACGCCGACCTGGGTGACCGAGGCGTAGCCGACTTGTCCTTTGATCGTCGGCTGCACGCGGCTGAACATCGAGCAGAGCGCGGCCGTCGAAGCGCCGACCAGGCCGACGCAGATTCGAACCGCGATCACGTCGCCCCAGATGTCGAAGGTGCGGAGGAGCAGGTAGGCGCCGGCGTGGACCGAGAGCGCGCCGTAAAAGAGCGCGCTCGAAGGCGTCGGTCCTTCCATCGCGCGCGGCACCCAGAAGCTGAACGGGAGCTGCGCCGACTTGCCCATCGCCGCGAGGAGCAAGAAGAGGCCGACGATTCGGTGGCTCCCGCGCTCCGCCATGCAAGCGGCGAGGAGCATGCCGACGTCCGCCACGCGGTAGATCGAGTACGTCTTGAGCGCGTTGCGCACCGCCGAGTGACGCTCGCGATAGAACGCGATGAGGAGAAACGAAGCGAAGCCGACCATCTCCCAGCCGGCGAACATCAAGTCGAGGTTGCCGGCGAGCGCGAGCACGCACATCGCCGACTGGAACATGAGGACCGTCGCGAAGAACCTCTGGAAACCCGGCTCACGGTGCAGGTAGAAGCGGCTGAATCGGAGCACGGTGCCCGTCGTGAACTGCACGAGAACGAGGAACACGACCGATGCGCCGTCGAGCGTGAGCTGAAAAACGAAGCGGTAATCGGCGTGCTGGAAGAGAACGTGCGCCGAGGTCGCAAGCGGGCGCGCGCCGCGCACCGCCCACGCGCCGGCGGCCACGAACGAAGCGAGCGACGAGACCGCGGCCGCGCCTTGCGAGAATCGAGCGACGACGGGCTCGCTCGCAGTGCGTTGCACCGCAAGCAAAAGCGCGACGGCGAGCGGCGTCGCGAGCGCAACCATCAACAGGATCTCGATCACGCGCAGCTCACGAAGCCGATGGGAAGATTGCCGCGGCCTTCGCGAGCCGCGTCGAGCGACGAGCGCCATCGGCGCGTCGGCCTGGGAAGGTCGGTGAGCTTCATCATCGTACCGCGATGGGCCATCCACGCTTCGTGCGAGGTTGGGTCGATGCACGCGTAGCGGACCCACTCGTTTTCGATCACCTCCCCAATCGACGGGCTGCGCCGCGCGGCGGCGAGCGCGATCTCGGGCGACTGTTCGACGACCACGAGGAGGCGGAGCGGGTCGTGAATCTCCGTCATCTGGGTCGGGAGGCCGGTGAGGAGATCGCCCTCGATGCCGTTGCATACGCCGACGAGCCCGTTGACGTTGTGCGGGAGCTTCGAGCCTGCGCCATAGACACGCGGGTCGATGCGCGAAAAGAAATATTCGAGGTTGATTCCGGCGCAGACCGGAATGACGGCGGGGAGGAGCTCCGCGAGGACGTCGCCGGTCGGGTCGTGCTCCGGATCGTACGAGCTGAGGAACGCACGCCGATCGAGGAAGAGCCCGCTCGTGAGCGCGCGGCGTCCGACGATGCACGACGCGTTGGTCGCGTGATTGTACTCGGGCCGCGGTTCGAACAGCGACGTCGATCGAAGTCGCACGTGCTCGAGCGCGCGCGCCGGCGAGATCCGCCGCGGAGCGGAGTCGAAGCGCCGGCAACGCTCGACGGCGTTGCGTCCCAACGCCTCGTCGAGACGCTTACGAAACGTCGCGAGGCCGGACGCGAATCGCGCGGGCATGCGCTCGACGTCGAAGAACGTCGCCTCGTCGCGCGTCGTGTCATAAAGGGCGCCGACGAAAAACGTGGACTCGGGGATCACGACTCCGCGCGTCGCGAGCGCCTCGCGGACCGCGGGGTCATTGGCGGCCATCGCGAACGCGCGCGCGTTCGGCGCGCCGACGCGACCCGAGCAAGCGCCGCAGTTGTAAGCCGCAAAATAAGGGTTATTGACGCTGCTCGCGCCGTGCCCGAAGAGGACGACGAGCTCGGGCCAATCGCGGTCCGCGCCCATCGACCGAAGGAGCGCGGCGATGCGATCGGCGAGCTCGTCGACCGAGTAGCCGAGCCAAAGTCCGTCGGGCGCGCGCGCGTTTCCGTCGCGGAGC
>DASXHD010000111.1:0-115099 GCA_036488725.1 Polyangiaceae bacterium | reverse complement strand
GCAGCTCCCCCAGCAGCCGTCGCCGACGTTCCTCTACAACGGCAGTCGCTCCGTCGGCTCGTGCCCGCTTCCCGTCGCCCTTGCCTCCGTGCTCCTCTCCGGCGGCTCAGCGTCAGCGATGGTCCAAGGCGGAGAAGCGGGAAGCCCAGGCAGCGATGCTTCGCTCCGTGAGCGAGCCGCGGGTATCGAGCGCGCGGGCCATGCGCATTACCGTCGGCCAATGCTCCGCGAGGTAGGCGTCCGCGTCCCGAGCATTTCGGTGAACGAGCTTGCTCGCGTCGACCGACGCGGCGCGCCAGTCCTCGTCTTGAATCGGCTCGCCGAGGTACGAGGAGGCCCAGCCGACGGCGTGCAACAAGTCTCCGTCGTCGTCGTCGGTCCGCTCGAGTAGATCCTCGACAGTCCTAGCCGTGTGCCGAGCCTCGGCGGTGTAACCACCGATGTCTTCGGCGATGGCGATGTTCATGGCCAAGCGGGCCTTGGAAGGCCGCCGCCGGCGACGGCGAGAGCAAAGTGCCCAACTTCGTGCACGGCGGCTTCGAGGCGACGGCCGGGGAAGGCTCCGAAAATGATCTCGGTGATGCTCTTCATCGGCGCACCTCCACACGCGCGCGCGCCTGGAGCGCCGCACTGACGTGCAGGCGGCTGACTGGGACGACGGGCTCGCCGAGGCAGTTGCACGCCTGCATCACCTCACCGTGCTCGGTGTAGAGCCAAGCTTCGACGTCGAGTTCCTCCTTGCAGAGGCTGCGCGTGATGTCGGAGCCAAGAATCGCCCAGACCGTCTCGTACATCTCGATCCGGTTCTTCAGGCGCAGGCGTCCGTCAGGCCCCTTCTCCAAATGCGCCGTCATCTCCGGCGGCGCGGACTTCATCATTGGGTCCTGGGGGCGCGGACGCCACGACCCACACGTCACGAGCTCGGGTCGAACTCGGTCGCGCACGACATTGGCGAGTTCCGCGTAATGTCGTTGCCACTCGGCAATCGGAATCATCGGATCGATCCGAACGCGAACGCGCCAGCCTGCCTCGCGGGCGCGTGCCGCGTCTGCGATGCGCGCCTCTGCTTGCTTCGCGCCCATCTCGTACAAGTCCGCGATCGCCGGCGGGTTCAAACTCCACGAAAGGACCACGCGGTCCGTCGGCGTGATACCGGCGAGACGCTGCATCACGTGGCTGTCCTTCGTCAACGTGATTAGCGTGTGCGACTGCTGCGCGCGAAACATCACGATGAGCTGCAGGTTGCGTTCGAGAATTTTTTCGATATGCGTCCAGCCCCACCCGTCGGTAACTTCACCGAGGAGCAATGCGTTGCGGCCCGGCCGCTTCATCCACGCCTTTACCTCGGAGTAGAGCCGCTCAAACTTCGGATCGAACTCCGCGCCATCCGGATGAAGATTCTCGAAGCGACGCAAATAGCAATAATGGCAGTTGTATGTGCATCCGAATCCATCGCGCACGTAGTAGAAGCGCGGGCAGTTGTTGTGCCCTTTGCCGCCTGGAAAGTGTTTGATCCAGGGCCCGACGCGCTCCATGGGATTCGGACGCCCGACGCCAAGAACCGAGGCGCTCATCGTGTCACCGCCGCCGGAGTGATCAGCTTCGCGAGCAGTTCGTCGAGGTCGTGCAGGTCGCTGCGCACGCGCTCGAGCTGCGACGATGGCTCGAATGCGCCCGAGGCACGCAAGAAGGCCTCGATCGCGTGCAGGGCCCACAGCACGTCCTGCATTCCGGCGAGTTTGTCCCCCGGGGTAAACGCGACGACTGAATCGTTCGAGTCGTTCGCACGAGTCTCCGCGGTCTTGGCGTTCTTCGCCGCCGCGTCTTCGTAGGTAACTGGGGAGCGGTCCGCTTTCGTCTTGCGATTGGTGCGGTTTTTCAGATTCCCGCGGAACTTCGCCGCCGCTGCGCGAACGGCGTCGGGCCCCGCGGCGATTGCCTCGGTCTGCTCCTGCGCCGGGAGCTGCGCGAGCATCTCGGCGGTTGCTAGCGGCAGCGTGCCCGCCCGCGCGGCAGCCACGGTCTCCGGCGCTCCGCGCTCCTCGACGACCAAGGCGCGCTCGACGTTGCGCGCCTTGGCGCCGATTTTCGCCGCGGCGATGCCCGCGGCCTTCGGCGCACGAACCTTGGCGCCATCTGGCGCCAGGGTTTTCTTCCCGCGGCCTCCGCTGCCATCCGAGCCGAGACCGGCGCGCTGACGCTCGCGCGCCGCTTCCGTGATGAGAGGCACGAGCGCTGCTGCCGCCATCGCGAGCTGACCAGGCGTGAGATTTCGACGGGTCACGTTCGCAGCCGTGACGTAGTCGATGGGGTCGATCCCCGCGGGCAGTTCGCGCCAGCGCATCCGCACGCCTGCTCGACGCGACGCAATCTCGCGGCTGCGACCGTCGAGCACCTTGCCCTTGAAGAGCACGCCCTCGTGCTGGACCCCGTGGACGCGCACGCTCTCGATGAGCTCGGCCATCTCGGGCTCGGTCGGCTCGGGGAACGCGAGGCACGCGGCGTGGTACAGCGGCTCGCCGTTCTCGCCGCGATCGGGCGCGAGCTGCCCTGGGTGATCGCCGGCGACGTCGTTGTCGCCGCCGCGCTCGACCGACGGCGAGCTCTCCGCCGTCCCCGGCACCGACCCGCCGACGTCCGGGGAAGCTGTACCCGCTTCTGCGCTCACGTCGGGCAGTGTTTTGTCCGGCGCCTGCTGCGCGGTTGCGGCGGCCTGCGCGGCCAGCTGCGCGTTGAGCTTCTTGCCGGCGTCGATGGACTCGATGAGTCTCAGGCCCGCGCCGCACGCCGCGCATCCCGTCGCACTGCGAAGATGGTCCGGATGTTCGCAGGAGAAGATGATGTCGGCGAGCGACCGGTCATCGGCCTTCGCGGGCGGCGGCTCGGCGATCGCCGCGGGGGGGTCCCCACGCGTTGCCGGTGCGCCCAAGCTGACTTCGGTTACGGCGACGGCCGGGAGGTGTGGCAAGGGCGGAGTCGGCTCAAGGCCCATCTCGTGCTCGATGCGCGCCTTCATCTCGGCGATCTTCTTGTCCTGAGCGCGCTGCTCGTCGCTCCACTCGCTTTCCGGAATGATGCCGTTCGGTGCCGGAGCGACCGACGACGTGGGCGGCGCCGTCACGATGCAGCCGCAGAGGGCGCACCTGTGGTCGCCGAGACGCTGCAGTAGCGGGTGCGGGCACGTCGTGGGTTCGGTGAGCACCGCCGGCTGCAGCGGCGGCGTGACGACGAGCTCCTCGGCTTCGTCGATGCGCCCGACCGGGATGTCATCGGGTGCAGTGGTGACCTCGGGCGTTGTCGTCTTCTTCGTCTCGAGCGTCTGCGTCTTCGTCCCGCGCAGCGCGAGCGCGGCGCCGAACACGGGACTCGCGGGCGCTCCGATGGCGACTTCCAGGTTCTTCTCGGCGCCGCTGTCTTCTGCGGCCGAGTCGAGCGGAGCCAACAGCGTCGCGCTTCGCTTCCCGCGTCGCAGGCGACTGCCGAGTTGCGACGGTGGGGCGGTGGGCTGATCGTTCGCTGTGGCGCTTCCGTCGAATGCGGGCACCGTGCTCGTCATCTTCGCGTTCGTCTCGTCTTTCGGGGTGGGCATTGGGTCTCCGTGCGCCGCCGAAACTTAAAGGCGTCGGCGCATGGACAACAGTCACGCCGGTCCGCACAAGCGACGCGCCGGGAAAAAAAGTTCGCCTTGACACCCACGGGCCCCGGCCGAAACCTGTTGCCGGTGATTAGTTCGAAAGACCTAGAAGAGCGGACGCGTCAAGCCGGCGTAAATCTACAGAGGACCGCTACTCCGGACGCGTTGGCGGAATACATCGCGTGCCAGCAGGCCGAGGACGAGCACGCGGTTTTCGGTCCGCTCGATGATGAGATCAGGTCCGAGATTCTGGACTTCGCGAAGGGAACCTACGCCGAACCGTACATCGTGTTTCTGCAGCTGGACATGCCAGGCTTTACTCCCGACGTGACGACCGGAATGACGGCATTCCACAAAGGCAAGCGCCTCATCGATAGAATGGTGGACTTCTTTCGCACGAGTCGCTGCGGCGTTATTGACCCCGCTCCGGCTGAAGACGAGCTTCGGCAGGTCTTTGACTGCGAGGCCGAGCTCGTGGCCGCAATGTGGCCCGCGGTCCGTTTCATTGATGCCGTTAGGGTGGTCGAGCACGTGGAGGGCTTGTGTGAACGCTCCTTCATGTTTCGGAACAAAGCATGGGCAATGTTCCGTGCGCTTCGCCCCGACGTATTGCTGGCGAGCGCGAACGACACCGCCGAGCACGCGCGCGAGTGGAAGACGTTCGAATGTGCGCTCCGAGCGGTTGCAAAGAAGACGCGCGAAAGCATCGAGGACGAGCAACAAAACCTTGTCGCGACAACACTGGATCGGAAACAAGACATTCTGCGCGCGTACGTTCCAAGCGAGACCGGCATTCCCGCCCAATACGTCGCGAAGGTCTTCGCCAACGATCGCAAGACGAAACTCCGTAAGCGGGGCCTCACATCGGTGACGGTGCGGGTGTCCGAAGACCATGGCATCGAGCCCGACTACAATGAAGAAGGTCAGTCAGAACCGTGCAACGGTTTGGTGGCGCGCCAACGGCCGGTGCGCGAAGGCTGGAGGATCGCCGAGGTCGCGCGACAACTCGACTTCGCGGAAACGACGGTGCGCAACGCGCTGAACGATGCCATCGAGCTCGCCGGTTGCGCGCCCGAACGTGACGGGAGCGGCTACTTGCTGGACGCCGACTGGAGGGTGCGGGTCCGAGAGCAGCTCAAGGGCACGTCGACGCGGGAGGCGTGGACATGTCTCGCCGACTTTGTCGAAGAAGCAGTGGCTGATGGGTTACTGCGGCGCGACGACGATGTGCCCGCGCTGTTGAAGGAAGCTGAGTTGCGCCTTGGTGTTCGGGCCAAACGCCGAGCTGGTGGACCGGTACGCATCAGTGAGAGCCACGCGAGGACGATCCTCGAAATCGCTATGCTCGACCACGGGCAAAAGAAACTTGAAATGATCACGTAGAGCGCGCTTGTGCGGAGCTGCGCGACTGTGACCTAGGAGGCCGCCGTAACCAATTGCGGCCCGGAGGTCACATGCTTTTCAATCTCAAGATGGCGCTTCAAAAGAAGCACCGCACTATCTATCTCGCCGCTCGCACGCTCGCTATTTCGGAAACGCGCTTGAGCAGAATCATCGCCGAGCGCGTCGCGATCACGCCGGACGAGCGCAGTCGCATCGAGCGCGATCTCGCCGATGTCGGAGTCCCGTTGAAAGGACTGTTCCAGAGCGGGGGAGCATCGTGATGGCTCGTCGCATGCACGCGAAGGACGCGGCGGCCGCTGATCGCGCAGTGCGAATTCCTCAGCACAGCAGCAAGAGCTCCGAGTATATCACGCCCCCGCTGATCATCGGCGCCACGAAGGCGGTGATGGGCGACATTGATTTTGATCCGGCGAGTTCCGCCCGTGCCAACACGGTCGTTGGCGCGAAGACCTTCCTCACCGCCGAGGACGATGGGCTGACGCGTCCGTGGTTGGGTCGCGTCTTCGTGAATCCGCCGGGAGGCAAAGTGGGCAACCGGAGCCTTGCGCAGATGTTCTATTGGAAGGCGGTTCGCGAGTGGCTGGCGTTCAGGGCGGCGTCCGTCGTCTTCGTTGGATTTACCTTGGAGATCCTGCGCCTGTCACAAGGCGACGGAAGCCTGCCTTCAGCCCTCAACTTCCCGATGTGCGTGCCGGCGGAACGCACCAAGTTCTTCGTTGACCAACACGGGACGCTCGTGCCGATGTCGTCGCCGACGCACGCCAACGTGATCATCTTCATGCCCGCGACCGGTGACCTCGAAGAACACGAGCGCTTCACCAAAGCGTTCAGCGCAATCGGCGACCTAGTCTTCCCGTTCCCGTCGATACGCCGCTCGCTGGTGAAGCCGTGAGCGAATCGCTCTGGACAGCAGCGGACGTCGCCACATTTCTCAGGGTCTCGCGGTCTTGGGTGTACCACCGGGCCGAAGTCGGCGACTTGCCTGCGCTTCGCGTGGGCGGCTTGCTGCGCTTCGAGCGTGGGGCCATCGAGGCGTTCGCGCGCGGCGAGAAGTCCTCGCCGCGCGCGACGGTCGTGGCGCTCAAGCGCAAGTAGTGCTCCATTTCGAGGAGAACCAATGGCATCAGTCTTCCAACGTGGGCCGCGCTGGTACGTCAAGTACAAGGACCACCGCGGCAAGCGCGTGATGCGCCCGACGACGGCGCGCACGAAAACAGAAGCGCGCCGTCTCGCTGACGATCTCGAGCGGCGCGCCGAACGTCAGCGGCTCGGCCTCGAGGCGATGCCTGACGAGGACGGCGGCGGCACGCTGCACGCGCTCATGGACTGGTGGCTCGAGACGTACTCGAGCAAGAGCACCTCACACGAGCGCAACAAAGCGACGGTCAATCTCCACATCGTCGACTCGGGCCTCGCGAAGCTCCGACTCGCGGAGATCACGCCCGGCACGATCGAGGAGTTCTTGCAAGCGAAGGCGGGCAAGCTCGGGCCGCAGTCCTTGAATCACCTCCGCCGCTTCCTCTTCAGCGCCTTCTCGAAAGCGCGCAAGGCGGGCCGCTTCGGCGGCCCGAACCCCGTCCAAGACGTGGAGCGCCGCAAGGTGCCGCAGCGGACGCCTCAGTACCTTCGGGCGCACGAGGTGCTGCCGGTGCTGACGCACACGCCGCCGAAGTGGCGCGGGATGCTGGCGACCGCCATCTACAGCGGGATGCGCCGCGGCGAGATCATCGGGCTGAAGAAGCTCGACGTCGACCTCGACGCGCGCCTCATCATGGTCTCACGGTCGTACGACCGCGACACGACGAAGAGCGGACATGCGGCCGTGGTGCCGATCGCCGACGAGCTCGTGCCGTACCTCGAGGCGGCGCTCGCGGCCTCGCCGGTCTCGAGCGACTACGTGTTCCCGGACGACGACGGCAGCATGCGCAGCTCGCACACGCCGCTCGAGGAGGTCTTGCGGCGCGCGATGAAGCATGCCGGCATCGTCACGGGCTACGAGCATCGGTGCCGCAAGTGCGGCTACTCCGAGATGGCGGCCGACGGCGGCGTCCGCCGCTGCCCGACGCAGCACGGCAAGAAGAACCCGAAGCTCTGGCCCATCGCGAAGGTGCGACCGATTCGGTTCCACGACCTCCGGCACACGACCGCGTCGCTCTTGATGCAAGCGGGCGCGAACGCCGCCGCCGTCCAACGCATCCTCCGCCATCGCGACCCGCGCATTACCGTCGACGTGTACGGGCACCTCGCGCCCGACTACTTACGCAGCGAAGTAAATAGGCTCCGCTTCAACCCGCCCGAGCCGGAGGAGCGCATCGCGGAGCCAGCGGTCACCGCGCTGGCGGTCGCCGACCATCGGGGTGGTGCAATAGTGGTGCAGACGTCCGAAGTTGCCGACTCAGTGCGCGCCGGCGCGGTGGAGGACACCGCGGAAATCCCGTCGTCCAGGGTGGCGCGCCACAGAGGATTCGAACCTCTGACCTACGGCTCCGGAGGCCGTCGCTCTATCCAGCTGAGCTAGTGGCGCAGACGCGGCGACCATATCACGGACGACCGGTCCCCGCCGGGCTGACGCGACCGTACAAACTGACGTAGTCTGATCGCGTGGCGGGCGATCGGTTCGAAGAGATCTGGGTCGAGGCGGGCGAGAAGCGACTTCGCGCGCTCATCCACGGCGAGCGCGGATGGCTCATGTATTTGTCCGCGCCGGGCGCGGCCGCTCAGAGCTCGCGCAATCCGGATTACGCCGGGCCGGCCGACGCGACGATCGAATATTGTTTGAGCAACGGTCAGCGCGACGTTCGTCCCGCGTCGTGGGCGTATCCGGTCGACGTGGTCCGGCAGGCGCTCGACTTTTTCGAGCGCGAAGAGAAGCTGCCGCCCTTCATCGCGTGGCAAGCCGACTGAACTCAAGCGGCGTCGAACACGAAGCGAAGATCTGGAACGCGCTTGAGGTCGATCGCTTCGCCGAGGCGTGCACGAAAAAACGGCGTCGCGCGCGCGAGCGCGGCGTCGGCGCGGTGGCGATCGGCGGACGTGTAGTGCACGCGCGCGTGGCGGTAGTCGATCGAGAGCACGACCGCCGCGACGACCACGTCGGTCAGCGCGGGATCGGAGACGTCGTCGCGCAAGAGCGCGCGCAGCTCCTCGAGGATCAAGCTCTGGAGCCGGGCGTGCCTGTGGCCGGAAGGTTCGTCTTCGCGTCGCATCCGAACGCACTCACGTTCGAGGCGCCGCGGCCTGACGTCAAGCGGTGACGGCGCGCCAGCGGGTCGTCATCTCGAACGATTGGCGGAGGGCGCGCAGCGTCGACGCGGTCGTCGCGAGATCGCGCTCGGTGAGGTCGCGCGAGACGGCGCGAAGGACGCGTTCGTCGACGCGGTCCATGCGAGCGACGAGATCGGCGCCGCGTCGCGTGAGCCCGACGAGCTCCGACCGCGCGTGCGCGGGATTCGGTCGAAGCTCGACGAGGCCGTCGGCACGGAGCGCATCGACCACCGGCTGGAGCGTCTGCCGACGCACCGCGCGGACGCGCGCGAGCTGCGGCACCGTCTGAGCGCCGCGTTCGAGTCGGCGGAGGGTCCAGCGGCGAGCGGCGCCGCGGGCATCCTCGCCGTAAATCTGGTCGGCGACCCAGGCGAGCCAGTGCTGAAGCGCGATCGTCTCGTCGACCACCGATTGAACCGCGCTCCGCGGACGCGGGCGTGCACGGCGGCGGGGCGCGAGCTTTCGGCGCATTTCGACATGACAGGTTACCTGTCATCTCGCGCGCCGTCTGGACTTTTCAAACGCGCCGTCGCGAGGCAAAACGAGCGCATGCAGCGCTTTGGTTTCACGATCTCGGACGAAGAAAACTTGATGGCTCGAACGGCGCGCGACTTTGCCGCGCGTAGGCTCGCGCACGATGCCGCCGAACGCGATCGCACGGGACGGTTCCCGGTCGAGCAAGTCGCCGAGCTCGGCAAGCTCGGGCTCCTCGCGATGAAGGTGCCGGCCGAGCACGGCGGCGCGGGCGCGACCAACGTCGGCTACGTGCTCGCGATGCAAGCCATCGCCGAGACTTGCGCGTCGACGGCGGTCATCCTTGCGTCGAGCAATTTGGCGGCGAAAATTCTGGCCGATCACGCGACGCCCGCGCAGCGCACGAAGTGGCTCGAGCCGTACGCGCGGGGCGACGTGGGGCCCGCGAGCTTCGCGCTCACCGAGCCGCTCGGCGGCTCCGATGCGGCGGCGATTCGCACGCGCGCGCGTCTCGACGGCGGCGACTGGATTCTCGACGGAGAAAAATCTTGGATCACGAGCGGCGCTCACGCGGCGTTCCACGTCGTCTTCGCGCGCACCGACGGCGACGGCAAAGAAGGCATGAGCTGCTTCGTCGTCGAGCGCGGCGCGAAGGGGCTCGTCGTCGGCAAAGAAGAAGACAAGATGGGCCAGCGAAGCTCGGGCACCGCGGCGCTCGCGTTCGATGGGTGCCGGGTGCCGGCGGAAAATCTCGTCGGGCGCCGCGGCGGCGGCTATGCGATCGCGCTCTCGGCGCTCGGCGCGGGACGCGTCGGCATCGCGGGGCTCGCGCTCGGAATCGGCGAGGCCGCGCTCGCCGCGGCGCTCGCGTACGCGAAAGAGCGTCGCGCGTTCGGGCAGACGATCGCCGATTTCCAGAACACGCAGTTCGTCCTCGCCGACTCGCGAACCGATCTCGACGCCGCGTGGCTTTTGACCCTCCGCGCCGCGCGCATGCTCGACGACGGCGCGCGGGCGATCTCGGAGACGAGCATGGCCAAGCTCTTCGCGACCGAAGCGTGCGGACGCGTCGTCGATCGCGCCGTGCAAATTCACGGCGGCTACGGCTATTCGCGCGACTTTCTCGTCGAACGCCTCTACCGCGACGCGCGCGTCACGCGCATCTACGAAGGCACGAACGAAATTCAACGCGTCGTCATCGCGCGCGAGGCTCTGCGCGAACGTTGAGGTTGCGTTCGGCGCCGTGCGTGACAGCTTTCGCTCCGATGCGTTTCGATCCCGATCGGCTCGACGGGCGCGACCCGAAGGCCGTGGCGGCGCTCTTGCCGCTGGTCGCGAAATTGAATGCATATTACATGCGTGTGCGGCGCGAAGGGCTCGAGCATCTCGAGTCGGTCGCCGGCGAGCCGGTGCTCTTCGTCGGCAATCACAACAGCGGCATCGCCGGGCCCGACGTGGCGTGCACGCTCGGCACGCTCTGGGACACGTTCGGCGCCGAGCATCCGATTTACGCGCTCGCGCACGATTACGTGATGAGGCAGCTCCGCGCGATTGGACGCGCGATTCAGCCGTATGGCGCGCTTCGCGCGTCGCCCGTGAATGCGCTCCGCGCGCTCGAGTCGGGCGCCAAGGTCCTCGTTTATCCGGGCGGCGACATCGAAGCTTTTCGGCATTCGCGGCATCGCGACGTCGTGACGCTCGGCGAGCGCACGGGGTTCGTGCGTGTCGCGCAGCGCGCGGGCGTCGCGATCGTTCCCATCGTCGCGCAGGGCGCGCATCGGTCGGCGTGGATTTTTCACGACGGCGAAGGGATCGTGCGCGCGCTCGGGCTTCGGCAGCGGGCGCGCATCGCGCGGTTTCCGCTCGCGCTCGCGCTTCCCTGGGGCCTCGCGGTCGGGCCGTGGCTGCCGTATTTGCCGCTGCCGTTTTCGGTGAAGCTCCGCGCGCTCGCGCCCATTCGTGTCGCGCCGAACGACGACCCGCGCGAGGTCGCCGGCGAGGTGCGCACGCGCATGCAGCGCGCGCTCGACGAGATGCGCGCGTGAGGCTCGTCGAACTGCCCGACGGCGGCCGGCTCGCGGTCGACGTGAGTGGGCCAGAGCGCGCGCCTGCGGTTCTTCTCTTGCGTCCGCTCGGCGGATGGCGCGCGTCCTGGAACGGATTCGCTACGGCGCTCGCGCGTTCGCTGCGCGTGATCGCTTTCGACCCGCGCGGCAGCGGGGATTCGAGCGCCGCGCGCTTGTCGTCGACGCGAGCGATGGCGCGCGACGCGCTCTCCGTCCTCGACGCGCTCGCGATCGAACGCGCGCACGTTTACGGGCTTTCGCTCGGCGGCATGGTCGCGACGTGGCTCGCGCTCGACGCGCCCGATCGCGTCGAGCGCTTGGTGCTCGCGTCGACTGCCGCGTGGGGCGGAGCTTTTCGTCACGACCCGCTGCACCTCGCGGACGTCGCGCGGTGCTTGGCGCGGCGCGGGCGCGCGGTCGAAGCGTGCCTCGCGAGCCACACGCTGTCGGCTTCGTTTCGCGAGCGCTGGCCCGACCGCGTCGCGGCGATTCGCGCGTGCGCCGCCGAGCGGCCGGCCTCGCGTCGTGCGCTCGTCACGTGCGCCCTCGCGGCGCTCTCGCACGACGCGCGCAAACGTCTCGCGCACCTTCGCGCCGAAACGCTCGTGCTCGCCGGGTTTCGCGACGCCATCCTCGAGCCCGACGAGCAGCTCGCGCTCGCGCGCGGCGTCCCGCATGGGAGGTTCGCGGCAGTCGACGCCGGCCACGACGTCTCCGCCGAGGCGCCCGACGAAACGGCCGCGCGAGTCCTCGCTCACTTCACGCACGCTTGATCGATCGCCGCGGCGACGACGTCGTCGCTCGCATGCGAGAGGTCTTCGTCGCAACGCGCCAGCGACCAAACCTCCACGTGCTGCGCTTCGCCACCGGGCGGAATGCGCACGATGGGCGAGAGCGTCTCGGCTTCGAGGATGCCCGAGTCGACCCAAAGCTCGACGTTGCAACCGAAGTCGACGTGGGCCCCGGGTTGCGGCTCGTGACGTTTGACGAAGAGATCCTCGCCCGACGCGTACGCGACGAACCCCGCGCGATCGTACGCGCCGATTTTTTCCGGTTCGGAGCGCGACGGGTCCTGGCGCAGCCGAATGAATCGCGCGCCCCACGCGAAACGCGGATCGTCCATCTGCGTGAACGGCCACGTCACGATGGGTCGCGCCGGCGCGAGCTCGACGTCGTGCGACACGTACTTCGGCTGCGCGATGAACGCGCATCCGCCCGGCCGCATCACCGAGATCGCCCAGAGCGCGAGCTCGACGTCGAAGCCGCCGCGATTGCGGATGCGATGCGTGACGCGGACGCGCGTGCCCGAGGTCGCGAGCTCGAGCGCGATTTCTTTTTCGAGAAGCGTGTGCGGCTCGACGGCCTGCGTGAGCACGACCATGTGCGTGCCGCCGCGCACGGCGACTGGCGCGTTGTCGGGGTAATACGTGCGAACGCGATCTTCCGGCGCGTGCCACAGACGGTGGCCCCCGCGGCTGTGCCATGTTCCGAATGGCGTCTCGACGCCCTGCGTTTCGGGGACGCGGCCGAACACGTTCTCGCCGCCGCGGCGACGATACTCGAGCACACGCGGGCCGAATTCGGTCGACGCGGCGAGCTCGACGTCGCCGTTCTCGAGTCGGTGCATGCGCATCGAGATCGCAACGCGCATGCCTGCTAGACTCGGAAGCGATTGAGGCGATCGAGTCTTGCAGAGGCAGCGACGACGACGCGCGGCAGCGGCAAGCGCGCGGCCAGGCCGCCGCTTGGCACTTTCGGCGCGCGCCGGCGGCGTGACCCTCGCCGCAGTTGCATCCCACGCCGGGCCTGGCGCCGGCTCGGCCGGTCCATCGACGCTGCCGCGTTTCTCGCTGCAGCGACCGCGCGAAACCATCAGGTCGCGCGGCTTTTGGAGTCTTAGGCCGTGGACAACGACGCCATCGCGGCTGCGTTCCTCGATCTGGCCGACGTGCTCGAGCTGCTCGGCGAGGTGCCGTTCAAAGTGCGCGCGTTTCGCGCCGCGGCGCGCGCGATCGAAGGAATGGGCGAGGCGATCGCGCCGAAAGTGAAAGCGGGCACGCTCGGAAAAACTGCCGGGATCGGCGACGGCGCCGTGCGGCGAATCACCGAGCTCGTCGAGACGGGCAAGCTCGACGATCTCGAGAAAGCTCGCGCGAAGCTCCCGCCCGGCGTGGCCGAGCTCATGAACGTTCCGGGCATGGGCGTGAAGACGGCGCAGCAAGTTTGGAAAGAGCGCGGCATCACGACCGTCGACGCGCTCGAGGCGGCCGCGAAAGAAGGAAAGCTCAGGGACCTGCCGCGCTTCGGACAGAAGCGCGAAGAGAAGCTGCTCACGTCGATCGCCGCGTGGCGCGCGCGCGCGTCGGCGCCCAAGCGTTGGCCGATGGCCGAAGCGCTCGGGATCGCCGAAGGCATCGTCGCGCGCATGCGCGCCGTCCCGGGCGTCGTGCAGTGCGAGTTCGCCGGGAGCTTGCGGCGGCGGCGCGAGACGGTCGGCGATCTCGACGTGCTCGTCGCCGCCGACGCCTCGGCCGCGCCGGCCATCATGGAGTCGTTCGCGTCGATGCCTCAAGTCGCCGAAGTCCTCGCGCGCGGCGAGACCAAGACGAGCGTCGTCCTGCGGAGCGGAATCCAATCCGACTTGCGCGTCGTGCCGCCCGCATCGTTCGGCGCAGCGATGCAATACTTCACCGGATCGAAAGATCACAACGTCGCGATGCGCACGCTCGCGGTGAAGAAAAAACTCAAAGTGAGCGAGTACGGCGTCTTCGATCCGGACGAAAAATCAATCGCTGGTCAGACCGAAGAAGCCGTCTACGAGGCGATCGGTCTTCGGTGGATGCCGCCTGAAATCAGGGAAAATCGGGGCGAAATCGAAGCGGCCAAGGCGAACGCGCTGCCCGTGCTCGTCGAGCTCGCCGACCTGATCGGCGATCTCCACATGCACACGACCGAGAGCGACGGGCGCGCGAGCATCGAAGAGATGGCGCTCGCGGCGCGCGAGGCCGGTCGCAAGTACATCGCCATCACCGATCACTCGGTGTCGCTCACGATCGCAAACGGTCTCTCGGCGGAGCGCCTGCGCGAGCACGTGAAGAACATTCGCGCGGTCGACGAAAAGGTCGGCGACACGATTCGCGTGCTCGCGGGCATCGAGACCGACATTCTCGGCGACGGATCGCTCGACCTCGCCGACGATCTTCCGAAGCTCGACTGGGTCGTCGGGAGCGTGCACTCCAAGCTCGGCATGCCGCGCGAAGAGATGACCAAGCGCGTCGTCCGCGCGATCGAGTCGGGCCGCATCGACGCGCTCGGTCACCCGTTCGGGCGCATGCTCGGCCAGCGCGACGGGAGCGATCTGGATCTCGAGGCTGTGCTCCGCGCGCTCGCGAAAACCGGCGTCGCGATCGAGCTCAACTCCTCGCCGCTTCGCCTCGACGTGCCGGAGAACGGCCTGCGCATGGCGCGCGAGATGGGCGTGCGCGTGGTCATCGACTCGGACGCGCACTCGACGCGCGAGCTCACGTTCTTGAAATTCGGCGTCGGCATCGCGCGCCGCGGTTGGCTCGGCAAAGAGCACGTCTTGACCGCGCAGCCGCTCGAGCGCGTCCGTGAGCATCGCGCGGCGCGCGCTTCCTAATTCTTTGGCGTGATGGAGAGAGATACGTTCGTTGCGGTTGGATCGGGTTGGATGAGCATTTGGCCGGGGACGGTCGTTGCGTCGCAGCAGGCGCCTTCGAGTGCGATGTCCCAGCCGTTCGGCGCCGCGCGAGCGGGCAGCGAGACTTGTGTGATGCCGCCGGTCGGCGCGTAGGCGAGGGAGAACGTGCTCGTCGTCGTGTCGAAGCCCATCGACGGGCTCGTGCCGGCGATCGCGCGCGCGTAGGGACGCAAGATGGCCGCGGCGACCGGAAGATCGTTTCCGCTCGCGTCGGTGAGCGACCACGACTCGGCGTCCCAGAGCTCGGTCGCGGTGCTGTACTCCCATTCGGTGCCGCTCACGCCGAGCGCGTCCATCGCGGCCCACGTCGCTTGCATGCGCGCGGGCGTCGAGTCGAGGAGGTTCGTCGCGCCGAACTCGCCGACCCACGTGGGGACGTTCCACGCGGCGCCGATCGCTTGGAGCTTTTGCAAGTTGTCTTGCACGCTCTCGGGGCGCGCATCGAGCGGATAGAAGTGCGGCGCGAAGACGATGCCGTCGCCGGGCGGGCGCACGAGCGTCGTCGCGAGCGTCACGCCGCTCGTTCCGCTCGGCTCGAGGAAGACGAGCGACTCGGGCGCGAGCGAGCGCGCGTGCGCGACGAACTTGGCGTAAAAATCCGAGAGCGTCGTCGCCGAGAACGTGTCGTCGTCTTGCGAGCCGCCAGAGCACTCGTTGATCGGCTCGAAGCCGAGGACGCCCGGACGATCCTTGTATCTTGCAATCATCACGTCCCAGGCCGAAAAATAAGCCGTTTGTACGCCGCCCGCGTCCGACCAGAAGGCATCGAACGCCGCCTTCACCGGGTCGGTCGCGTAGGCCGTCGACCAAACGGCGCAGTCGTGATGCGGCGCGGGCGGATTCGTCAGCGTCCAACCGGGGAAGCCGTCGCCGCAAAAATTTTCGGAGTACACGTCCTGATGAAAGTCGAGCACTGTCCAGATTCCGCGCGCCCACGCGGCGTCGATGAATTCGTCGAAGCGACCGAGCCACGTCGCGTCGTCTTGACCTTGCGTCGGCTCGAGCGCCGCCCAAACCCACGGCACGCGGAAGACGTCCACGCCCCACGACGCGGCATGATCCATGTATTTTGCAAGTGCACCTTCGTAGTCGTCGCCGAAATCGAACGGAACGAACGGCGCGAACTTGCTCCGCGTGCCCGCGTCGACGCCGCGCAAGATGACGATGCGGCCGAGGCTGTCGACGAAATTCGTTCCGCTCGTCGTCAGCCGAAAATCAGTTTGCGGCGGCACGATGACGCACGTGCGCGCGCCGGGCTTCGTGTCGCAGCGCGCGGTGACCGCGACCATCGCGAGGACGACGAGGGCCGAGCGGCGCATGCGATCATCTTACGTCGGCTCGTGCCAGACCGGACGGAACATGAGCGCGACGCGCGGCCCCGCGCTCGCGACTTTGGGAACCGAATGCTCGTGCGTGCGTTGCGACGTCCCGCCCATCACGACGAGATCGCCGCCCGAGAGCGTCCACGCGCGCGACGGGCCGCCGCCTTTGGGCCGAATCAAAAAGCGCCGCGGCGAGCCGAGCGAGACGGTCGCGACGAGCGCGGTGTCGAGCTTGCGCGCGACATAGTCGCCGTGCCACGCGACGCTGTCGCGGCCGTCGCGGTAGTGCGCCACGCTGATCCGCTCGAAGCTCGTCGCGTAGCGCGCGTCCAGCGATTCACGCACGCGAATGATTGTAGAATGCAAGCGATCGAGCACGGCGATGCGCCGAGGGACGGCGACGACGTGGTCGTACATGACGCGCTCTTCGTCGCGCCATGGCGCGGTCGCGACGAGGTGATCGAAGAGCTCGCGATCGCCGCGGACCCACCCGCGCACGATCTCGACCCACGCGTTCGGTCCGAGCTCCACGCGTTCGGCGCGCGCGAACGTCTCGTCGATCGCGAGCGGCTCGCGCGCGAACAAACCGAGCTGAAGCGTGCTGCACTTCATCGTCGACGTTCGTGTAGCATCCGCACGTGAACTACGCGCCGACGCCGAAGCCACGCTCGAGCTTGGGGCCCGGGCTCATCGCTCTCGGGGTCGTCGCGCTGCTCGTTCTCGTTCCGGGCCTTTGGGTGCTCAAATCGTGGGCGACGGTGCGCTCCGATCTCGAGGCCGACGGATACGCGAGCCCGAAGGTCACGTTCAAAGGTCCGTTCACGTTCGCCTTCACCGCGATGAAAGGCGCGTCGAGCTGCTCGGGCACGGTCACGCGCTTCCCCGGCTCGAGCTCGCGCGAAGAGATGTGTTACGAGCCGACGCCGATCGTGCCGCCGGCGCCGGTGCTCACCAATCGCCAAGAAGTCGAAAAGTCGCTCGAGAAAAATTACGCCAAGTTCGCGTTCACGAAGTGCACTTGTCCCGAGATCGCCGACGCCGACACGAAGACGAGCTGCACGCTCGCGGGCGACAACGGCGCGAGCGTGACCGCGCAGGTCGAGCGCACCAAAGTCGACACCGACGGCACGTGGGGTGAGTGGTCGACCACGCTCGACGCGCCGGTGGGAAAGGGCGAAGACCTGTCCGCCGACCTCACGAAATCGGTCGGCGACACGGCGAAGGCCAAGCACCCGAGCGGCGTCGACGTCGATTGCGGCGCGGGTCCGGTCGTGTTCAGCGGCGGCAAGGCGACGTGCACGTTCACGACGCGCGACAAGAAACCGATGCACGGCAACGTCGAGCTCACGAGCAAGCCGGGCGGCGGCTACAAGTGGACGGCCAAACTATGAAGCTCCCTTTCCAACCGCCGATCGAGCCGATGCTCGCCAAGCTCACGAGCGGCATTCCCGAGAGCGAGAATTTCATCTTCGAGCCCAAGTGGGACGGGTTTCGCGCGATCGTTTTTCGCGACGGCGACGACGTTCAGATTCAGAGCCGCGATCTCAAGCCGCTCCAGCGTTACTTTCCCGAGCTCGCCGCACCGCTCCGCGCGCAGATCCCCGAGCGCTGCGTGCTCGACGGCGAAATCGTGATCGCGCGCGACGGCGCGCTCCAGTTCGAGGCGCTGCTTCAGCGCATTCACCCGGCCGAGTCGCGCATCAAGATGCTCGCGTCGCAGTGGCCCGCGTCGTACGTCGCGTTCGACATGCTCGCGCTCGGCGAAGACGATCTTCGCGCGCGCCCGCAAAAAGAACGCCGCGCGAGCCTCGAGGCCGCGCTCGGCAAAGCGACGCCGCCGATTTACCTGACGCCCGCGACGCGCGACCGCGCGCTCGCGACGGATTGGTTCAATCGCTTCGAAGGCGCGGGCCTCGACGGCGTCGTCGCGAAAGACGAAAATCTCGTCTACTCGCCCGGCAAGCGCACGATGCTCAAGATCAAGCACGAGCGCACGTGCGACTGCGTGCTCGCCGGGTTCCGCTGGTACAAGGGCTCGAAGGAAGAAGCGATCGGCTCGTTCTTGCTCGGCCTCTACGACGACAGCGGGGACCTGCAGCACGTCGGCATCTGCTCGTCGTTCAAGACCGAGCGTCGCAAGGAGCTCGTCGCCGAGCTCGCGCCGCTCCGCGAGAACGCGCTCGCGAATCACCCGTGGGCCGACTGGAAAGAGCACGACGACGCGCAAGCCGCGCAGCGAAAACCCGGCATGAAGAGCCGTTGGAACGCGAACAAAGATTTGTCGTGGGAGCCGCTTCGCCCCGAGCGCGTGTGCGAGGTCTCGTTCGATCACATGCAGGGCCGCCGCTTCCGCCACGCGACGCACTTCAAGCGATGGCGACCCGACAAAGAACCGAAAGATTGCACCTACGCCCAGCTCGACGTGACGCCGCCGTACGAGGTCGCCAAGATTTTCGGAGGCTGAGTGCTGGACGACGACGACGACGACGGCTTCGGTTGCGCGTTCAGCGGGCTCTTTCTGATCCTCGGAACCGGTCTCATCGTCGTCGGTTGGATTCTGCTGCACTTGCATCAAGTGAAAGCGCTCGTCGCCGCGACGGTCGGAATGGTCTCGGTCGGCATCCTCGCGCGCGAAGTGATTCGGCGTGCCCCGCGTCGCACGCCGCGCGCGAAGCTCGGCGCGATGCCGACGCCGCTCGCGAGCCTCGAGCCGGGCCTCGTCACGGCCGCGGGGCTCGTCGGTTTCACCGAGCACGCGCGGCACGCACCGCTCGGGGCGCCGCCGTGCATTTTTTATCGCGTGGTCGTCACGGCGTCGGACCATCCCGACAAGATCCTCTTCGAGAGTCGCTCCGCCGATGCGATCACGCTCGAAGACGGCGCCGGCGCGAAGGTCGTCGTGCAGCTCGACGGCGCGCGCTGGCACATGCCGCGCGATCACCAGCGCGAGTGGCCGACGATCGACGGCAGCGAGGACGTCGTGCAGTTCCTCTCCGAGCGCGGCGTCTCGGTGTGCGAGCCTGCGCGCGTGCGCGTCGAGTGGATCGCGCCGCACGAGCTCGTCTTCGCGCGCGGCCTCGCGCGACGGCTCGGCGAGGACGCGCCGAGCGACTACCGCACGACGCGCGAGGCGCACCTCGAGATGGCCGCGACGCCCGAGCGGCCGCTCGAAATCGGCCTCGAGCCGTTCAGCGCTCAATAAGGCGTGCCGTCTTTGTGCACGAAACGCCACGCGCCGCCCACGAGCTCGGCGCGAATGTCGTCGTCCGGATACGAGCCTTCGTCGCCCGGCGTGCGGTCGCCGATCTCGAGGTAGACGACGTCGTCGGTCGTCTCGTTGATCAAACGATGCGCGTCGCCGCCCGCTGAAAACCCGGCGCACATGCCGGGAGCGAGACGCGTCTTGCCGGCGCCGGTGTGGAGCGTCGGGCGTCCTTCGAGCACGTAGACGAATTCGTCTTGTTTCGAGTGTGCGTGTCGAAGCGCGGACGAAGCGTTCGGCGCGAGCCGCGTGAGGTTCACGCCGAAATTTTTCAAACCGAAGAGATCGCCCAAAGGCCGCTTTTCCCGCCCCTTCATGCGCGAGGCGAACGGCTCGGGGTAATTCGACGGTTTCGTGCGGGGCGGAGCTTCGGCGGCGAGGATCGCGACGGGTTTCGGAGCGGTCATCGCGAAAGGGTAGGGCTCGATTCGCCGCTGTCGACTGCGCCTATTCGTGCGTCTTGCCGTGCCACTCGACGCTCGGGTCGTAGTCCGGGTCGGGCGTTTCCTGCGCGGGTCGCTCGGCCTCGGGAACGCTGCGCAAGTTCACGCGGATGCGCGTCCAGGTTCGGTGGCGCCCGCGCATCGCGTCGACGAGCACGTCTTCGGGCGCGAGCCTCGCGGCGACGGCGGGATGTTTTTCCTTCCAGCGTTCGAGCCCCGCGAGCGCGTCTTCCTTTTCGGCGGCTTGCGAAATCACGAGGAGCGGATGCTTCGCGCGGCGCACGGCGGTCTTCGTCGGCGCGTCGTCCTTGCGCGCTTTGGAGGGTTGCACGCGGCGAGGCTCGCCAGGTTGCTTCGCGTAGTGCGGCGGCCACGGCGCGTCGCCTTGACCTTCGGACTCTTGGCGCGCGCTGAGCTCGAGGATCGACTCGAGCGAGCACGCCGACTCGTCGATCTTCGCGTGCGCGTCGCCTCGCTCGGCGAAAATCTTCGGAACCGTCGCGAGCGTGAAATCAGCCGGATCGCACGCGGTGAGCTCGTCCCACGCGAGCGGCATCGACACGCGCGCGTCTTTCGTCGGGCGCACCGAATAGGCGCTCGCGACGGTGCGATCTTTCGCGTTCTGGTTGTAGTCGAGGAAGACGCCGTGGCGCTCTTCCTTCCACCACTTGCTCGTCGCGATGCTCGGCGCGCGCCGCTCGACCTCGCGCGCGATCGCGAGCGCGGACCGTCGAACCTCGTTGAAATCCCATTTCGGCTGGATGCGCACGTAAACGTGAATGCCGCGCGAGCCGCTCGTCTTCGGCCACCCGGCGCACTTCATGTCGTCGAGCACTTCGCGCACGACGCCGGCGGTCTCGACGATTTGTTTCCACCCGACGCCCGGCACCGGATCGAGATCGATGCGCAGCTCGTCGGGATGATCGAGATCGTTCGACCGCGTCGGATGCGGATTGAGATCGACGCACCCGAGGTTCGCGATCCACGCGAGCTGCGCGGCGTCGGTGATGACGATCTCGTCGGCCGTTCGGCCCGACGGAAACGACAGCGTCACCGTCTTCATCCAATCAGGACGCTTTTCGGGCGCGCGCTTCTGGAAGAACGCCGGCCGCGCCGCGCCATTGACGAATCGCTTGAGCGCCATCGGCCGATTGAAGACGCCGCGCACCGCCCCGTCGGCGACCGCGATGAAATAACGAACGAGGTCGAGCTTGGTGTGGCCCGCCTCGGGAAAAAATATTTTCCCCGGATTGGTCACCACGACCTCGCGCCCGGCGACGGTCAACACCTCGCGTTCGTCGGGTTTCGCGCCGGCCATGGCTGGGCCGCATGGTACGACGCGTGCACCGCATCGGCGGATGATTTCGCGTCGAAGCTTCATCGCAGGAACGGTCGTGCTCGCGGCTTGCGCGAAGAACGATCCGCCGCCGAGCCTCACGTCCGCGCCCGTGAAGGGCGGCATTCCGACCAACGTGCTCGGCCGCACCGGCGAGACCATCTCGCGCATCGGCATCGGCGGCTCGCACCTCGGCGAGACGCACACCGAGGACGAGGCCATCCGCATCGTGCGCAGCGCAATCGATCACGGTGTGACGTTCATGGACAACAGCTGGGACTACCACGGCGGCGACAGCGAGCGACGCATGGGCAAGGCGCTCGAGGGCGGCTGGCGCCAGCGCGCGTTCCTGATGACCAAGGTCGACGGTCGCGACAAAGACTCCGCGCAAAAGCAGCTCGAGCAATCGCTCCAGCGCCTTCGCACCGATCACATCGATCTCGTGCAGATCCACGAGGTCATTCGCTCGAGCGATCCGACCGCGGTCTTCGCGCCCGGCGGCGCGATCGAAGGTCTCCTCGAAGCGCGCAAAGCCGGCAAGCTCCGGTTCATCGGCTTCACCGGCCACAAAGATCCGAGCATCCACCTCGAGATGCTCGCCGTCGCCGAACAACACGGCTTCACGTTCGACACGATCATGATGCCGCTCAACGTGATGGACGCGCACTTCCGGAGCTTTCAGCACAACGTGCTGCCGGTCGCGCGCCGCAAGGGCCTCGGGATCTGCAGCATGAAGCCGATCGGCTCGGGCGATCTCCTGAAGAGCAAGACCGTGACCGCCGTCGAATGTTTGCAGTATGCACTCAGTTTGCCGACCAACGTCGTCATCACCGGGTGCGACTCGATGCCAATCTTGAACCAGGCGATCCACGTCGCGCAAAACTTCAAGCCGCTCGACGAGGATCAGATCGCCGATCTCCTGCGGCGCACGCGCGACGCGGCGCTCAGCGGAAAGTACGAGCTCTTCAAGACCGCCGACAAATACGACAGCACCGCGAGTCACCCGAAGTGGCTGCACAGCGCCGAGATTTGATTCACGCCGCTCTGCGGTGAATGAGCTTGGCGACGACGGCGAGGTCCGCGACGAAGCGCTCCGTCTCGCGCGCGCGGTCTTCGTGCGTTCGCTGCCGAAGGATCGACGAGGGGTGCACCGTCGCGAGCGCACGTGCTCCAAAGCGCGTCGCGAGGAGCTTGCCGCGGTCTTTCGTGACGCGGAAATCTCGCCCGAGGATGGCTTGCGCCGCGGTCGCGCCGAGAAGAACGACGACGTCTGGTTTGATCAGAACGATTTCTTCTTCGAGCCACGGCAAGCACGCCGAGACTTCGCGCGACGACGGTTTCTTGTGCAGGCGCCGGCTGCCGGTCGTCGCGACCCAGTTGAAGTGCTTCACGACGTTGGTGACGTAGGTCTCGCGTCGATCGATGTGCGCCGCGGCGAGCGCCTTGTCGAGCACGCGTCCGGCCGGGCCGACGAACGGCGCGCCTCTCAAATCTTCGTCGTTGCCCGGCTGCTCGCCGACGAGGATCACGCGCGCGCTCGCCGGGCCCGCGCCGAACACGGTCTGCGTCGCGCGCGCGTAGAGCGGGCATCCGCGGCACGCTCGCGCTGCGTCGGCGAGCGTCGCGAGCGTCACTCGTTTTTTCGGCAGAAATGGCAGCGCGCTCATTTCGGTCTTAGGTTGCCGAGCCATCGGTGACGAAGGACGCAACGTTCGTACCCCTGCACACGAAGAGCGATCGCTCCGCAGGGTACGGGACCGCGTCGCCGCGCGAGCTCGTGCGTGCGGCGGCTCGGCTCGGCTGCGGTGCGGTCGCGCTGACCGACCTCGAAAATTTGTACGCGCAGGTCGAGCTTCATCACGCCGCGCGAGACGCGGGGATTCGCGCGATCACCGGCGTGGAGCTTCGTCGCGGGTTCGGGCCGCACGCCGTCGGCGAAAAACGCGGGCGGCTCGTGTTGCTCGCGCGCGATCGCGCCGGTTACGAGAGCCTCTGCCGCATCGTCACGCGGCGTCGAACGGTGGCGGGCGAGACGGGCGATCCGCTCGAGTGTCTCGAGGACGAGCCGCGCGGTATTTTTTATCTGAGCGACGACGTCGAGACGCTCGAGTCGCTCCTCGCGCGCGGCGTCGCGCCGGACGACGTTCGATTTTTGCTCGCGCGAGCCGGCGCAGAACCGCCGTCGCGTGTGCGCGCGGTCGCCGACGTCGACGCGGTCATGCTCTCGCCCGACGACGCCGATCTTCATCGACTTCTCTTTGCGATTCGCCGCCGGATGCGCGTTCGCGACGCGACGGGCGCCGAATCGCACGAGCGCGCCCTCCTCGCGCCGTGGGCCGATCTTTTTCGCGACGCCCCCGATGCGCTCGCCGAGTCACGCGCGGTCGCCGAAGCATGCACGCTCGACTTGTGCGAGACGACACGCGTCGTCCCGGACGTACCCGACGCCGACGAAAAGCTCGCTGCCGCGTGTCGCGAGGCGATCTGCGGCCGCGGCGTCGCCTACGAAACGCGCCTCGCGCGCGAGCTCGAGACAATCCGCATCCTCCATCTCGCCCCGTATTTTTGGGTCGTTCGTGAGATCACCGATCACGCGCGCGCCGCGGGCATCGCGATCGCAGGCCGAGGCTCGGCGGCGAGCTCGCTCGTCTGCTTCGCGCTCGGCATCACGTCGATCGACCCGATCGTGCACGGTCTCCATTTCGAACGATTCGTTCACGCCGGGCGGCTGGAGCCGCCGGACATCGACCTCGACTTGCCCTCGAACCGTCGCGACGAACTCGTCGATTGGGTCTTTCGTCGCTTCGGCCGCGATCGCGTCGCGATGCTGTCGACGCATCAGACTTTCCGCCGCCGCGCCGCATATCGCGAAGGCCTCAAGGCGCTCGGCATGCGCCGCGAGGACGTCGACCGATTTTGCGCGCGCATGACGGACGAGGAGGCGCCGCCTCCGACCGCGTCGCTGCCGTACGCCGTGCAACCGCACGTCGGTCTCATCGAGCGCACGGTCGGCAAGCTCCAGCACGTCTCCGTGCATCCGGGCGGCGTCGTGATCGGCGACGGACCGCTGACCGCGTACACGCCGCTCGAGCGCGCGCCGAAAGGCGTCCTCGTCACGCAGTACGATCTTCGCTCGATCGGAAAGCTCGGGCTCTTGAAGATCGACTTGCTCGGCAACCGTGCGCTCGCCGCGCTCGAAGCGTGCGGCGTCTCCTCCGCGCCCGGCGACGACGCGGCGACGCGCGCCGCGCTCGAGCGAGGGCAAACCATCGGCTGCTTCCAGGTCGAGACCGCGGCGACGCGCTCCGTCTTGCGCAAGCTTCCGATTCGCGATGCAGACGACGTGACGACCGCGCTCGCGCTCGTGCGGCCGGGGCCGAGCTCGGGTGACGCGAAGGCCGCGTTCGTTCGGCGCGCGCACGGCGAGGAGCCCGCGTCGCCACCGCACCCGGCGCTCGGACCGCTTCTCGCGCGCACGCACGGCATGCTCCTCTTCGAGGAGGACATTCTCAGCGCCATCGCGACGCTCACGCGCGGCTCGCTCGAAGAGGCCGACGCGATGCGCGCCGCGATCGTTCGCGCTGACGAAGATCCCGCGGCGCTCGCCGAGATCGAACGCGATTTTCGCGGGCGTGTCATCGAGGGCGCCGAAGCCGCGTGGCCGGATTTGGCGCGTTTTGCGGCCTATTCGTTCAGTCGCGCGCACGCGACGAGCTACGCCGAGCTCGCGTGGCGATCGGTCTGGGCGAAAGTCCATCGGCCTGCGGCGTTCGCGTGCGCGGTGCTCAATCATTACGGCGGCGCGTATCCGCTACGGACGATCGCGGCCGACTTCGCGCGGTCCGGCGTCACCATCTTGCGGCCCGACGTCGCGCGCTCGGCGATCGACCACGTCGTCGAGGACGGCGCCGTGCGCGTCGGGCTGGGCGCCATCGCGCACCTCACCCAAAAAAACGCCGCCGCGGTCCTCGCGGTGCGCCCGTTCGCCGACATGCGCGATTTGCTCGCGCGAACGTCGCTCTCGGACCGTGAGCTCCGTTCCCTCGTCCTCTCGGGAGCGTGCGACGATCTCGCGCCGCTCTCCGCGCGCGGTTATCCGATCGCGCACGAGGATCTCCTCGCGATGCGCAAACGCGATCCGTCGCTCGCGAGCTTCGTCGCGCGCGCAGCGGGCGGTCCGCGCGGCGATCTGTATCGCGGCCTCGTGCGCGTCCAAAACGAGGTCGCCATTCTCGGCATGCACGTCTCGGATCATCCGATGCGATTGCTCCGCACCGAGGCCGCCGCGGCCGGCGCGATTCCGATCGCATCGCTAGCCGAGCGCGTCGGCGAAGGCGCGCGCATCGCGGGCATCGTCGCCGCGTCACGTCGCATCGAGACGCGCGGTCGCCGAAAAATGCAATTCGTGACGCTCGAGGACGAAACGGATCTCGTCGAGGTCGTGATTTTGCCGGACGCCTTCGCGTCACTCGGCGATCCGGTCACGAGCCCAGGACCGTTTCTCGTCGACGGCGTCGTCGAGCGGGATCACGAGGACACTACGCTGATCGTGCGGCACGTCGTGCCGTTTCATCGGCGCGCGCACCCTTATCGGCAGCCTTCCCCATGACGACGCGCACCTCGCGTCGCCCGGGTGCGCCGGTCAGCGCGATCGCGCCGTCCCCCGATTCGCGTCCGTCGATCTCGATGCGCGCGACGCCGTGCTCGACGCCGTCCGGGTTCTCGACGACGACGTGCACGACGCCCTCGCCGTCGCGATAATCGATCTCGAATTGCTTCCAAGATTTCGGAACGCAAGGATCGATCGCGAGCCGCGCGCCCTCGCGCCGCACGCCCAAAATGTGCTCGATCGCGATGCGGTACATCCACCCAGCGGCGCCTGTGTACCAAGTCCAGCCTCCGCGACCGACGTTTGTCGGTTGCGACGTCCCGCCTTCGGCGGATCCGTCGGCATGATCCGGCGCGTCGTAGACGTCGGCCGCGACGACGTACGGCTCGACGCAGTAGCGCTCGATGCTTTCGCGCGTCGCGCCGTGGTGCACCGGGTTCAGCATCGAGAAGAGTCGCATCGCGCGCTCGCCTTGGCCCATCATCGCGAGCGCGAGCACGGTCCAGAGGACGCCGTGCGTGTATTGTCCGCCGTTCTCGCGGATGCCGCGCGGGTACGCGCGGATGTAGCCGGGGTCCGGCGGCGCGCTCTCGAACGGCGGCCACAAGAGACGCATGAGCGCGGCGTTCTCGTTCACGAGCTCGCTCTCGGCCGACGCGAGCGCACGCGCGGCGCGCTCGCGATCGCCGATGCCCGCGACGACGGCCCACGACTGCGCGATCGCGTCGATGCGGCACTCGACGTTCGCGTGCGAGCCGAGCGGCGTGCCGTCGTCGAAAAACGCGCGGAGGTACCACGCGCCGTCCCACGCCGACGCGTCGACGGCCTCGCCGAGCCGATCGACCTCGGCCTCGCACCAGCGAACGCGTCCGTCGTCGCCGCGCGCGCGCGCCACCGCTGAAAAATCACGCAGCGTCTTGGCGAGAAAAAATGCGAGCCAAACGCTCTCGCCGCACCCCTCGCGCCCGACGCGATTCATGCCGTCGTTCCAATCGCCCGCGCCCATCTTGGGCAACCCGTGCGGCCCCTGCGTCGCGCCGCGGTCGAGCGCGCGCGTGCAGTGCTCGTAGAGCGTCGCCTTCTCTTGCGTGATCGCCGGCGCGCTGAAAATGTCTTCGTCCGTCGCCTCGAGCAGTCGCTCTTTCAAGAAGCTCACGCGCTCGTCCAGGATCTTTTCGTCGCCCGTCACACGCACGTACTCGGCGACCGCGAAAGGCAGCCACAGCATGTCGTCGGAGCAGCGCGTGCGAACGCCTTCGCCGCTGCTCGGGTGCCACCAGTGCTGCACGTCGCCCTCGAGGAACTGCCGCGCGGCGCATCGCACGAGGTGCTCGCGCGCGACGTCGGGCCGCGCGTGGAGAAGCGCGAGCACGTCTTGGATTTGATCGCGAAACCCGTACGCGCCGCCGGATTGATAAAACGCGCTCCGACCGAAGACGCGGCAGCTCGCGACCTGATAGAGGAGCCAGCGACCGACGAGCATGTCGAACGCGCTGTCCGGCGTGCGGACGACGATCGATCCGAGCATGCGATCCCACGCGGCTTTCGCTTCGGCGAGCTCGCGTTCGATGACCGCGGGATCGCGCTGGTGCCGCGCGACGGTGCGCGCCGTGTCGCCGCTGTCGCTCTCGCCGAGAACGAACGACACCGTCGTCGTCTCGCCTGCTGCGATTTTCACGGGGACCTGCAGCGCGGCGCACGGGTCGAGGCCGGTCCCGACGCGATTGGAGAGCGACACGCGCTCGAGCGCGACGGGTCGACGGCGCGAGCCCGCTGCGCCGAAGACCTCGTCGCGGTCGCCGCTGACGCTCGCGATCGGCGCGCTCGCCGTGAAGAACGCGCGCCGATTCGGGTGAAGCGAGAGCGGGTTCTCCGCCAGAATCGCCGGCACCGCCGCGTCCCACTCGGTCATGACCGACACGCGGCTCTTTTCGCGCGTCTCGCCGAGCACCCACTCGACGATGCCGAAGAGCGAGAGGCTCCGCGCGCGCTTGCCTTCGTTGCGAACGCGAATGCGCCAAGTCTTCGCGCACTCGTTCGGGCTCACGAAAACGATCAGCTCGACGGCGAGATCGCCGCGCGTGTGCTCGAAGACCGAATAGCCCTGACCGTGACGCACGGTGAAGGTCGCGTCGCCGCCGGCGGGGAGCGGCGTCGGCGACCAGACGCTCCCGTCTTCGTCGTCGCGCAAGAAGAACGTCTCTCCCGACGGATCCGAAATCGGGTCGTTGCTCCACGGCGTGAGACGATGGCGCTGACTGTTTTCGAACCAAGTGAAGCTCGCGCCGCTCTCGGTGACGAGCGTGCCGAAATGCGCGCGCGCCATGACGTTGGACCAGGGCATCGGCGGGAGTGAGCTCTCCGACACGGTCGCGACGTACTCGCGTCCGCCTTCCGCGAAACCGCCGATGCCGTTGTCGAACCCGAGCGCCGGACGCGGCGGCGTTCGCGACGGAAGCTCCTGGGCCTTCCGCGACGGCACGAGATCCGCGGGGCGCGCGGCGCCTTCGACCGTGATGCGCCGGAGCTGTCGCGCGAGCGAGCCGCGCGACGCCGCGAGCACGACGCGCGCGTCGGCCAAGAGCAGCATGCGGTCGCCCTCGGTCATCTCGTGCATGCGCCGTACGAAGACGCCGCCGCGTTGATCGAGCCGCGCCGCGCCCGGGCTCGCGCGCACGACGGAGAGGAGAGTCTGCTGCTGCGGCTGCATGTAACCGGGGAGCTCTTCGTTCAGCGCGACGAGATCGATCGCGACGCCGTTGAGTCGGAAGAACTCGTGCGCGCGGAGCAGCTCGGCGAAGAGATCGGCGAAGTCGGGGTGGTCGATCCGCACGACGACGATCGGCAGGTCCCCCGAGATCCCATGCGCCCAGAGGCCGCCGCGGCCGTGCCCGTCGAAATCGCGGCGATCGATCGACGCGCGGAGCGCAGGTTGCGGAAAGACGATCGCCGAGAGGAGCCGCTGGAAGCGATGCGACTGCGCCGCGCTCACGCCGAGGTGCCGCAGCTCGACGCGCGCGTCGGCCCACGCGAGCTCGAACGCGCGCGGAAGGATGTGCGGCGTCGCCGAAATCGCGACGAGCTCGAGCGCTTCCTCGCGCGAGGTCGCGAGCGCGCTCGTCAGCGTGATGCGCGCGTGTCCGCCGGGCTCGAGGCGCACGACTCGGCGCATCGCGAGCACGGGGTCGAGCACGGCGCCGGTCGTCTTGCCGAGCGGCGCGGCGAGCGCGATCGGATCAGCGGTCGTGTGCCCGCGGCCGACGAACTTCGCGCGTGAGGTCTCCCACTCGACGCCCTCTTGCCACGCGCCGCCCTCGGCGAAGAGGACCTGAGCGAGCCACACTTCTTCTTCGCTTTCGCCGCGCGGTCGTCGTCGCGCGAGGAGCGCGCCCTGCTCGGGGAGCGCCTCGGTCTCGACGAACATTCCGACGAATGCGCGATGCGCGACGTCGGCTGCGCGCGGGGCGAGCACGACCTCGGCGTACGTCGTGAGCTCGATTTCGCGCGCGGAGGACCCGTGATTCGCGAGGGTCACGCGGCGAACCTCCGCGGGCCGCTCGGGGGACACGACGATCTCGGTCGTCGTCTCGATGTCGCCGTCGCGCCGGACGATCTCGACACGATCGATCGCGAGCTGCACGTCGTAATAGTCCGGCTCGGCGCGCGTCGGCGCGAAGCCGGCCGACCAAACGCGGTGCGACTCGCGATCGCGCAGGTAAACGTAGAGCCCGCCTGCTTCGATCGCCGCGTCCTCGCGGAAGCGATGCACGTCGAGGCCTTTCCACGTCGTGAAACCTTCGCCGAGCACGGTGATCGCGCTCGAGAGCTCGCCGTGCCCGAGCAAATGGAGGCGCGCGGTCGGGTGCGCGCCGAGGCCGACGTGCTCGGCGACGTCGAGCTCGGGCTCGTTGAGCTGCGGCGTTCGGAGCATCGCGGCGTGAATCTGCGCGAGCGGCGCGCGCGCGGGGACGCGCTCTTGGAGCAAGAGCTCGGACGACTTGATCCGCGTGCTCTCGTGGAAGCGTCGCTGCATCGGCGCGCCGTTCAGCGCGTTGTCGAGCGCGACGAGCGTCATGCCCTGGTGATGCGCCATGAACGTTTTGACCAGGACGCTCGTGCGACCCGGCGGCAGGTGACGCGGCGTGAAATCGACGGCGTCGTAGAAGCCGTACGCGCCGAGCGCGCGCATCCGCGCGAGCGTCCGAAAATTTTCTGCGGCTGCGCGCGGGCGAACTTGCGCAGCGAGCGCGGTCGCGTACGGCGCGACGACGAGATCCTCGGCGAGGCCGGCTTTGAGCCCGAGCCCGGGCACGCCGAACGCGCGATACTGATACGTCATCGCGAGGTCCATCAAGTTGAACGCCGACTCGGACACGCCCCACGGCACGGCGCGCTCGACCCCGTAGTCCATCTGGCGCTGCACGGCGGCGTGATACGTCTGATCGAGCAGCGTGCCCTCGAAGTTCTTGGTCACGAGGAGCGGCATCAAGAACTCGAACATCGAGCCGCTCCACGAGAGGAGCACCGGGCCTTCGCGGCGCGAGACGCGCGCTCGCGGCCGGCCGAGCCGAAACCAATGCTCCTGCGGCGCTTCGCCTTTGGCGATGGCGACGAGGCTCGCGAGACGCGCCTCCGACGCGAGCAAGTCGTAAAACCCCGCGTCGAGACGCGCGGTCGTCACGTTGTAGCCGATGGAGAAGAGCTTTCGCTCTTCGTCGAGCAAAAATCGAAACGACATCGCTTCCGCGAGTGCGCACGCGCGTTCGCCGACGGCGTGGAGCGAAGCGTTCATCGCCTCGCGCGCTTCGGGTGCGTCGAGGCGAGCTCGCTCTTCGATCACGTCGGCGAGAAGGCGCGCCGCGCGGCGCACGCCGCCCTGAACGTCGCTCGCCCCATTCTGCGCCCACGGCTCCCCGAGCGCGCTCGCGAGCGCAGCCGCTGCAGCCCGGAGCGTTTCTCGATCGTGCGTCGCGTCGCCGGTGAGCTCGGCGCGAGCCGACGCGAGCTCGGCGCGCAGCGACTCGATCTCGTCGTGCGGCTCGGCGAAGACCGCGAGCGCGAGCGCGTCGTCGGCCGCTTCGAGGTGCGCGTCGATCGAGCACGGCGCACGCGCGAGATCCTCGCACGTCTCGCGCACCGTCCAGAGGTAAGCGGCGAGGTTCCCGCTGTCGACCGTCGAGACGTAGCGCGGCTCGAGCGGCGCGAGCGTCGCGGTGTCGTACCAGTTGAGGATGTGTCCCTCGTGGCGCGTGAGCTTGTCGAGCGTGTCGAGCGTCTGGTTCCAACGGCGCACGGCTTCGCCGAGCGAAATGAACCCGAAGTCGTGCGCGGCTCCGACCGAGAGCAAATAGAGACCGATGTTGGTCGGCGAGGTGCGTCGCGCGAGCACGCCGCGCGGGTCTTCTTGGAAATTGTCCGGCGGCAAAAAGTGATCGGCCTCGGTCACGAAGGTCTCGAAGAAGCGCCAGGTGCGGCGCGCGACGAGCCGGAGCTCTTTGCGCTCGAGCGGCGCGAGAGTCGGCGCCTCTTCGGGCTCGGGCTTTCTGAGCCACCACGCGACAGCGGGCGACGCAGCCCATAGAAGCAGCGGCGGCGCCGCAAACGGCAGGTCCCACGGCGCCCGCAACGCGACCGCGACGAGCCCGAGCACGGCGAGGCTCGCCGCGATGACGAGCCGCGGGTGAACCGAGCGCCCCGCGCGCCGCTCGCTCTGGCTCATCGTCGTCCACTCGAGGAGACGGCGGCGGCTCAAGAAAAGTCGCCAGAACGTGCGTCCGATCGCGTCGACCGCGAGCAGCGTCGCGTCGAGCAGAAAGATGGTTTGGATGAACGAGCGGAGCGCGTTGGCCGCGATGTCCGCGCTCGCCGCGCCTACGAACGCCGTCGGGTTGCGCGCTTGCGTCGCAGCGAGCACCGCGCTCGTGAAGACGGGAACGAGAAAAATCGCGACGAGCGCGCTCGTCGCGAGCGCAGCCGCGAGCGTTCCGTGCAGCCAACCGAAAGAGCACGCGACGACGATCGCCGGCGCGACGAGGCTGCGGCGCAAGTTGTCGAAGATCTTCCAACGGTCGAGCAGCGTGAGATCGCGCGACACCAGCCACGGGAGCATCTGCCAATCGCCACGAATCCATCGGTGCTGACGCGCGGCAGTGACCTCGTACGAAGATGGCTGCTCGTCGAGCACCTCGATGTCCGACGCGAGCGCGCTCCGCGCGAAGAGCCCTTCGAACAAATCGTGACTGAGGAGGCGTCCCTCCGGCACGCGCCCGTCGAGCGCCGCGGCGAACGCGTCGACGTCGTAGATCCCTTTTCCGACGAACGATCCTTGATCGAAGAGGTCCTGATACACGTCGGACACGGCGGTCGTGTACGGGTCGAGCCCGATCGGCGTCGACGCGAGGCGCGTCCAGCGCGTTCGGCGCGCGCTGTCGGGTCGCGTGCCGACGCGCGGTTGAATGACGCCGTGGCCGCGCGCGACGCGAGCGCGGGTCGGCGAGAGGCGCGGCCGATTCAGCGGATGCGCCATCGTCGCGGCGAGCTTTCGCGCGGTGTCGCGCGGCAAATCGGTGTCGGCGTCGAGCGTGAGGACGTAGCGCACGTGCGCGAGGAGCTCGCGCGGCGCCGTCACGATTTCGTAAGTGCCGTCGCCGCCATTTCGCAAGAGACGGTTCAGCTCTTCGAGCTTGCCGCGCTTTCGCTCCCAGCCCATCCAGCGGCCGGTCGCGTCGCGCACGCGCCGGCGATGAAACAGCATGTAACGATGCTCGCCCGGCCGCGACCAGCGCGCGTCGAGGTCCGCGATGCCGCGCTCGACCTGCGCGACGAGCGCGTCGTCTTCGGGCTCGTGCTCGCGATCGGCGTCGCAAAAATCGGTGAGCAGCGCGAAATGGAGGTTGTCGTCGAGGTTCGCGAGCGAACGAATCTCGAGTGACTCGAGCAAACGCGCGACGCCGTCGGGGCCGTCGAGCAATGCGGGCACGACGACGAGCGTGCGATGCTCCGGCGGGATGCCGCGCTCCCAGCCCATCTTCGGGAGGACCCGCGGCGGAACGACCGCGACGACGAGACTGTTCAGGAACGCGAGCGCGATTTCGGTCGCCGGCACGAACAAGAGCGCCGCGAGCGCCGCACCCGCGGGCGAGAGCGCCATCCACGTGACCGCCGTGAGCACCGCGAGCGCACCGAAATAAAACGCCGACGGAAATCGGAGAATGGCGCGCGTCAGCCGCTGATCGAGCGGCGGCCTGAAGTGGACGCGCTGCTCGAGCTCGGCGCGACCGTCGCCGACGAGCCAGTAGCCGACGTGCCCGCGTTCGAGCTCGCGTCGCCGCGCGCGCCCGCGTTTCGCCAAACGCAGCGCCGCATCGGCCACGCCTGGCTCGTCGGTCGACGAGCGTCGCGCGATGCGTTCGACGGCGTGCCGATAACGATCGCGCGTGGCGATGTCCATCGCCGCGTAGACGCGCGCGGGATCGCGGCGGAGGAGCTTCTCGACCGTGCTCGTTCGCTCGAAAAATGCGTTCCAATCGAGCGCGCCGATCGCGCGCATGCTCGTGATCGCGTTGCCGACCGAGACTTGATCGGCCGCCTGCTTCAAGTGATGCCGGCGAACGAGCTCTTCGGCCGAGATGCCCATGCGGCCGCAATGCGACGCCACCCAATCGATCGCGGTCGCGAGCGGCGCCTCGTGCTCGCGCAAGCGCCGCACGATCTCCACGAGCAAATCGGCGGTGACCGGCGGGTCCTCCCGCTCGAGCTGCGCGAGCACGGTCGCGACCCGCTGCGGCGTTCGCCCGCGCTCGATGACGCGCGCCGCCCACGTCTCGCCGCGCTCGCGATCGCGCGCGCCCGCCTCCGACGCCGCGAGCGCCGACGCCGCGAGCACGAGCCCAACGCGCAGCATGATCGGAATCGCCCAGAGCTCGCCGATCGCGAGCTGATGGACGGTTTGATACGCGCTCACGTAGCTGACGAGCGTCGGCAGATCCACGCGCCCGTCGGTGTGCCGCAAATAATCGAGGCAGAGCCCGTAGACGCGCGGATAGCCGCGCATCTTTCCGTGCGCGAGCCGCGGAAGCTCGACGAGATAACCCCACGGCAGATCTTCTTGGACCTCGCGGATCTGATCGTCGACGACGTGCGAGTTGTCGAGCAGCCACTCTTCGGCCGGCGACGGCTCGTGGCGCGCGCGCGACGATCGCGAGAGAATGTCGTAGGCCCGCGCGATGCGCTCGCGCGCGACGGCGAAGCGCTGGCGGAGCGGCCCCGGCGGCACCGCGAGCGACGGAACGCCGTGCGCGCGCGCGACCTCGATCGCGTGATGCGCGAGACGCTCGGCGGTGTGGAGCTCGCCGCGAAGATGCGCGGCGTCGTCCCACTGCGTGCCGAGGCCCACGCCGGGGCACGGGCTCGGCGCGATCGGAACCGCGCTCTCGCCGATCGTCACGTCCCGCCGGACGCGACCCGATGCAGCCAACCACCGTTGGTCAGCGGCCACTCCGACGGCCGGCGCGCGCAGCAGACGAAGTCCGACTCCGAGTGCCAAAGGCAACGAGAGTCGCAACCGCAAATCGGGCACGGGCTCGCCCCCGAGACGCCGTCCCACGCAGCGTCGATCGCCGCGCCCTGCGCGTGCTCATTTCGGAGAAATCGTAGGCTCCCGTTCATCTCGACTCCGGCGTGCCCCGTTGCACTCTGCGTGCCGCGCCAAAATGCGCCTTTCATGGGCACAGTCTCGATGCGGTCCTGCGCTCGCGTTGCCTTCCGCCACGTGCGGCGTCGGGTTAGTGTCCGGTCGCCAAAGATGAAACGACATGTCTTCGGAATGGCCGTGCTGCTCCTCGCGACCGCGTGTGGAACGCCGTATCTGCCCGCTCGAATGCCGCCCGAGGTGCCGCAGCCCGAGGGCACCAAGCACGCGCAAGGCGAGCTCGAGGGCGTCGGCAAGACGATGCTCTATTGGCAAAGCTGGCAACCGACGAAAACGCCGAAGCGCGGCGCGCTAGTCGTCATGCACGGGCTCAAAGATCATTCGTCGCGCTACGCCGACTTCGCGCACGCGCTGAACGACGCGGGCTACGCGGTCTACGCATTCGATTTGCGCGGACACGGAGACTCGGCGGGCAACCGCGTGAACGTTCTCCTCTTCGACGACTACGTGATGGACCTCGACATCTTCGTCAGCCGCACCATCGCTGACGAGGACGTCCCGGTCTTCGTCTTCGGTCACAGCATGGGCGGCGCGATCGTGGCGCTCGACGACATCATGTACCACCCGAGCGTGCGCGGAATCATCTTGAGCGGCGCGGCGCTCGACCCCGGCGTGTCGAGCTTCGAAATCGGTTTGACGAAGACGACCGCCGCGCTCTTTCCGGACTTCGACATTTTCAATCTGGACCTCGATGATTTTTCGCGCGACCCCGAGGTCGTCAAAGAGGGGAAGCGCGATCCGCTCGTCTATCAAGGCGCTGCGCCCGCTCACATGGCCGCGCAGCTCGTCTCGGGCATTCGAAAAATTCAGTCGAACATGGAGCAGGTCGACGCGCCGCTCCTCATCTTGCACGGCAAGGCCGACCGCGTGACGCCGCCGCGCGGGAGCAAGGCGCTCTACGACCGCGCGCGTTCGAAAGACAAGACGCTCACGCTCTACGGCAACATGTTCCACGATCTCCTGCACGAGCCGGAGAAGGCGCAAGTGACGAGCGACATCATCGCGTGGATGAACGCGCGGACGAAGTAGCGTCCTGGATCCGCCGACCCCCGGGCGAGCCGCTCGCGCGCCGCTGACGCAACAAAACCCCGTGAAATATGGGCGATCGTGTGTGGCGCGCGCGTTGCTGCATGGAGTGGCAAATGGGCAAGCTCACAGTTCCTCGTCCGGGCCCGCGCGACCACCAGCCTGAAAAATTGCAGCCAGTCGAAGAGATCCTCGACGACGCCGATCTCGAAGAGATCGACATCACCGAGCCGTCCGGGCCACCGGTCGTCGTTGCGCCGCCGGTCGTCGTTGCGCCGCCGCCGCCGCCGTCGCGTCCGCCGATGCGATCGCTCGCGACGAGCCTCTCGGACTTCGAGATGGACAGCATTCGCAAGTCGAGCCCGCCGGTCGTCGAGCGCCGCAAGCAGCTCCAGAAAATCGTCGCGAGCGCAGTCGGCGTCGCGTGGTTCATCTGCATCGCGGCGCTCGGTCAGACCGCGCTGCGATCGATCATCGCGTCGGTGGCCGGCCCTTGATCAAAATGACAATTTGAACGCGACGCCCGGGGTCGCGACGAGCGGCACGACCGACCAGCTGACTTTCGGGGCGCGCGGCAGGTCCCCCTTCAAATAGCTTCGGTACGCGCTGATGGCGCCGGTCGGCGTCGTGAGGACCTGCGCCTCGGTGAGGATGAGCCCGCCGATGCCGTTGGTCGCCGCGTTGAGCCAGTGCGCGTCGCGCACGTCCGGGTCGGTCGCGACCGCCGCTTCGATCGCGAGGATCGCGAACATCGCGCCCACGCCGACGATCGCCGCGACTTGCGCCAGAATCCCGGTGTTCAGCGCTTCTTCGTCGGCGTCTTTCTGAAAAAGCTCTTCCATGCGCGCGAGGACGAGGCACGACCCGGCCGCGCCGTCCCCGGTCTGCTGCAGGAGCTCGTCGATGGCCGGCGCGTCTTTCTCGACGCGCAGCGCGAAAGCGAGCGCAAAAATCGGCGTCACGATCGAAAAGGCGGAGACGATCACGTTGTCGACGACGTTGGCGTCGCGCGTCTTGTCGTTGCCGGCAGCCCAGCCGATCGCCTGCACCGCGCTCGACGTGAACGTCGCGGAGCCGATGCCGACCCACCACCATTTCCAAAGCCGCGCGTAATGCGCTTGGGCGTCGACGTTTCGATGCAAAAAATCGATGCGCGCGCGCGCGTCGAGCGCCGCGAGCCGCGCGCCGCCGCCTTGCGGAACGGGGCATGTGTCGGCGCGCGCGGTCGATGCGGCCAGCACAACGGCCGCGCTCGCGCACCAGACTCCCCACGATCGCATCGCACGACGATACACTAAGCAAAGATGGTCGACCCCATCGCGCTCGCGGTCCCAGGATTTTTCGCGCTCATCGGCGTCGAGACGTTCGTCGCGCGTCGCCGCGGCGTTCGCGTCTATCGCCTCGCCGATTCGCTGACCGATTTGTCGTGCGGCGTCTCCTCGCAAATCGAAGCGATGTTCTTCGCCGCGACGCAGCTCGCAGTTTACGCGCTCGTCTTCGCGCGCTTCCGCGTCGTGGAGCTCCACGGATGGCACGCATGGCTCGTCGCGTTCGTCGGCGTCGATTTCTTTTACTACTGGTGGCATCGCGCGTCGCACGAGGTGAACTTGCTCTGGGCGGCGCACGTCGTTCACCACCAGAGCGAGGACTACAACCTCGCCGTCGCGCTTCGCCAATCGATCACGACGGGCTGGTCGGCGCTCCCGTTTTACTTGCCGCTCGCGCTGCTCGGCGTGCCGCCGCTCGTCTTCGCGGTCACCCACGCGCTCTCGACGCTCTATCAATTCTGGATTCACACCCAGCTCGTCGGAAAAGTCCGCGGCCCGCTCGATTGGATCTTGAACTTGCCCGCGCACCACCGCGTGCACCACGCGGTCAACGCGCAGTACCTCGACAAGAATTACGGCGCGACGCTCATCGTATGGGACCGACTCTTCGGGACCTACGTCGAAGAAGAAGAGCCGTGCGTTTACGGCATCACCAAGCCGCTCGCGAGCTTCAACCCGCTCTGGGCGCAGGTTCATTATTTTCTCGAGCTAGGACGGCGCACGTCGCGTCTCCGCGGCGTCGATCGCCTCCGCGTGTGGCTCGCGTCGCCCGCGTGGGTCGGCACGGGCGAGAAAAAATACGAAGCCGACGTCCGGTCGCGCGCGAAGTACGACGTCACGCCGCCCCGTAAAATGCGGCAATACGTGTTTGCACAATACACGCTTTTGCTCGCTGCGACGTCGGCGCTCATGTTCTTTCACGGCGCGCTCCGCCCCGTGCCGCTCGCGGCCGCGTGCACGGTGATCGCCGCGGGGCTCGTCGCGCTCGGCGGGTTGCTCGAATCCAAGCCGTGGGCGCGCGGCCTCGAAGGCGCGCGCCTGGTCGCGAGCGTCGTCGCCGCGACGCTCGTCCTTATTTGAGGTCCGCGACCGCGCGCGTCGCGGTGCCCATGTCGACGACGTGCGTCGAGTAGAGCGTCTTGCCAGAGTCGGTCACGATGTCGCCGCCGAGATCGCCCCACGCGAACGCGTCCGAGTGAACGACGCTCATCGTCGCCGGCTTGCCGGCCGCTACGACTTTGTAGGTCGTCCGCACGGCGTCGATCTTGCGACCCGCCACGTCGAGCGTCACCGGCTCGACGTCGACGGTGCCGTCGTTGCGCTCGACGTTCGGCACGGTCTTCTGGAGCGCGGCCTCGTACGCGGCCATCGTCGTGGCGTGCTCGATGCCTTTTTCGACCTTGGTCACGTCGAGCGGGTGCTCGCCGCTCTTGGTCGTCTCGCTGCGAAGGCGGAACGTCTGCGCGACCTTGCCGTCGACGATCTCGACCTCGGTCACGCTCATCGCGCCGTCGCGCGAGAGCACGCGCTGACGCACGGTGATCGGTTTGCCGTTCGCGACGAACTGCGTCGCGATCCAGTCGCCGACGCTGCGCGCGTCGTTCGAGCGCGCGATGTACGGGTTTTCGTCGTCGATCGAGTCGAAGCTCATCGGCACGACGTGCGGATGAAACCCGACGGGCACTTCGGCGACCTCGGTCGCATGATGCGCGGCGCAGCCGAAAGTGAGGAGGGGAAGGGCGATGGAAAGTGCGATTGCCTTCATGTCTCCGCTGTCGCATTGGGCGGGCACGAGGGCCAAGTTTTGGGTAAAGAGATGCCGTGCGTCGCTTCACGAAGTTCGTTTGGTTCGTCCTCGTTTACGACGTGCTCGTCGTCTTGTGGGGCGCGTACGTGCGCATCAGCTTTTCGGGCGACGGCTGCGGCAGACATTGGCCGCTCTGCAACGGCGAGCTCGTCCCGCACGCGCCGCAGACGAAGATGCTCGTCGAGCTCAGCCACCGCGTCTCGAGCTTCGGCTCGCTCGTGCTCGCGGCCGCGGTGCTCGCGTGGGCGATGCGCGCGTTTCCGCGGGGATCTGCCGTGCGGCGCAGCGCGGCGTGGGTGCTCGGCTTCACCGGCGCCGAGGCGCTCATCGGCGCGGGCCTCGTTCTCTTGCGGCTCGTCGCGCACGACGTATCGCTCACGCGCGGTGTCTCGACGTCGCTCCATCTGACGAACACTTTGTTTCTCTTGGGGAGCCTCGTGATCACCGCGCGTCTCTCGAGCGGCGCGGCCGCTCCGTCATTTCGCGGGCGCGGCTCGCTCGGCGCGCTCGGCGGCGCCGCGCTCCTCTCGACGCTCTTCGTCGGCGCGACCGGATCCATCGCGGCCCTCGGCGACACGCTCTTTCCGTCGCACTCGGTCGCGCAAGGTCTCGCGCAAGACGTGTCTGCGGCGGCGCCCGTCTTCATTCGCCTGCGATCGATTCACCCGTTCGTCGCGGTCGCGTCCGCCGTCTTGATGTTCGCGTTCGCGACGCTCGCGCCGATCGCGAACAAGTCGCCCGCGACGTCGCGTTTCGCGCGCGGCCTCCTCGTCGCATTGCTCGCGCAGCTCGGGCTCGGGGTGAGCAACATCGTGCTCCTCGCGCCGACTTGGCTCCAGCTCGTGCACCTCGCGACGGCCGACGTCGTTTGGGTGATGCTCGTCTTGCTCGCGTCGTCGGCGTTGACCGCAGCCGAGCTCAGCGCGTCGCGAGGAGAAGCGCTCGCAGGGTCTCCGCCTGCTCGGTGATGGCGCGGTCGTGCGTGTCGCGCGCGAGGAGCGTCATCGACTGCGCGTGGAGCCACGCGAGCTTCCATAAGCCGCCCGCACGCCGCACGTCGTCGCCGACGAACGCCGCATCGAGCCGCTGGAGCGTCGCGAGCGCCGACGCATACGCGATGACGTCGCCGTAACGCGACTCGGCGATCCGTTCGATGTCGTCGTCGTACGTGCACGGGATGGTCGCCGAGAACGTGCGCGCGGCGCCGGTCTTCGCGTCCTTCGCGTGAGCGGTGACGGTGAACGTGAACGCCGAGCCCGGAACCCACGGCGGCACGGTCACGCGCACGACCTCCGTGCGCGCTTCGCCCGCGATCACGTCGCCGAGCAAGAGCTCGCCCGAATCGACGCGCCAGCGAACGCCTCCACCGGACGTCTCGAGCACGTGCGACGGCGCCGGATTGCCGGAAAAGGTCAGCGCGACGTCGCGAAAAACGACGTCACCCGCGGGCGGCGCCGCTTGCACGATGGCCTTTTCGCGCGCCTTCAAATCGTCGGCGATGTCGATGACGCCGCTCTGCGCGATCGCCATCGCGTCGTCGCCGCTCACGCCCGTGCGCGTCGCGACGACGCTCACCGGCACGCCGCCGCGCGCGAGCACGCCGGACTCGTCGATCGCCGCTTGCGACGGTTTCACTTCGTCGTCGCTCAAGACGACGATGCGCCGCTGCGGTCCGACGCCGATGGTCTCGCGCGCGACGCGAAGCGCGCCCGCGAGATCGCGATGCGTGCGCGCCGTCGTGCGGAGGCGTTTCTCGATCGCGGCCTCGGCGAGCGACTTGTGATTTGCCGGAATGAGCGGGACGACGACCTTCGCGTCGGTCGCGTCGACGACCGCGATGCGATCGTACGATCCGGTCTGTGCGATGACGTCCTCGGCGAGGACGATCGAATCGATGCCCGACCCGTCGAGCACGATCGCGATGCTCTCGCCCGGTCGCGCCGTCCCTTGCGCCGCCGGCGACATCACGTCCACGCGCACGAGCACCTCGCCGCCCCACGAGGGCACGCGCGAATCGCTCGGCCGCAGCGCGAACCCGAGCCCAGGCATGGCGACCACGGTGGGTCGGCTCGTCTCGGTGAACCGCCCGTCCTTCGGCAAAATGAACCCGACCGGCGCGCGCCACGGCTCGTCGACCGTTTTGCGCACGATGCGTTGCGGCACATCCATGCGATCGCGAAAAACGATCCCGTTCGCGGTCATCACCGCGGCGCCGTGCGCCCCACTCTGGGGGAACGTGAGCGTGCCGTCCCGCCCCAAAACGGGCGCTTCGCACGCCATCGCGCCGAGAGCGAGCGCGAAGAGGAGTCGGCGCACCATCGCCATGGATTGTACGTATGCCGCCGGTTGGGGATTCCCGCAAGTCGTGCCCGTTTCCGTAACCGTGGCGGTCTCGGTCTCCGTCACTCTTTCGCGTATTCCCCCAGCGCCGCGTCGCAGTCATCCACGACCATCCGGTGCCCGTTCGTCTTCGCGAGCGCCCTCAGCGCGTGGAACGCGTGCTTCGCCTCCTCGTGCTTTCCGCGCCGGCGAAGCAAGAGCGCCCGCAAGAGTCGCCCGCTGATGACGTCCCACCAAAACTCGTTCGCCTCCGCGTACGAGATGCCCTGATCGAGCTGCTTGTCGCCCTCGGGATCGCCTTTGTACCCGGCGAGATACGCGAGCAGCATGCGGTTGTGCGTCGCGAGGCGCTCGAACGCGTACTCGTCGCACAGCGCGAGCGACTGCTGGAGCGCGCCGTACGCGCGCGCGTAATCGTCGAGACGAATCAAGACGTCGCCGAGGTTGTGCAAGTTGACGCCGACCTCGTACGTGAGGCCGAGCGAACGCGCGACGTCGATCGCTTTTTCGATCTCGCCCGCGGCGCGCCGAAAATCGCGCAAGAAGAAATGCACGAGGCCGCGCAGCTTTTGGCGTTCGCACGCCGCCGCGCTGTCGTCCGGCAAGAGCTGCTCGGCGCGTTCGAGCGCTTGCATCGCCGCGGCGCGATCGCCGAGCGCCGCGTGTGCTTGCGCGAGGTTCGTCAGGATCTTGTGCTCCTCTTGCTTGTCGCCTTCGGCGGTCGCCAGCTTTTGCATCCGCGTGAGAAGCTCGAGCGAGCGATTGAAATCGCCGCGCCGCCCGGCGAGCTCCGCCGAAGCGACGAGAACGATCTTCATCAATTCGGCGCGCCCGCCCGCGATGCGCTCGGCCTCGGCCAAGTGCGGCGTCGCCGCGTCGAACTTGTGGAGCGCGACGAGGAGCCGCGCCGCCGCGACGCGCGTCCGCACGCGGAGCTCGGGGTCGCCCTCTTTGTCGAGCCGCGCGATCACGCGCGCGCACGTGTCCTCGGCCTCGGGTGCCGACCGCACGAGACGCACGCCGGTCGCGAGCGCATCGAGCCAGCCCGCGAGCTCGCGCGGATCGCGCCGCGCCATGTCGCAGAGCTCGATCGCCCGCGCGTAGTCGCGCACCGCGGCTTCGAGCTGTCGCGCTTCGAGCCGCCGCTCGCCGCTCTTCGCGAAATACGTGGCCGCGAGCTCGCGATCTCCGGACTCGTAAAAATGCATCGCGATGCGCGCCGCTTGCTCCCACGAGCGCTCGCCGAGCTCTTGCTCGAGCGCGACGCCCGCCGCGGCGTGCATGTCGCGCGCGGCGTCTTGCGGGAGCGCATCGACCACGACCTCACGCATGATCGGCGACGTGAAGTGCAGCTCCGACGCGCTCGCGTGCGCGAGGAGCTCGGCCGATTTGAGCGCCGAGAGCGACTTTTCGAGCGTCGCGAGCGGTTGATTGAGCATCCGCGCGAGCACCGCCGAGTCGATCGGATCGCCGAGCACCGCCGCGGCTTGCAGCGTCGTCTTCGCCATGGCCTCGAGGCGCGCGATGCGCGACGCCACGAGCCCTCGCAGCGTCTTCGGAAGCGCGAGCTCTTGCCCGAGCAATCGCATCGCGACGACGCGACCTTCCGCCACGCTCACCGCGTCCGCGTCGAGCAAACCTTTGATGATCTCTTCGACGAAGAGCGGATGTCCGCCCGCGCGCTCGCGCACGAACCGAACGAGCTCGTCGGGCGCCGTTTGCGTGCCGAGCCGCAGCGCGACGAGCCGGCTCACGTCCTCGGCCGACTTCAAATCGGTCAAATCGATCGAGACGTGCGCCGAGCCCTTTTCGAGCGGATGCGAGAACCCTTCACGCGCCGTGAACGCGAAGACGACGCGCGCGTGCGCGAGCCGTTCGAACGCCGACGAGAGGATCGAAAAGCTGTCCTCGTCCATGTTGTGCGCGTTGTCCCACGCGAACGTGTGCGGCTTGTCCTCGCACAAGCTCATCACCATGCGCGAGAGCGCCGAGCGCAGCGAGCTCTTCGCGTTGCTCCCCGAATACGTCGGCACGCTCGCGCCGAGCGCGGTCAACACGGCGCCGACCTCTTCGTCGTGGAGCCCGAGCGCGCGAAGCCGCGGCTGCACCGACGCGATGCGCTCCGGCGGATCCGCCTCGCCCACGCCGCAGAGCACCTGGAGCATCGAGAGGATGCCCGAGAGCGGATACTCGCGCCCGCGCGGCGGACAGCTCGCGATGTAGAAGCCGACGTTGTAGTTGCCTTTGTTGAGGCGCCGCTCGACCTCGACGAGCAGGCGCGTCTTGCCGACGCCGTGCGCGCCGCGAATCGTGAGCACGCGCGCTTGCCGCCGCGTCGCCGACGCGAGCACTTCGCCGATTTTGCGGAGCTCCTCTTTGCGTCCCACGAATCGTCCGAACGCTTCGTTCGCGCCGCGCACGTCTTTGACGAACGATCCGGCGAGGAGGGGCGTCAAATTCTGACCGCCCTCTTGCGTGATCGGCTCGAACGTGAAGAGGCCCTTCACGAGCCGAACGGCCGTCCCCGAAATCGCGATGCGCCCCTCGCGCGCGCGCGCGAGATCGCGCGCCGCGGCGATCAAGCTGCCGAGTCGCTCGTCGTCGGTCGGCAAGCCCACGGCGGTCACGTGGATGCGCCCGGTGTGGATGCCCGCGCTCGCGCGTGCGGCAGGTCCCGTGAGCGCGCGCAGCGCGACGAGCGCCGAGCGCGTCGCGACCTCGGTGTCGCGCCCGTCCGGATCGCCGAGCCCGAAGAGCGCCGCGAGCTGATCGTTCTCGCGCCGCACGACCGAGCCGCCGTAACGCTCGACGATCTGCGAAGCAGTCGCGACCGCGCTCGTCTCGACGCCTCGCGGCAGCTCGATGTAGAGCGCGGTCACTTCGCGCCGCTCGCCGACGCCCGCCGCGCGCTCCACGTCGACGAACCGCGCGCTCGTCGCCGGCGTATCGACGCGCGCCATGCTGCCCGAGACCGTGCGCGACGGCGGCACTTCGACCGGCGTGCGCTCTTGCGCGTGCGCCGTCTCGCTCTCGAGCGCCGCGTCGCCGAGCGAAGGCGCGGCCGACGACGGCGTCTCTTCCCGCTGCGCGAACCGCGCGAGAAACTCGCTCAAATCGTTCGCCGAATACCGCGCGCCCGCCGAATACAAAAACGCGAGGAGCGATTCGTAAAATCGTCCCGCGTCCGAATAACGATCTTTGGGATCCTTCGCGAGCGCGGTCTTCAGAATCTTCACGAGCTCGCCCGCCACGTCCGGCCGCAAGAGCTCGACCGGCGGATACTCGCAAGCCTGCACGCGCCTGAGCGTCTCGAACGTCGTCGGCGCGCTGAACGGATTCACGCCCGCGATGAGCTCGTACAAAACCACGCCGAGCGAAAAAATATCGCTCCGCGCGTCGACCGGCTCGCCGCGCGCTTGCTCGGGCGACATGTATCCGAATTTGCCGTGGAGCTGCCGCGCGCGCGTGTCCTCCATGTTTTGCTCGAGCGCGCCGCGCGCCTTCGCGATGCCGAAGTCGGTGACCTTCACCTCGCCTTCGTACGAGAGCAAAACGTTTTGCGGCGACACGTCGCAGTGCACGATGCCGAGCGGCTTCAGCTGCTCGTCGCGCCGCCGATGCGCGTGATCCAAGCCTTTGGCCACCTCGGCGCAAACGAACACCGCGAGCTCGACCGGGATCGCCTTCTGCTGCCGGCGACAACGCGCGAGGAGCGTCGCGAGGTCGAGCCCGTGCACGAACTCCATCGCCATGAAGTAGGCGTCGGGGAGCTTCACGCCTTTTTCGTCGGTCACCGGCGCGATGCCGAGGTCGAACACTTGAACGATGTTCGCGTGCGAGAGCCGCACCGCGAGCTTCGCCTCGTGGATGAACATGTCGACGAACTGCTGGCTCCGCGCGAGCTCGGGCAAGATGCGTTTGATGACGAGAACTTTTTCGAAGCCCTCGACGCCGAAGCTCTTTGCTTTGAAGACTTCGGCCATCCCGCCTTGGCCGAGGCGCTCGAGCAAACGATATCGTCCGAACGCCGCGCTCAAGGCGCCGTCCTCGTTTCAATCGGTTGCAGTAGAAACCCCCACAACACGGTGCGAGCCGAAGTAACCCGTTGCGCGCGTCATGGCAACGTCACATTGAAGCGTATCATCGAATCCCAATTCGGCGAGCCACACGCGCGTACATGCGCGTACTTCATTTGTGGATGAAGATCGGATTGGTGACCGCGAACGGCTGAATCGGCATGAAGGGCAAGATGTCCTCGAGCGTCCGCTTGCCGCGGACGATGACCATCACCCAGGGACCGTCGCCGACGGCGACTTTGATGTCCGTGTCGAGCCGGACCGTGCGTGCTTGAGCTTCTTCGAGCGCTCCGGTTTCGGGGCCGGTCACCGCCGGTCGCGATGCGATGTCGATCGTCTGAACGACGCGCGCGGGCGACGCGGCGCCGCGATCGCCGACGACGATCTCCGCCGACGTCACGTCGACCCACGGCGCGGCGCGTACGACCAAATGGCCGGACAGCACGGGCGCCGAGGTCGCGACGTCGCCGCCAGGCCCGACCCCTTCGAGCTCGAGCTCGACGATCGGTCCGGTCGTGACCGTCGCGTGCCCAGCTTTGATCGCCGCGACGATCGCGTGCGTGTCTCTTCCGTCGACGCGCACCATCGTCCGCGGATAACCGGCCCATTGATATTGGATGCGATGCGAATCGCTGCTCCCGGTCGCCGCGTAGCGATGACCGAGATCGAGGAGCGCCCAATAATCGTGAAGCACCGCCTCGACGCGTTCGATCGACGCGCTCTCGTAACCGTTGAAGACTTCGATCGCGTCGAAGTCGAGTCGCATGCGCGCGGGCGGCGGCGTGCCCGGTTTCCAGCCGAACGCCGAAAAATATCCGATGTCGCGCGCGAGCCGCGGGTGATGCACGACGAGCACGCGGTCGGCGTCGCCCGCGCGCGCGCCGGCGAACACGTGACCGATGTCGGTGTGCTTGAACGGCGGCGGCGGCTTGCCGATCGGATACGGAAAAATTCCGAAGTGCCCGAAGCGCGGCGAGTACGTCGTGATCTCGACGCCGGGCACGAACATCATGTCGCCCTCGAGACCGAGCGTCGCGAGCGACGGGCCGTAATCGCCGACGAGGTTGTGCTCGGTCGGCACCGCGAAGTCGATCCCCGCGGCGACGAGCGAGAGCACGCGATCTTCGGGCGAGACCGGCGAGTCGAAGCTCGGCCGCGCGTGTACGTGTAGATCGCATGCAATTTCGTCGGGCGTCGGAACGACGTGTCGCGGCGAGAGCTCGAGGTCGACGCGCTTGCCTGGATCGATCTCGACGACGCGCGAGTCGATGCTCCACTCGATGCCCTTGGTCACCGAGACTCGGTATTTTCCGGCGGGGAGCGGCGTCGTGACGTCGCCGTGGAGCGCGTCGATGATCGGGCCGGCGCCCGACGCGCGGTAGTCGGGTCCGAAGCTCGGGTCGAGCGTGCCGTCGAGGCCGTGCACGAGCAGGCGCGCGGTGATCGGCTCTTTCGTGTCGGCGTCGAGCGCGCGCACGTGGAGCTCGCCGCCGTCGGAGACGTCGAGCTTGAGATCCCACGCGGTGCCCGGCGGATGAATGACCGGCGCGCTCGTGCGCGTCGCGCTCGCGCTCGCATACCAGCTCGTGACGCTCGGCGGCGCGCGAAAGTCGAAGCGCCCCGCGACGTCGGTGCCGACGACCATTTGCTGCGCGCCTTGATCGTCGAGGCCGATGACGCGCGTCGCGCCGGGCGCGCCGGTGACGAAACCTTTGACGCGCTTGGTCTCGACGTGCGCGCGATCGAAGAGCACCGGCCACGGTCCGCCGCGACGCGCGTTCGCGACAGCGAGCGTGAATCGCGCGTCGCCGATCGGAACCGTCGCGCGCATCTCGAGCATGTGCGCGTCCTCGGCCGACGGCGCGACCGCGACCGTGATCGGATTGCCGCCCGCGACGACGCCGATCGGGTGCGTCGCGTCCGAGAGCACCGCGAATTTTCCCGTGTCGCTCACGACGTCGGCGAGCTCACCGCGACCGGCGAGAAAAACGTCGCGCCCTTCGGTGGGAATCCGAATTCCGACCGACGCCGCGGGCTCGCCGGCGTCTTCGTCGCTCATCCCCGTGCCCGCATCCGCCTGCGCTCGAATCGCGACGTCGAGCGCGTCGCGCGCCGCGTCGACCGTGAACGTCACCTCCGACGCGCCGCCCGTGCGAGCATGCGCGCGCGTGAGGCCGTCGCTCTCGAGATCGGCGAGCGCGAGCGGCGAGACGCCGTCGTCCGACGCCGCGATGAGCTCGCCGTCGAACGTGCGCGCGCCGTCACTCGTGGCGATGCGAATGCGCCCGTCGCGAAAGAGCGTGAAGTGCGTGTGCTTGGACTCGAGCGTGACGCTCGGCGCAGCTCGCGCGCGTACGTCGCCGCACCGATGCATCGCGTGAATCAGCACCGCGACCGCCAAGCACGCGATCACGAGGAACGCATAAGGTCGCGCGCGCGCGACGTCGTCGTTCATGTGGGCGCCTTCGGTCCTCGGAGCGACGCGTCGCGACCGCTCCCTTTCACGTCGAGCTCGACGACGAGCGCCGGCGCGCCGCCGAGCCAATCGATCGCGTCCTTTCCCCACTCGACGACGAGGATGCAGCCCTCACCGCGACGCTCGCGCAGCCCGAGGCGCTCGATTTCGCGCTGCGCGTTCTCACCGAGCAGCCGATGCAAATCGACGTGAAGCAGCGTGCCGCGCGGCGTCTCGTATTCTTGAACGAGCGCGAACGTCGGGCTCGTGACAAGGACGTCCTCCGCGACGCCGAGGCCGCGCGCGATGCCGCCCGCGAGCGCGGTCTTGCCGGCGCCGAGATCGCCCGAGAGCACGACGAGATCGCCCGGAGCGAGGCGCGCGCCAATCGCGCGTCCGAGCCGCTCGGTGTCGCGACGCGTCTTCAAATGCACCAACGACGAGGCTACTCCAAACCGCGCGTTCCGCGGCCCGTCAGAAACGGACGAGCCCGCGGAGCATCGGCCCGCCGGCGACGATGGCCCCGCTCCCGCCGAACGCGCTCTGGACGTCGAACGCGAGCTCGAGCTGGACGTGCTCGCCAAATCCCATCGCGGCGAACGCGTCGGTCCGCAGCAGAAAGCGCGATTCGTGATCGCCGCTCGTCACGAAGAAGCCGCCGATCGCGATCTCGGGCCCGACGAAGATGCGAAGCTTCGGCACGATCGGGATCGCCCAGCGCGCGCCCGCGTCGAGCAGCACCGCAGCTGGACCGTAGAGGTTTCCGCCCAAATCGACGCGCACCGCGAGCCCACGGAGGAGCTTCGAATACGTCTCGGCCGAGAGCGGCGCCCACTCGCCGGTGAGCGTCCCTTCGAACGCGAACGTCGAGAGCCCGTTGCCGCTCGACGGATGCGCGAACGCGCCGTCGACGCCGAGCCCGATGCCGATCGCGAACGGCGCGTGAATGCCGTAACCGCGGTCCGGCTCCGGGACGACGGGTTTCGGCGCCGGAGGCGGCGGAGGAGGCGGCGGCGGAGGCGGCGGAGGGGGGGGCGGCGGCGGCGGCGGTTTCTGGATTTCGTTTTCCCAGGGAATGTCCGCATTCGCGATTCCCTCGGGCCGCAAGAGGAGCGCGAGCATCTCGGCGACTTGCGCGTTCGCTTTCGTCGGATCGATGTTCCGCGCGAGCGACTCGACGCGCCCGGTGTCGACTTGGCACGCTTTGACCTCGAGATGGTAGCCATGAATCCCACTGGGATTCGGTTTCACGTGGCCGACGACGACCCACTTCGAGCTCGACGCTTTTCCCGCGGCGACGTACTGCGCCTTCGTGTCGTTCGGCGCGCCCGCGGCGGCCGTCTCGGCGGTCACGAGCTCCGACTCGGTCGCGAGCGGCTCGCCGCGCGAGATGACCGCGCCCATCGTCGCGGTGCGCGCGGCCTCGAGATCGCTCTTCTGCGCCTCGCCCGAAAACGGCAGCACCGCGACTTTCTCTGGAGCAGGCGGCGCTCCAGCGTCGGGCGCGGCGAGCGCGTGGACGGAGAAGAAGAGAGCTGCGGCGGCGATTTTAAAGAGGCGGTTCATGCGCTGTGCGATCGCCGGCCGCCGCGACAGCTCAAGCTACTTAGCACATCTCGTTCGCCTGGTCCGCTCAAGCGGGCTCGGCCTTCGGCTCCTCTTCGTCGTCCTCGTCTTCTTCTTCGTCTTTCGAGGGCTCTTCGTCGTCCTCGTCTTCTTCTTCCTCGGGCTCGACGACGGCCTTCTTCTTCTTCATCTTGAGCTCGCTCTCGATGCCGATGCTCATCGCGGCCTCGGGGCTCTTACGGGCTTGCTCCCAAAGCTTCGCGTAGAAGTACGAGACGATGAGCGCGCTCAATAGGCCGACGAACTGGCTCGTCGAGAGCATGTACGGGTCGCTCTCGAATTGCCCCGGCTTCAGCACGAAGAACGCGACGATCGCCGGCACGACCGACAGCACGCGCGCGACCGAGCGCACGCGCTTGTTCGGAATGCCGAGGGACACGCCGAAAATGAACGCCACCGCGAAGAGCAGGAGGCCCCCCGAGATCAGCACGTAGCGATCCATCTGCGGCGGCACGTTTCCGCGCTCTTCGTCGTCGCGAAAGAGCTCGAGGATGAAGCGCAGAAATCCGTACGCGAAGACGAACGTGAAGAAAATCTGTCCGCGGAATTTCTGGTGCTTGCGATGCCAGAGGAGCAGCGCGAGCAAACCGAGCCCGACGAGGGCCTCGTAAATTTGCGTCGGGTGCACCGGGAAGGAGTGCTCCTTCAGCTTCATGCAGTCGGCGGCCTTGAAGGCCATCTCCTGGCAGAGCTTCATGTGGTGCGCGAACGGGATGCTGCCGACGAGGGCGTTGCCTTTGTCGTCGTAGCCGAGCGTGCCGTCGGCGAGGTGCGGGAACGAGCCGAGCTTCTGGAGCCACGCGGGCGCGTTCGGCGAGCTCGGGTGCGCGCTCGAGAGCACTTTGCCGAAGTCGCATCCGTAGAGATAACAGCCGATGCGCGTGATCAAGAGACCGGACGCGAGGCTCGGCACCGCGACGTCGGCCCACGGAAGAAGCCGAACGTTTTGTCGCGACAAATAAAGCCAGCTCCCGAGGAACCCGCCGACGAACCCTCCGTACGCCACGAGGCCGCCGCGGCGGAGCGCGAAAAAGTCGGCCGTCGTGTCGAACTGACTCGGGTTGGTGACGATGTAGAGGAGGCGCGCGCCGATGAGCGCCGCGATCGCCGTGATGACGTAACAGTTCGCCATCGTCTCGCGCGGAAGGCCGTCGCGCTGCGCGAGTCCGAGCGAGAGAAACCACCCGACGATGAGCGACGTGCCGAGGAGGACGCCGTACGAATAAATCGGCAGCGAATCGATCTTGTACTCGACGCCGCGCCAGTAATACGCGCCGGCGGCGGCCGCCGCGGCGACGACGAGACCGGTGAGCGCTTCGTCGCGCACGCGCTTGCGCGCGTAGAACGCGCCATAAAGCGCACCGAGCACGGCGAGCACGACGAGTCCCCACCAAAGCTTCAGCGGGCGATGAGGGAGCGGGATGTGAAAGAGAATGGGATGCATTGCCGGGCGCCTCGGGGTGTACTCCCGAGGGATGCCGATGTCGACCGCTGCCGCGACGTGCTAAAACCGACGCCCGTGAAGCTCGAGCTCGCTGCCCTCGTCCTCGGTTGTGCCGCGGCCTGCGTCCCGGCCGGCAACAGCACGCGCGACGACGAAGCCGGCTCGACCGCGGCGACCGCCGCGCCGACGTTCCGCCCGTCGTTCAACGTGATGAACGGACCCTTCGAGGACGACTTCGAACGGACGCCGTCCGACGCGGCCGTGATGCCGCACATCGCGATGATGCCGACGCCGATGCCGTCGGCTTCCGGCTCGGGCATTCGGCTCGTGCCGCCGCCGGTGGCGAGCGCCGGCGGCTTGGGCGACGAGCTCGGCCCGAACTGGCGCCAAGCCGAAACGGCCGCGTGGCACATCGAAAACGGCCGGCTCTGCGGCCAGCGCGCCGCCAACCACGGCGTCTGGTTGAACCGCACGCTCCCGATCAACGCGCGCATCGAGTTCGACGCGATCGCCGAGACGGCGCAAGGCGATCTCAAAGCCGAGGTCTGGGGCGACGGCCAATCGCACGCGACCAAGACGACCTACGACAACGCGACGAGCTACGTCGTCGTCCTCGGCGGGTGGAAAAACCAATTCCACGTCCTCGCGCGCGAAAACGAGCACGCCCCCGATCGCCGCGAAATCCGCGTCGACCAGCAGTCCGACGACCCGCGCGAAAAGCCCGTGTTCGCCGGCCAAATCTATCACTTCAGGATCGAGCGCACCGACGGCCACACGATTCGCTGGTCGGTCAACGGCCTCGACTATTTGTCGTGGGACGATCCGCAGCCGCTCGTCGGTTTCGGCCACGACCACTTCGGTTTCAACGACTGGGAAGCCAAAGTTTGCTTCGACAACGTGAAGGTCACGCCGCTTCCGTGACGTTATGATGGGCGTAGCCCGTGGAATCCAGCGAGATCGAGACCCTCGTCGGTGAGCTCGAGACGCGCGTCGACCGACTGCGCGCGCTCTACGAGCAATATTTCATGGGCATCGAGAAAATGGTGCCGTCGGTTCCGCACAAGGACGTCGAGCGGCGCATCCAGGTGATGCGCAAAGAGCAAATCCGCAACACGGCGGTGCGCTTTCGCTTCCAGATGATCATCCAGCGGTACAACACGTACCAAACGCACTGGCAGCGAATCTGCCGCCAGATCGAAGAAGGCACGTACAAGCGCGACATGCTGCGCGCGCAGCGGCGCTTCAAGTCGCCCGAGGCCAAAGTCGACGCCGAGCCCGAGCCGCCGCCGCCCGCCCCCGAGCCCAGCGTGCCGCGGGCGATCATCTCGACGCCCGCGTTTCAAGCCGTCCAGCTCGATCCGCTCGACGACTTCGCCGATCTCGATCGCATCTTGAACGCGGGTGTGTCCGAGCCCGCGCCCAAGGCCGCCGCCCCGGCGCCGCCGCGCCCGATGTGGCGCAAAGTCGAAGCCAAACCAGCCGCCCCGCCGCCCGCACCGCCCGCAGCGCCCGCGCCGCCGAAGCCGCCGCCTTTGCCGGCGAAACAGCCGCCGCCGCTTCCGAAAAAGCCGACCGCTCCCCCGCCGTTGCCGCGTTCGCCCGCCGATCTCAGCGACGACCGCATGCGCCAGCTCTACACGCAGTACGTCCAGACTCGGCGCGAGCGAAACGAGTCGACCGCCGCCATCACTTACGACGCGATGGCGAAGAGCCTCCGCGAATCGAGCGCGAAGCTCCGCGAAAAACACGGCAAGTCGGTCGACTTCGAGGTCACGGTCAAGGACGGCAAGACCATCCTCCGCCCGGTGGTGAAGCGCTAGTGCGAGATGCGCATTCGGGAGGACGGCGGGGTCTCGTCGTCCTCGCTGCAGAAGAGGATCGCGCAGTGCTGCAGATCGGCGCTGCGCATGCGAGTGCACAGCTCGACGAGGTCCTCGTCCGAGTCGACGACCGACCCCTCGATGACCTGCGAGGTCCTCGTGTCGTACCGGCAATCGTCCAGCGCGACCCAGCGGCCGCGGAGCAGTTGCCTGGCTTGTTGAAGTGAAACGCGGTGCTGCAAAGCCACCGCGGGCGACGTAGAGAGCCGACTACCCATGTGCAGCAGCGCACGTTCCTACACGGCTCGGGGCCGGCGGGTCAAGAAAGGCTCAGCGCGTCGACTACACGGCCGTTCAGCGAGCGCGTGCTCTCGGTGCTAACTTTCCGGCGAGATTATGGATTCCACTGACGAGCTCGCGCGGCGCGTTCGGCCCGAATTTCCGCTGCTTTTGCGGCCGTTCGTCTTTCTCGACGCCGCATCGACGGCGCCCAAGCCGCGTCCGGTCATCGACGCGGTCCTCGCCTATTACGAGACGTCGACCGGCAACGTGCATCGCAGCGTTCACCCGCTCGGCGAAATTGCCACACGAAGCTACGAAGCGGCGCGCCTCGAAATCGCGAGCTTCGTCGGCGCGTCGCCGAGCGAGATCGTCTTCACGCGCGGCGCGACCGAAGCGATCAACTTGCTCGCGCACGGCCTCGGGCTCGGGCCGGACGACGAGGTGATTGTTCCGGCGAGCGAGCATCACGCGAATTTTCTTCCGTGGCGATTTCGCGCGCGGCCGGTCGTCGTGCCGGTCGACGACGAGGGCGTGCCGCGTTGGGACGCGATCGAAAAACTGTTTTCGCCGCGGACGAAGCTCCTCGCCTTTGCGCACGCGTCGAACGTGACCGGCGTCGTCGCGCCGGTCGCCGAGCTCTCGGCGCTCGCGCACGCGCGCGGTGTGCCGGTTTTGCTCGACGCGGCGCAGTCGCTCTCGCACTTGCCGATCGACGTGCGCGCGCTCGGCGTGGATTTCGTCGCGGCGAGCTCGCACAAGGCGTTCGGGCCGACGGGCGTCGGATTTTTGTACGCGCAGCGCGACAGGCTCGCGAAGCTCGCGCTTTATCAAGTCGGCGGAGGCATGTCGGACGGTGCGTTCGTGCCGCTCGATCCGCCGCTGCGCTTCGAGGCCGGGACGCCGGCGATCGAGGGGGCGATTGGTTTCGGCGCGGCGGTGCGTTGGCTGCGGGCGCTCGGTTGGGACGCGATTCGCGCGCACGAGCAGGCGCTCGCGGCGCGCATGCTCGACGGGCTCGCCGAAATCCCGCGCGTTCGTGTGCTCGGAGCGAGCGCCCGCGAATCCCGTCTTGCGATCGCATCGTTCGGCGTCGACGCACCCGAGGCCGTCGCGCGGAAGCTCGCCGACGCGGGGATCTGCGTATCGGCCGGGCAGCACTGCGCGCACTCGCTCCACGAGACGCTCGGTCTCGCCGGCACCGTTCGGGCGAGCGCGCACGTCTACAACGAGCTCGCCGAAATCGATGCGTTCGTTCGCGCGGTGCGCGAGCTCTCTCTTTAACGACGCCGGCGCGGGCGGCGAATCGCGATGACGCCGGCGGTCGGGCCGGGCTCGGGATCCATCGGCGGGAGCGCGAGCACGAGGCGCTCGACGACCGGAAGGCCCTCGCGGAGCGCGCGTTCGGCGCGAATCATGTCGAACGCTTTGTCGAACACCAAGATGAGCACGTAGATCGCGGCGAAGCTCCGCGCGACGACGCCGTAATGCTCCTCGCGCCGGTTGAACGCGAGGTGTCCGCCTCGGTGGAGCATGGCCGTCGCCGGCATCGCGCGGATTTCGGCGACCGCGCGCGTCGTCAGCGGCGACGGTGCGCCCGGCGGAGGCGGCGCCGACGTGCGCTCGCCTTCGTCCTCTTCGTCCACGCCACCGATCGCCGCGATGAGATCGCGATGCGAATCGTGAATGCGCGCGATGCGTGCGCGCGACTCGGGATTCAATGGGATGACGTTCGTCTTGGCGGTCACGACGGGCCCCGCGACCGCGCCCCACACGATGGGCGAGTGCGCGTCGATGACGAGCGCGTCGATCGCGTCCGCGCGCTCGGCGAGGCCCTCGAGCTCGCGCCGGAGCGAACGGCGGCTGATTTGCGGGTGTTTCAGGCCGTCTTCGATCGCGCTCGCGAACGCGGTCGCGAGCATCTCGAGCCGCCTTTGGCGCGCGTCGACGTCGGCCGGTACCTCGCCGAAATGAACGACGACCTCCGAGCGCTCGCCGAGCGGAACGACGAGCACGCCGGCCTGCGGCTCGACGGTGCCGCGCGGCTCGGCGCGCACGTCCGCGGTGTCCATTTCGCGCGCCACCAGCTCGAGGAAGCGCGCGAGTGCGGTCTCGTCGTCCTTCACCGGCCGGAATCTGCCTTGGCGCGGCGGTGCAGCAGCCGCCGCAGCTCGCGCACGTCGAACGGCTTCTCGAGGCGCGGCAAGTCCGTCGAGTCGACGAACTCTCGCGTGCTCGCCGAGAACGCGCCGCCCGTCATGAAGATGAAGCGATCGCGCAGCTCGGGATGCGCCGCGGAAACACGTTCGAAGAGCTCGATGCCGGTCACCTCGGGCATCATGATATCGCAAAGCACGACGTCGAAGCGATTGTCCTGTTCGAGGACCAGAAGCGCCTCGTTCGCCGAGCTCGCGAGGACCACGTCGATCTCGCGTCCGAGCGCGCGCCGAAGCGACGAAAGAAGCGTGAGCTCGTCGTCCACGATGAGGATTCGCTGGCGCACCGTGCTCGCGGGCGGCGCAGTCGTGGTCGCGCGCCGCGCCGAGCGCGTCGCCGGAGGCAAGCGCACGCGAAACGTCGTGCCGCGGCCTTCCGCGCTTTCGACCGTGATGCCGCCGCCCATCGCGTGGACGATCGCGAGGCACGTCGTGAGACCGAGCCCCGTGCCCTCGCCGACCGGCTTGAGCGTGTAGAACGGATCGAAGATGCGCGCTTGCACTGCCGCCGACATGCCGACGCCGCTGTCGCGCACCTCGATGACGACCATGCCGTCGCTCGGGTCTTGGAAGGCGCGCACTGTGACTTCGTTGCGCGACGGCGCGCCTTCGGGGATCGCCTGCGCGGCGTTGAGCAGGAGATTCAAGAACGCTTGCGCGAGCCGCGACGGGTTCGCTTCGACCGGCGGCAGCGCGTCGAAAATTTTCACGAGCCGTCCGCGGTTCTTGAGCTCGCTCTCGACGAGCACGCACGCCGACTCGAGGAGCGAGAGCACGTCGAGCAGATCGCGTCGCTCGTCTTCCATGCGCGAAAACGTGCGCAGGTCCCGGACGATTCGCGCGACGCGCTCGGCGCCTTCGCGCGCGTCGCTCATCGCGCTGAGGAGCTCGGCGAGCCGCTCTTGCTCCGGTTTGCCGAGCGTCGGCGCGACTTGCTGCAAGAACGCCGGGATCTCCTCGGCGAGGTAATTGATGTTCGCGATGACGTACGCGAGCGGATTGTTCAGCTGGTGCGCGACGCCGGCGGCAAGCGTACCGACCGCCGCGAGGCGCTCGGTTTGTTGCAGCTGCGCTTGCGCGCGCCACGCCGCGCTCGCGTCGCGAACGAGCACGACGCTCACGTCCACGTCGCCGACTTTCATCGGACGCACCGAAACGTCGACCCGCGCGACGCTTCCGTCCGAACGCCGCCACGACTCGGTGCGCCCGTCACCGGCGTGCGAGTCGACCCACGCGTCGTAGCTCGCTGCGCCCGCGACGGCGCTCACGCGATGCGTCGCGATCGTTTCGAGCGACGCGTAGCCGAGCATTCGCAAGAGCGGCTCGTTCGCGTAGAGAAATCCGTCGGCTTGTACGACTGCGATTCCGCCTTCGACGTGGTCGAGAACACGGAGGCGATCGCCGTCTTGGATGGGCAGCGCCACGGGCCCCGAGGCCGGAGGCTTGGTGCTGCTGCGTGCGTCGTCGAGTTTTGGGCTAGGCATCGTGGAACCCCGTCGTTCCTGGAGCGGTCACCCACATGTTCAGGCAAACGGCTGTCTGGCCGAAAATGTAAGCACCGAGTCGCTTTTCGTCACAGCCCTTTCCTTGCTCCGCGGCGTGCTAAAACCCGACCGAATGCTTCAGTCGGTGCTGACCGAAGAGACGGCGAACCCGGACCCGCACGCGCAGTTCAGGCTTTGGTTCGACGACGCGAAAGCCGCGGCCGTACCCGAGCCGAACGCGATGGCCGTCGCGAGCGTGAGCGCGACCGGCGCGCCGAGCTCGAGGATGGTGCTCCTCAAGGGGCACGGCGAGGACGGGTTCGTTTTTTTCACGAACTACGGAAGCCGCAAGGCCCAGGAGCTCGAGCACAACCGGCGCGTCGCGCTGCTCTTTTTCTGGCCGACGCTCCAGCGGCAGATCCGCATCGAGGGGGTCGTCGGTCGGACGACGCGCGAAGAGTCGGCCGATTATTTTCGGACGCGCGCGCGCGAGTCGCAGATCGGCGCGTGGGCGTCGGCGCAGAGCGAGATCATCACGACGCGCGCCGGCCTCGAGCAGCGTGTGGTCGAGCTCGAGCGCGAATACGCGGGCCGCGAGGTGCCGGTGCCGCCGTTCTGGGGCGGTTTTCGCGTGACGGCCGACCGCTTCGAGTTTTGGCAAGGCCGCGAGCACCGGCTCCACGATCGGATCGTCTACGAAAAAGACGGCGCGCTCTGGAAGATCGCGCGTCTCTCGCCGTGAGCCCGTCAAATCGAAGCGGCGCGCCGCGCGTTTAAGGTGCGATGTCACCCGCACGCAGGCAGGCTACGCTGGGGCGCGTGAAAGTCCGGTGGATCGCCGTGCTCGCGTTCGTCGCCGCATGCGGTCCGTCGCTGCCGGCGGAGGACGCGAGCCGCGCGGCGCTGCGCGCGGGAGCCGCGACGGTCGCCGACCCGACGCTCACCCCGGCGCATCTCGTCCCGCTTCGCGCGGCCGACGAGGGAAAGCCGTACGGCGTCGAGCCCGGCTGCGGCACGCGTCTGCTCGTCGCGGGCGTGCGTGTCATCAAGCTCGCGGGCGGCGGGGTCGAGAGCGCGAGCGACGCGCTGCCCGCGCCGCCGGCGACGACCGTCGAAATTCCGGAGCGGCTCGGCGGCGGCTTCTTGTTCGTGATCGGGCCGACGGTTTATCGCGCGGCGAGCTGGCTCGCGCCGCTCGAGATGCTCTACGCCGCGCCGGTCTCGCCGACGCAGCTCTTCATCGGTCTCGATCGCGCGTATCTGCGGCTCTCGAACGCGGCGTATGTCGCGTTCGATCCGCGGACGGGCGATCCGATGGACCTCGGGCCGTGGCCGGGGAGCCCGCAAGTGAGCCATTACGTCGCCGCCGATGGTTGGCGCGCCGCGGCCATCGCCGATTTGCGCGGCGTCGTCGCGACGTTCGACGCGGGCAATCGATGGCAGACGCTGCCGATTCTGATCGAGCCCAAGAACCTCGAGCTCTCCGGCGATGCCATCGTCGTGACCGGCGTCGACGCCGACGGCGAGTCGCAGTCGTACGCGGTGCAACCGAACGGACAAATCGCGCGGCTCCAAGAGACCACGACGAAGAAGCACGCGGAGCCGGCGCCGGAGCCCGAGGACACCGCGCGCGCGACCGCGAAAAACCCGCTCGCATCGGCCGTGCTCGAAGGCTGGCCGCTCGCGGGCGGCACCGCGCTCGTCGCGCGCGACGGCGCGCTCTCACGCGTGCGCATGTCGGACGGCACCGTGCTCGACACGGCGCCCGACGCGTTTCCGCTGAAGCCCGCGCGCTGTCACGCGGTCTCGCTCTCGCCGATGAAATCGGCGGGCGCGTTCGGTTTCGTCTGCGGCGTGCCGCACGGCGCGACCGAGATTTACGCGTACGACCCGGCGGGCAAGCTCGTGCTGCTTCGTCACTTCGACGAGCCGCGCGCGGTCTTCTCGCCGAGCAACGGCACGCTCGTCGTGGAGGGCGTGTGCGATCCGGACGCGACGCCGGTCGACATCAAGAAGACCGAGCAGGGCTACTGCATCATGCGCGCGAATCGGAAGTTCGAAGACTTCGTCGTGAACGGCGACGTCGGCACCGAGCGCGTCGTGCCGCTCGCCGACGGGCGCACCGCGATCGTCTCGCCGCCGGTCGGCGATCTTTCGACGGGGCGACTCACGATTTTCGACGGCGCGAAACCGAAGACGATCCCGCTCACGTTCGCGAGCGCGCAAGCGAAGCCCGCGAAAGCGAAACCCGACGAGGACGACGAGGCCGACGACACGACGCCGGACGTCGACGACGAGTCGCGCGTCGCCGCGGTGCTCCGCTCGGGCACGTGGATGCAAGGCATCGAAGAGCGCACGCCCGGCACGCTCTCGGCGTGGGTCGCGCACTCGGGCCGCTACATCGGGCTCGAAATCAGCCTCGCGGGCGCAGTGAAGCACGGGCCGTTCGTCGTCGACCTCGGCACCGCGATGGTCTCGGGCCGATGGGGCCTCGGCTGGACCGCGTCGCGCCAAGGTTACGAGACGATCGACGGCGGCATGACGTGGAAGCCGCTCGCGCTGCCCGAGCCGCTCGAAGTGGCGGGACCTGCCGCGGGCGCGGCGATGCACGGCTGCGGTCCACTCGGCTGCGTCCTCGCCGGATGGATTCGCGTCGGCTGGGGCGAGCCCCCGCCGCACGCCGCGAACGACGTGAACGCGCAGACGCCGCGCACCTTCGACGTGCCCTCGCCGACGACCCTCCACTTGAAGTGCGAAGCGTCGGGCAAGCTCGCGCCGCCGAGCGAAGACACGAGCGCGACGCAGACCTCCGGCTACCGCTACGGACGCTACGGTTATCCATACGGCTACGGTTACGGCTACGGCTACAACCGGACGCCGCAGACGATCGACTGGCAGCCGTTCTTCGCGATGAGCGCGCCGAAGCTCGGCACCGACGATCTCGGGTTCAGCCGACGCGTCGACGAGATTTACGATCGAAGCGGCACCGACAGCGGCAACTCGGGGCACTTCACGCTCTCGGCGCTCGCGCGACTTTACGCGTGGGGCCCGAAGGGCATGGATTGGGACAGCCACGGACGTTTCGTCGTGCGCTTCACGTCGCCGTTCGACGCGTCGAACGTGCTCCACGCGACGCAAGGCACTACCATCCCGCAGTTCATCGCCGACTCGACCAACTTCGTCGGCCTCGGCGGCTACCCGACGCACCCGATTCAATACGTGTCGATGGTGCCGGGCGACGACGCGAGCCACGCGCTCATGATCGTTCAGCGCTACGTGTATTCGCCGAGCGGCAGCGGGCCGGAGACGATCCTCGTCGACGTCGAAGCCGATCGTCCGGCGCTCGAGGTGCGACGCGAAGGCGGGCAAGCGCTCGGCGAGCTCGAGTCGGCGGTGCGCATGGGCGGGCGCTGGTATCTCGCGACGACCGACGGCAACGCGACGCTCGTGTCCGAGCTCGATTCGGGCGTCGCGCGCGACGTCGTTCGCATTCCGCGCGTCGGCCAGGAGGCAGGCGTTCGCGCGCCGGCGCTTCGGCTCGCGCGTCGCGCCGACGGACGCATGCTCGGTGCGATCGTGATCGGCGCGCCGATCACCGAAGGGGCGGCGCGTCCCTCGCGCTGGAGGAGCCAAGCGTGGGCGCTTCCGATCGACGTCGACTCCGGCGCGCTCGGCGATCCGGAGCGTCTCGGCGCGTCCGACGGAAGCGGCAAAGCGGTCCGCGTCTGCGGCGCGCAAGACGGCGGCTGGGTCGTCGACGGGCGCTGGCCCGGCGCGGCCATCACCGTGCTCGGCGCGTCGGGCGCGCAGCTCAACGGTTACTCCGGCAGCGGAATGTTCGCGCGCTACCACGTGACGCCGACCGCGATGTGCTTGGAAAAGCTGTCGCTCAACGGCTACGCCGACGCGCCGAGCGCCGGCAAGCTCGGTCACGTCGACGAGCCCGTCGTGTCCGCGTCGCTCTACATCGACCGGGCGCGGCAAGCATTTCGGTGCGTGCAAAGCCGCTGAGGTGATAGGAGGGAGGCCCATGGCCGCCACTCAGCCCGAAGGCGAAAACCCGGAAAAAAAGCCGTACCGCGCGAACGCGCCGCCGGATCAAACGCCGATCGATCCCGAGGTCGAGTGGTTCCAAAACGTCTACCGCGGAAACGTTCGCCAGTTCACGCTGCGCTCGTTCATCGTCGGCAGCGTCATCGGCGCCGTCATGTGTTTGTCGAATTTGTACGTCGGCCTCAAGACCGGTTGGGGTCTCGGCGTCGCGATCACCGCGTGCATTCTTTCGTACGCCGTCTACTCGACGCTCTCGCGCATCGCGCCGCGGCTCTTCGGCGCGAACCTGTCGATGCTCGAGAACAACGCGATGCAGTCGACGGCATCGAGCGCGTCGGCCGGCACCATCATTCTCGTCTCGGCGATCTCGGCGCTTCTGCTCGTGACGGGACGTCACCTGCCGATGGGCGTGCTCATGGGGTGGATTTTGCTCATGACCGTGCTCGGCACGGTGATGGCGATCCCGATGAAGCGGCAGATCATCAACATCGAGAAGCTTCGTTTTCCCTCGGGCACCGCGGCCGCCGAGACGCTGAAATCGCTCTACGGCTCTGGAAGCGAAGCGGTGAAGAAGGCGCGCTCGCTCTTCGCGATGATGGGCCTCGGCGCGATCGTCGCGTGGCTCCGTGACGCGCACGGCGCGCCCACGCACCCAATCCTCGGCGCGCTCACCAAGCTCTCGAAGATCCCCGACCTGATCCCGATCCCCGGCATCAAGATCCGCGGCTTGCCGCTGCTCCAGTACACGATTTCGTTCGAGGGCTCGCTCATCATGGTCGGCGCCGGCATGCTGATGGGGCTGCGCACGACGATCAGCATGCTCGTCGGCGCGCTCATCAACTTCGGCGTCCTCGCGCCGATCCTGCTCGATCACGGCGTCATTCACACGCAGATGAAGAACGGCGAGGCGATCCTCGGTTACCGCAACATCGTCGCGTTCAGCTTGTGGCCGGGCGCCGCAATCATGGTGACGTCGGGCCTGCTCACGTTCGGTTTGCAGTGGCGCACCGTGCTGCGCGCGTTCTCGGGCATCGGCAAGCTGCTCAAGAAGAGCGCCGAGCATCACGACGCGCAATCGCAAGACCCGATCGAGAAAGCGCGCGGCGAGCTCGAGAAGATCGAAGTGCCGTCGTCGTGGTTCGTCATCGGCACGGGCGCCGCGACGATCGGTTTGGTCATCATCGGGTACAAGGCGTTTCACATCTCGCCGTTCCTCGGCGTCATCTCGGTCGTGATGGCGTTCATGCTCGCGATCGTCGCGTGCCGCGCGACCGGCGAGACCGACATCACGCCGGTCGGCGCCATGGGCAAAATCACGCAGCTCACGTACGGCGTCCTCGCGCCGACGAACGTCACGACGAACCTCATGACCGCGAGCGTCACCGCCGGCGCCGCGGGCGCGTCGGCCGACCTGCTCAACGATTTGAAGAGCGGTTACTTGCTCGGCGCAAACCCGCGCCAGCAGTTCCTCGCGCAGCTCTCCGGCACGCTCGTCGGCACGCTCGTTTCGGTGCCTGCATTCTACACGCTCGTGCCGACGCCCGACGCGCTCGGCACCGATCGCTTTCCGGCTCCGAGCGCGCAAGTGTGGAAGGGCGTCGCCGAGCTCCTCGCCCACGGCGTCGAGTCGCTGCACCCGTGGGCGCGCTGGGGCATCGTCATCGGCGGGCTCATCGGAATCATTTTGCCGCTGCTCGAGCTCGCGTTCCCGAAATACAAACAGTGGATGCCGAGCGCGACCGGGCTCGGGCTCGCGCTCGTCATCCCGTGCTTCAACTCGGTGTCGATGTTTCTCGGCGCGCTCATCGCGTACCTCTGGGTGAAGTACAAGCCGGAGCACGGCGAGCGTTACATCACGCCGGTCGCGTCGGGCATCATCGCGGGCGAGAGCTTGCTGGGCGTCGCCGTCGCGCTGCTCAGCGCCGGCGGGTATTTGCAGTGAAAGTCGACGGATCCGCCGCAGGCGGGACGTCGCGAGCACGGACGGCGCTCGCGTTCGCGCTGCTCGCGCTCGCGGCGTGCTCGTCCGCCGACGACACGACGACCGACGCCGGCGACGCGTCCACCGACGCGCTGGGCGCGCCGGACGCGAGCACGACGATCGACGTGCCCGCGACGCAAGCCACGTGGACCGTCGCCGAGGACGTTTCGTTCGACGGCACCGGCGCGGCCGAGCTCGGCGCGATCGCGATCACGCACGGCGTCGGCACGATCCAATTCCACGGCGAGACGACGCCCGCGTTTTTCTACACGAGCACCTCGACGCCGCCCGGCACCGGCGACGGCGGAGCGTTCACCGGCGAGCGCGATTTCGAAATCGTCGGCATGACGCCGGACCGCGCCGTCCTCGCGTGGATCACCTGCGCGAACGATACCAATCTCGCGTTCGTCTATTACGAGAGCACCGACGGCATCGCCTCGACCGCCGAGCTGCCGGCGAAGGGGACCTGCAGCTCGGTGACGCAGTCGACCGACGAGAGCGTGTCGCTTCCGGCGATGTCGATCCCGCCGCCGAAGGTCGTCTCCGGGTTCACCATCAGCGGGCCGTCGATCGCCTTCGACGGCGCGAACCCCGGCACCGCGACCTTTGCGAGCACGTCGTGGACGCTCTATCCCTTCAACGTGATCGATTGCACGACGTGCGCGTCGCCCGGTTGGTTCGAGCTCCACTCGCTCTTTTGGGAGCCGAGCACGCAGACGATTTCGCTCGCGATCATTTATCTCGAGCAAGCGAGCCCGAATTCGGTCGCGCTCGCGTATCTGGTTCGTCTGCCCCAGCTCGACGATCCGATCGGGCAACGTCTCGACTTGCCGGCGACGTGGACGACGCCGTGAAGTGGACGCGGCTCTACAAGGGCGGCCGCTTTCGTTGGATCGCCGAACATGACGGCGCGCTCTTCGTGCGCAGCGATGGGAGCATCGACGCGAAGATCGAGCGCGTCGAATCGGACCTCGCGTCGTATTCGAAGAAGCTGCGGCGCGCCGGCTGGGAAGACTACGACGTCGTCGAGCGCCCGCTGCCGCTTCCGCCGCCGAGCGCCGAGGTGAAGGCGCGCGTGAAGCTCGCGCGCGCGAACGCGTTCGGCGGGCTTCGCAACGCGTACCGCATGGCGCTCGACGTCGCCGGCTTTCGCTTCGCCGCGAGCTTCGTCGCACAAACGCGCGCCGACCAAGACGCGAACGCGCTCGCCGAGAAATGTCTGTCGATCGCCGAGAGCGCGTTCCACGTCGAGTTCGCGCGCGCGTGCTTCGACGACGTCGAGCACGGCACCGGCGGCTGGCCGCTCCCCGCGCACGAATTCGCGCGGTTTTACGTTTCACCCGCGCGGGTGCAGCAGCTCGCCGAGAGGCGCGCGACCGGCAAGCTGCGTGAGGACGACGGCCGCTTTCCGAAGCGGTGACGAGGACGCGGACTCGGAGCCGGGCGCGGCGACGAAGCCACGTGTCGTCGTGCCGTCGAGAAGTGCCGCCACCCAGTCGCGAACGCCCGCCAGCAAGTCGCGAACGCCCGCCGGCAAGTCGCGAAGGCCCGCCAGCAAGTCGAGAAGGCTCGCCACCGAGTCGAGAAGGCTCGCCACCAAGTCGAGAAGGCTCGCCACCAAGTCGAGAAGGCGCGTCGCCGGGTGGAGCGGGCTTCGCTACTGGTCGTACGCCCACGTCGGGCGCGGGTGCTCGGGCGATCGCTGCTCGCAGCCCTGGTTTTTCTTCAGCGGGCCGTCCTGCACGAGGAGGCCGTCGTTCATTCCCGGGTGACCCCACACTTTCGTCGGGCCTTTGCATCCTTGCGCGATCCACGTCGCCAAGATCGAGATCTCTTCGTCGGTCATCGACGGCAAGCCCATCGGCATTCCCAAAATCGCCGGCGGCGACTTCGGATAATCGGGGCGCTCGTAGTCCTCGAACGCGGGCACGTGGTCGCGCTGCTCCTCGACGCGGCGCTGGACCATCGCGGCGACGAGCGGCGGCATCGACTCGCCCTTCTTCGCGATCAAAACCGAATAGCGTTTGCCGTCCGCGCCGACCGCGCCGTTCACGAGCGCTTCGTACGTGCGCATCGCGAGGCCGATGCCGTGATAACCGAAGCCGCCTTTGTTTCCGGGCCCGGTGTCTTTTTCGTAGTCGTTCATGTGGCAGTGAACGCAAACTTTCCCGAGCGTGCGCGACTTCATTTCTTCGTAGGGCACTTCGCGGTCGAGAAGCTTCGGCGGCACGACGGCGTACGTCGCGGGCGCGGGGTGGAGCTCGGGATCGCCGAAGAAGAGAAAATCGCGCACGAGCTCGGCTTCTTCGCGCGTCATGCCGCTCGGCGGCATCACCGTGCCCGGTGTGATCTGCGCGGCGTTTTGAATCCACGCGACGATCACGTCCGGTCGCGTGCGCTCTTTCGCGAAGCGGAGGTTCGGCGCGAGCTCGTTGGTCGCGCGCGCGCCCTCGAGCGCGGCGCGCGGCACGCCGGTGTCGAGGTTGCCGAACGTGTGACACGCCGTGCACCCGCGCGACAAGAAGAGCTGCTTGCCTTTGTCGATGCGCGTCTGTTCGGGCCGGCTGCCGAGTTCGGGCGCTTTGTAATCGGCCGCGTAGGGATCGGGCGCGCTCGCGACCGCGGCGAAGTAACGCGCGACGGCTTTGATGTCGTCGTCCGAGAGATGATGGCGAATCATGCTCTCTTCGAGCGTCGGCCGCTGATCGAACGGCTCGCTCAAGAACTTCGCGATGAAATCCGCGCGCACGCGGCGCCCGACGTTCGTGAGGTTCGGCACCTTGATGAGGTGCACGATGTTTCGCTGATACCGCTCGATGAACTCGCGGCCATTTCGCTTGGCGATCTCTTCGTATTGTTTCTCGCCCGGCTTGAGGCCTTTGAGAAACTCGTGGCAGCTCGTGCAGTGATTCGGGCGAACGGGCGCGGGGAGATCGTCGATCTCGTGGCAGCGGCGGCACTCGTTTTTTTCGAGCACCGATTTTCCCGCCGCGATCGCGTCGGCGCGCGTTTTCGCGTCCCACGTCACGGTGGGAACGACGAAAGGCGCAGCCGACGTCGTCGCGATCGGCGCGGCCGCGTCGGCACCGCTCGGCGGAGTCTTGCCGCACGCCGCGAAGACCGCGGCGAACGCGAGCGCGAGCGCGGCGAAGACCGTCTTGGGCACGTCGCTCAGTCTAACGCTCCTCGAGGCGATGCTCCTTCCCGTTTTTCGACGCGAGCAGCTTTCCGACGGTCGAGTCGGCGCCGATCGGCAGCGCGCCGAGGAGGCGCTCGACGACGTCGGTGACGCTCTCTCCGCCGAGGATCGCGAGCGGCGAAACGCTTTTCGCGAGCTCGGCCGCGAGCGTTTGGTGGCCGAGCGTCTTCAGCGTCGCGACGAGCTCGGGCGCGAGCGCCGCCATCTGCTCGCGGAACGCGCCGACGCGCGCGTCGAGCATCTTCTTGTCGAGCTCGTGCTCGCGTTCTCTCGCCGCGAGCCGCGCATCCTCCGCGACCGAGGTCACCGCGACCGCGGCTTCGGCCGTCGCGACGTCGACCGCGCGCTTTTTCGCGACGCGCGTCTCCTCGGCGCCCATCGTCTGCGATTGCTCGTCGCAAATCGCGCGGCGCACTTGCTCTTTGAGCCGCTGCGTCTCGAGCTCGAGCAGCTCTTGCCGGCGCGTCACGTCGGCGACGATCGCGTCCTTCTGCGCGCCCGAGAGGAGGGTCTGCACCTCGGGATCGAGGATGCGCGCGTCGAGCACTTCGACGTCGTAGATCCACATTCCATTTTCCTCGAAGTGCCGGCCGGGCCGCGGCTCGCCTTCGCGCTTCTCGCCGAGGATCGCCGTTCGCAAAATTTCGGTGCTGTTTTGATAAAACGCTTCGATCGAAGACGCGCGCGCCGCGCCGCGCAAGAGCGACCCCGCGTGATCGCAGAGGAGCCCGACGTAATCTTCGACGTTGAACCAGCGCGTCTCGTCCGGTCCGACGAACGACACGCGATACGAGACGGCGACCTCGATCTCGTTGTGGTCGCTCGTCTTCAAGCGAACGACGTCGGAGACTTTGTTGCCTTCGATTTGGAGAAAGCACGTGCGGAGCGTTTTTTCGCCGCTCTTCGGGCGCCCGGTCGAGAGCTCGAGCACCTCGAGGTCTTCGTCGTAGTCGAGCACGCGCGTCTGCGGGCCGCGCACGACCTCGCGTTTGTCTTTGGCGGTGACGAGCACGGCGAAGCTCGACGGAACGTGAATCGCGAGCGCGCGCGTCGGGCTGCGGTCCTTCGAGACGCCGTAGAGCGCGGCGCGTTCTTCGTCGAGCGCGCGCGCGACGATCTCCACGCGCGTCGGATCCGGCAGAAAATTGGTCGGTCCCGACGCCGTCGCGATGCGCCCGGTCGCGATGTCGCGCACGTAGATGCCCTCGCGCTCGCCGAGCGGAATCGCCAAAATCTCGCCGACGATCTCGACGCTCGCCGTCGGAAAGAAGAACCCTTCGCGGTCGGCGATGAAAATGTCTTGTCCCGCTTCGTAGCGACCCTCGGGAAAAATCTCCGCCGCTCCGGCGACGAAGCTCTTCACGACGCGAAGATGCAATCCCGTTCCGCGTCGCAAGCGCCGCGCTTTGCGCACGTAGCTGCCGCCCGACGCGGGGACGACCTCGAGGCCCGTCTCGGGAACGTAAAAGCTCGTGTCGGTGCCGCGCACGATGAGCTCGGTACCGATCGGTTGCGCGTGACCTTCGTCGTACACGCGCACGACGAGATACTCGTCCTCGCGAAGCGCGTGCCCGTCGACGACCCGCGCGCGCTGACCGGGCCAAAGCGGAAACGTCGCCGGCCCGGGCACGACGATCTTGCGCCCGACGCGGAGCTCCACCGCGCTGTTGTTTCCTTTCGTCGGTTTGACCGCGGGATCTTTCGGCGGATTCTCGAGCACGATGTACTGCGACGAAGTCGCGGTCGCGAAGAGCGCGACGGCTTGACCTTCGTCGGCGCGAATCGGAACGAAGCGCCCGTGCTGGTAATCGACGAGGCGCTCGGTGTTCGACAAGCTGATCTTCGTGGGCCCGACGTAAAGGACGATGTCGCCCTTCGTCAGATCTTGGACGTACGCATACTCGTTGGTCGCGACGAGGATGTCGCGCTCGCGTGTGTCGGTCATGCGCCGTGACGTTGCAGCGCGCATGCCGCGCGGAAATCCGCGATGCGCCGAAGAGGAGGCGCGCGTACGCGCCGAAACGGCGCGCGGATCGATCTTTTTTCGATCGACGCGAAACGGATTTTTTTGCGACGCGTACTCGCACCACCACAACGGAGGTACTTATGCGAACAGGCTTCGTCGCGATGATTTCGATTTTCCTCGGCGCGTGCAGCGGTGCGGCAGGTCCCGCCGGACCGCAAGGCCCTGCGGGCGCGGCGGGCGACACGGGCCCGCAAGGTCCGCAAGGTCCCGGCTACGAGGCGGGGGCTGCGCCGATGGGTGCAGTCTACACGCAATCGAACGACCCGACCGAGAACCAGCTCTTCGTCTTCGATCGCGCGGCGGACGGCACGCTCTCACCGCGCGACGTCGTCTCGACCGGCGGACGCGGAACCGGCGCGAGCCTCGGCGATCAAGGCGCGCTCGCGTTTTCGGCCGACAAGAATCTGCTCTTCGTCGTGAACGCCGGCGATAGCTCGATTTCGGAGCTCGAGGTCCACGCCGATGGCGACGTCACGCTGATGTCGAAGGTCGACGCGGCCGGCGTCGATCCGATCAGCGTCACCGTGAACGGCGACTACGTCTACGTGCTCGACGCGGGCGACGCCACGCATCCGGCGAACATCGCGGGCTTCGCGATCGTCGAAGCGGGCCTCGCGCCGCTCGCGGGATCGAGCCAAGCGCTCAGCGCGGCGAGCCCGGGCCCGGCGCAGATTTCGTTCTCGCCCGACGGCAAGCTCCTCGTCGTCACCGAGAAGGGCACGAATCAAATCGACACGTTCGTCGTGACGAGCGGCGTCGCCGGGGCGGTCCACGCGCACGCTTCGGCGGGCGCGACGCCGTACGGTTTCGCGTTCGGCGCGGGCGGACAGCTCGTCGTCTCGGAGGCGCAAGGCGGCGCCGACGGCGCGAGCACCGCGAGCTCGTATTCGCTCGGCGCGAGCGGCGAAGTGACGACGGTGAGCAGCGCCGTCGCGTCGTCGCAGTCGTCGGCGTGCTGGGCGGCGGTCGCCGGCTCGCATCTCTACGTCGCGAACGCCAAGAGCAACGACGTCGCGAGCTACACCATCGCGACGAGCGGCGCGCTCAGCCTCGACGGAAACGGCAACGCCGGCGCGACCGGCATGGGCCCGGTCGACGTCGCGGCGACGAGCAAAGGCGACTACCTCTACGTGCTCGACGGCGCCGCCGCTGCGCTCAGCGTCTACGCGGTCGCCGCTGACGGAAGCCTCACGAAGAAAGACGACTTCGCGGGCCTCCCGACGCACGCCGTCGGCTTGGTCGCGCGCTGATCACGCGCGGCGCGCGTCGATCGTGACGAGGCCGGAGACCACGCTCCGCGAGAGCACTTCGAAACCGCTCTCGCGGAGTCGTTTTTCCAGCCAGTCGGGCGCGATGCGGAGCTTCTTGTACGACGAGACGCGCATCTCCCATCCGCGTTCGCTCCGCGCCTGAATGATGTCGTAGACGCGCACGTGATCGCCTTCGTACTCGAGGAAGCACGAGAACACCGTGCTCTCGTCGGCGCGCACCGGAACGAATCGGTCTTCGCCGTGGAGCTCGCCGCTGTAATCGCGAATCGCGATCACGAAGCGCGCGCCGGGCGCGAGCACCCGATGCGCCTCGCGCAAGAGGCGCTGCACGTCGCCGAAGCTCTGGAGGTGCGTGAGCGTGTCGCCCATGCAAACGCACGCGTCGAACGACTCGCGCCTCATCGCGCCGATGCACGCGAGGATGTCGTCGCGCATCGTTTCGATCGGCAGGTCCCCGGCGCTCGCGCGAAGCTCGGCGAGGAGCTTCTCGCTCAAGTCGACCGCGACGACCGAAAACCCGAGCCGCGCGAGCGGAATCGACTGAAACCCGCTCCCCGCGCCGACGTCGAGCGCGCGCGCGCCGCGCAGCCCGATCGACTCGAAGTACGCGCGATTCTCCGCGACCCGCTCGGGCAGTCCCCCGAAGAGCCAGGAGTAATGCTCGGCGAGGTGGAGATCGTAGTGGAGCGCAACCGTCGTCACTTGATGCTCAAAGGCGGCTTCGCCCTCGCCCATTGAGTCATCTCCGCCGGATACACACACGCCGTCAACGTCGACTCCTTGCAGCTCGCCTCTCCGCGGATCGCGTTGCAGCTTCGTGCGACGGCGGCGGCCGCGTCCGCTGCGGACATGCCCCAGAGGCGCGCGCACGCGATGTTGACGAACGTCTGCTCGTCATCGACGCGCTTCTGATCGTCGCGCGCGACCGTGAAACCCGGCTTGTCGCACTGCTGCTTCGCGAACGCGACGGCTTTGTCGTCGACCATCGAGAACGTGCCATCGGGGAGCGAGTGAATGAGCATCGGCGGTCCGTTGAAGAGCGCGGGCGCTCCGTTGCAACGGCCGGGCGCGAACGTGCGGTACGGCCCGTACGAAATGAAATCCGGCCGGCCGTCGCGATCGACGTCTTCCACGCGAAAAATGGGCAGATCCTTCGCCGGCGGATAGATCTGCGCGGCGCCGTTTTTCGCTTGGACGATGTACGCGAGCGACTCGCGCGAGCCCTCTTTCGTTTGGTCGTGACCGATCGCGACGAGCTCGTCCTCGCCGTCGGCGTCGAAGTCGTAAACCATCTGCGTGTCGATCGCGACGTGATCCAAATCGTTGCTCTGGAACGCGCGATCTTTGGTGCGCGCGGTGCCCGCGAGCGGCGTCTTCGCGATCTGACCCTTCGCGTCCGCGTGGATCGCGACGAGCTCGGCCGAGACGCCGTGCGTCGTTTGATCGACCTTCAAGTCGCTCAAGCCGAGGCCCCACGCGCCGCCCGATTTGGTCTTCGTGCAACGAAAGAAACCGTTCACGACGTCTTCGTTCATGCCCTGAATGCGCGACATCGGATCTTGCGAGTCGGCGATGGCTTTGAGTCGCGTGTTCTCGTCTTTGCGCGCGGTGGCGATCGCGTCGCACGCGACGTCCTTCGCCGGCGGCGGCGGCGCGGTCGCAGCGGACGCGGACGAGCTCGGCGTCGCGGACGCGATCGGTGCGCTCGAAACCGCGGGCGTGGTCGGCTGCGCGGGCGGGGAGCCGCCGCAGGCCGAAGACGCGAAGAGGAGCGCGAAAGGGAGCCAGTCAGCGCGTTTCATGCCGCAACTTTCTCTCACGCGACCGCGTGCCCAGCAAGCCTGCCTGTGCTAGATGGGCGCGCGATGAAAAAGGGGTTCTTGGCTCTTTTCTTGGTTTGCGCGGAAGGCGCTGCCGTGGCCGCCGGTTGCGGCGCCAACGGCAACGGCGGTCTCGGAGACGCCGGCCCCGACGTGACGACCGCCGATGTCTTCACCCAACCGGCCGACGCGGCGAAGGACGCGCCCTTCGACGCCGCGAAGACCGACGCGCCCGGCTTCGAATGGCCGGACTGCACGTCGCAGCCGCAAGGCGTCCCGACGAAGACCATCGACCAAATCTGGAGCGACGACCCGACGACGCCGACGCAAGTCTGGCTGCCCGGCGTCTACGTCACGGCCCTCTCGAAGGGCGCATGCGTCGACGGCGTCGCGTGCGAGCTCATCTTGCAGCAAGACCTCACCTACGCGTCGCTCGAAGCAGGCGCGCAGCACGCGGTGCGCGCGTGGATCACGAGCTCGACGGCGAAGTACTTCGCGTCGCTCGCCGTCGGCGACCAAGTCAACGCGATGGCGTGGGCCTATCGCGAGAGCGAAGGCGGCCAAAACGAGCTCATCGTCCACGTCGATCTCCTCGAGCCCGGCTGCGCGCTCAAAATCGGCAGCGGCACGCCGACGCCGATTCAAGGCGTCGCGCTGACGGACATCAATTCACTCGCCGCATACGAGCAGATTTACGGGCCGCTTTTGATGCAGATTGCAAACGTCACCGGCACGCCCAAGCAGCCGGATCAAACGTTCGGCCTCGGCAACACGTTCTTCGACGGCGGCGTGACCGGCGGCGAGATCATCAGCCTGAGCCCGTACTACATGGACGGCGGCGCGTTCGAAGGCCTCGAGGCCGGCGTGAAGACCAAGTTCTCGTCGGTCACCGGCGTCTTCAACGAGTACTTCAACCCGGACGCGTCGGCGACGAAGTACCTCGAAATCGGCGCCCGCACCCCGGCCGACTACCCCTAACGCAGCGCCTCGGGGATGCGGGAGAGGGCGCCGTGGACTGCACCGCGGAGCGCGCTTTCGGGGACGTGGCCGCTGCCGCCTTGCGCGCGCGCGTGACCCTCGAGCATCGCGAAGAGCACGCCGCCGTCGCGCGAGCGAAGCGTCGCCGAGACGACGCACTCGGCGTGATCGCGCGCCGCGTCCATGCGAACGAGCGACACCGACAAAATCGCGTCCCGGCGCGCCGCGCGAAGATCGAGCGCGCGCATCTCGGCGTCGAGATCGGCTTTGAGCTCGGGAGCGAGCTCGGCCGCGCCGCTCGGGAGCACCGCGATTTCGCCGAGCGAGAGATGCCGGCTCCCGGCGTCCGCGGTCTTGGCGGACGCGAGCATGGCAACGGACAAAACGACCCCGAGCGCGGCGAGACGCATGGACCTACTCCTTGGCGGCGCCGAAAACGCGACAGCCGCCGATGATGCTCATCCGCTATCGCATTCGACGAGGCCCGGCCAAATTTCCGGTCTAGGATCACGTCATGCGCGCTCTGTATTTCGCGCCTCTGCTTTTTTTCTGCTTTTGCGAGTCGAACCAAGTTCCTCCGCCGGCGCGGACGTTCGACCTCGGCGACGGAACGAACGCGACGTTCGGCGGCGACGGCTCGCTGACGGTCACGCGCGACGGCGCGCCGCTGCTCGTCTCGCCGAGCTTGCTCTCGCGTTCGCTCGACCCCGACTCGCCCGACGAGTGGCACGATCCCGCGAAGGCGACGTACACGTTCAAGTCGATCGACCCGCGCGCGGTCGACGTCGAGAGCCCCGCGCCCGGCGTGCTCCACGTGACGACGCACGACGACGGCTCGCCCACCGCGCTCGTCCGCGTCTCGCTCACGAGCGACGATGGCTTCTACACCGGACTCGGCGAACGCTTCGGTCACGTCTCGGCGCGCGGACAAATCGTTCCGATGCAGCTCGAGATCGACGCGAAGTTCGAGTCGGCGACCAACGACGCGCACGTCCCCGTTCCGCTCCTCGTCTCGTCGAAGGGCTACGGCGTCTTCGTCGAGAGCCGCGAGTCGGGCGCGTTCGACGTCGCGTCCACCGACGCCGGCAAAGTCACCGCGACGTTCGAGGGCAAGGCCGAGAGCGTCTGGTTTTTCTTCGCGCGCGACCCGCTTCAAGTCGTTGCAGAATACACGCAACACGTCGGCTTGCCCCGGGTCCTCCCGCGTTGGGCGCTCGGCCCGTTCTACTGGCGCAACACTTGGGACAGCCAAGCGCAGATGATCGACGACGCCGTCATGATGCGGAACCTCCACATCCCGACGACGACGATCTGGATCGACAATCCCTGGCAGACTTCTTACGACACGTTCGTCCCCGATCCGGCGCGCTTTCCGGATCCGCCGGGCTTGATGGGCGAGCTCGCGGCGCTCGGTTACCGCGTCCTCTTCTGGTCGGAGCCGTATCTCGAAAAGCCGGGCACCGGACCCGACGACGAAGCGCGCGAGCTCTACGCGCAGGCCGCCGCGCAGCCGAACGTGCTCGTGCATTTGTTCGACGGATCGATCCTCGCCGCGCCCGGCTCGGACGAAAATCTCCAATTCGGGATGATCGATTTCACGACGAGCGCCGGGCGCGATTTTTGGGCGGGCCTCGCTTCGCGCGCGGTCGCGCTCGGCGCGAGCGGATTCAAGCTCGATTACGGCGAGGACGTCGTGCCGTCGTTCTTCAACGCGCGTCTCGGCGTCGTCTACGCCGACGGCGAAACCGATCGCACCGCGCGAAGCTACCCGCTCGGCTATCACGCCGCTTATCACCAAGCCCTCGACGCCGCGCGCAAAGACGGATTTTTGCTCGTGCGCGCGTCGAGCTTCGGCGGCGCGTCGGTCGCCGACGCGATTTGGCCGGGCGATCTCGACAGTGACTTCTCGAAATACGGCGACGACGCCGGAAACGGCACGCTCCTCGTCGGCGGTTTGCCGTCTGCGGTCGTTGCAGCTCAAACCCTCGCGGTGAGCGGCTTTCCGAGCTTCGGCTCCGACACCGGCGGCTTTCGACACAATGCGCCGACGAAAGAAGCGCTCATTCGATGGTCCGAGCACACCGCGCTCTCGATCATCATGCAGCTCGGCGGCGGAGGGGATACTCACGCACCTTGGGCGTACGACGATGAGACCGTGTCTCTCTATCGCAACCTCGCCATGCTCCACACCCAGCTCGAGCCGTACCTCTCGTCGGTCGTGAGGCAAGCCGAGACCGTGGGGACGCCTACGATTCGGCCGCTTCCGCTCGCGTTTCCGAGCGACCCGGGTGCGGTCGCCGTCGCCGATGACGAGTACCTCCTCGGTCCGGATTTGTTCGTCGCGCCGGTCGTGACCGAGGGCGCGACCGATCGCAGCGTGCATTTTCCGCCCGGCGCGTGGGCGAGCTTCGCCTCGAATACGGTCGTGCACGGGCCGAGCGATCAGACTTGGGCCGCGCCGCTCGGCACGCCGATTCTCTTCGGGCGCGTCGGCTCGATCGTGCCGATGCTCGCCGCCGACGTCGTCTCGCTCAGCGACGCGACCGCGCCCGCGGTCGTGACGTCGTCCGAGCGCCCGACGCTCGAAGCGCGCGGCTGGCCGAGCGGCCCCGCGAGCGCGTCGTTCGACGACGGCTCGTCGATCGCGATCGACGACGGCGCAGAAGGCGTGAGCGTCACGTTTCTTCCGGGCTCGTTCGGTCAGGCGATCGTGTGCACGCTCGATTTGAAATCGCGGACCGGCAAGACGACGCCGCTCCAGCACGTCCTCTCGGGCACGACCGAGCTCCCGTCACTCGGGAGCGAAGCCGCGGTGCGGGCGGCGACCGGCAGCGCATATTTCCTCGACGGCGACTCGATCGTCTTGCGCCTCGCAGGCGCGCAGACCGCAGTCATCCAATGACCGTGCTCACGGGCAGCCTCCTCGGCGGGCGCTATCGTGTCGGGCGAAAGCTCGGCACCGGCGGGATGGGCGCGGTCTACGAAGGCGTTCAGGAAGATCTCGCGCGCGCGGTCGCGCTCAAAGTTTTGCACCCGCACCTCGCCGCCGACGAGGAGCTCCGCGGTCGCTTCCGTCGCGAGGCGCACGTCGTCGCGCGGCTCGGGCACCCGAACGTCGTCCAAATCAGCGATTTTCAGCTGAACGAAGGCGAGCCGCCCTTCTTGGTGATGGAGCTGCTTCACGGCGAGAGCTTGCGCGACTTGCTCACGCGCATGACCCTGCTCCCGCCCGAGCGCGTCGCGTACATCGCGGTGCAAGCGCTCTCGGCGCTCGAGGCCGCGCACCGCGCGAACGTCGTTCACCGCGACGTGAAGCCCGACAACATTTTTCTCGAGCGCACGAGCGTTCAAGCCGACATCGTCAAAGTGCTCGATTTCGGCGTCGCGAAGCTCCTCGGCGACGACGCGGCGGCGCAGAAGCTCACGCGCCAAGGTCTCGTCGTCGGCACGCTCGCGTACATGTCCCCGGAGCAAGCGCTCGGCGATCCGATCGACGGCCGCGCGGATCTCTACTCGCTCGCGGCGGTGATGTACCTCGCGCTCGCCGGAAAAAAACCGTTCGACGGCGCGACGACCGCGGCGCTCCTCCGCGGCATCTTGAACGACCGGCCCGTCCCGCTCGTTTCGCTGCGACCCGAGGTCGGCGAAGAGCTCTCGCGCATCGTCGATCGCGCGCTCGCCAAGCGTCCGTCGGATCGCTTCGCGTCGGCTGACGAGATGGCGCACGCGCTCGCGCCCTTCGCGCTGCCGACGCCGCTCGAGGTCGAGCCCGTCGTCACGCTGCGCACGCCCACGGAGGTCGAGCCCCCGAAGACGCTCTCGATGGCCGCACCGTTCGACGGCGGGACCACCGCTCCGATGCCGCGGACGCAGCGCGTCTCCTACGCGGCCGTCGCGCCGACGATCCCGATGCAAGCGATGCCGGCGCCGCGACGCGCGCGCTCGGTGACGCCGTGGATCGTCTCGGCCGCGGCGCTCTTCGTCATCCTCCTCCTCGCCGGCGCGGCGCTCGTCGCTGCGCTTCACCCGTGGCACGGCGTCATGGGCTCGAACTGACGAAGAGCACGCGCGTCCACAAATCGAGCAGCTCTTCGCGCGAGAGCTCGCGTCGCTCGAGCCACTCGAGCGCGGTCGCCTCGACGAAACCGATCCACCCTCGCACCGCGAGCCGCAGACGCGGCGTGAGCACCGGGCGCAGCTCCGGCGCCGAAAAAAATCGCTCGACGAACTCGGCGCGCGTCTTCTCGATGACCGCGCTCACTTGCTTGTCGACGCCGACGCCGCCGCGCATGAGCGCGCCGTACGCCCGCGCGTGTTTCTCGACGAACGCGAGATACGCCGACAACCCGCGTCGCAATCGCTCTTCCGGTGGCGCCGACGGATCCGGCTCGGTCTCGGCGAGGAGCTGCCGCGCGGCCTCGCGAAGCACCGCGACGTAGAAATGACGCTTGGTCGGAAAGTAGTGATAGACGAGCCCCTTCGAAATTCCGGCCGCGTGCGCGACGTCATCCATCGCGACCTCGTCGTACGCGCGCGACGAAAAAACCGAGAGCCCGAGCGCGAGGAGCTGCGCGCGCCGCTCGTCGGTCTCCATCCGCGCACGCTTCCGCACCTCACGAGCGTACCCTTATTGACTTTGATTCAACAAGGTCCCATCGTTGGATTCGTGCGAGTTCGAAACCCCGGCGTCGACGTGAGCGGCGTGCCGCGCCACTGGTTCGGCGGCAACCTCTTCGCGACGCACGTCGCCAACGGCGTGAACCTGCTCTTTCCGGCCGGCGAGCGCTTCTTCGTCCGCAGCGTGCGCCACTACCTCGATCGGATCGACGACGAAGAGCTCCGCGCGCGCGTCCGAATATTTTTCGGACAAGAGGGCCGCCACGCGAAAGAGCACGACGAGTTCAACCGCATCCTCGCGTCGCAAGGTTACGACGTCGATCGTTTCCTCGAGCTCTACGAGCGCATCGCTTACGGCTTCATCGAGCGCGTGTCGCCGCCGCCGCTGCGTCTCGCGGCGACCGCCGCGTGCGAGCATTTCACCGCAATTTTGGCCGAAAACGCGCTCCGCATGCGCTTCCTCGACGTCGCCGATCCGCGGATGCGCGCGCTTCTTCTATGGCACGCGTGCGAAGAGATCGAGCATCGCGACGTCGCGTACGACGTCCTCCAACAAGTCGAACCGAGCTACGCGCTCCGTGTCGCCGGGCTCGCCGTCGGCGGCGCTTGCCTCGCGAGCTTCTGGGCGGCCGGCACGCTTCATCTCCTCGCGCGCGAGCGCAAAGAGCACGGCACGAGCGGCGTCCTCCGCGCCTGGCGTGAGCTCCGCCAACACCGCGCCAAATTCAGCGGACGCAAACCGGTCTTCTCGAATGGCATCCGCCAATATTTGCGACGCGATTTTCATCCGTCACAAAACGATCTCGACGCGCTCGCCCAAGACTACCTGCGCGAGTCCGGCCTTCTCCAGCTGACAGCTGATAGCTGACAGCTCTCTTCACGGTCGCTGAATCGCGCCGATCTTGTGGAGCCAATCCGCAAGGTCATCCGCGTGCTCTTCCTCGACCGCGAGGATCCCTTCCATCATCCGACGCGACGTCGGATCGCCATTGCCGAGGAACCGCACGATTTCTCCGTACGTCTCGATGGCGATGCGCTCCGCGACGAGGTCTTCCGTCAACATCTGCTGCAGCGTCTCGCCCGCGACGTATTGCGCGTGCGATCGCGTCGTCAGCCCTTCCGGGTCGTAGTTCGGTTTGCCGCCGAGCTGCGCGATGCGTTGCGCGACGAGGTCGGCGTGCCCCTGCTCTTCGCTCGCGTGCTGCGCGAGCTCTTTCACGATCGCCTCGCCGGCGATTCCCGCCACGCGCGGCGCCATGATCGCGTGCCGCTTGTAACGGAGATAACAAACGATCTCCGTCGCGAGGACTTCGTTCAGCACGTTGCAAACCGTCGTGACGTCGGCGCCGTACGATTCGGTCACCGCGCCTTGCTCGATGTGCTTGCGCGCCCGTGCGCGGATGTTCTTCACGTCGACGACGAACCCGTGTCCATTGCTCGCTGCCATCACGCAACTCCGGGGTGAAAGTCGACGTCGCCGGGCCCTTGCGGCTCGCGTTCTTCGCCCTTCGCCTGAACCTCTTGCTGGAGATCCACGCGAACGATGACGGGCGACGAAGGCGGCGCGACCGCTTCGACGTGCGCCATCCGCTCTTCGAGCGCACGACGCAACGACGAAACAGCGCGGTCGACGGTCGGTCCGAGTGCTTCCACGCCTAACTCTTCACACGTGGCTCGGTAACCGCCGTCGACCCGCTCGATGATGTAACGGATGGTCATGCGACGACGACTTGCAGTCGTCGTGCCCGTCAAGTGGGAACGCGTCGATTGAAGAGCAACGACAACACGGCCAACGCGAGGAACACGAAGAAGAGGATCTTCGCGATGCCCGCGGCGCCCGCGGCGATTCCACCGAAACCAAACACTGCTGCAACGATCGCGATCACGAAAAAAACTGCTGCCCAATAAAGCATGGCGGTGTCCTTCCTATTTCCTCCAGCGCACCCTCGGGACTGGTGCAGCGGGCGTGCCCGCTCACGTCCGGAACGCCTCAGCCGCTCGCGCCTCAGCCACGTTCGTAGCGAAAAGCTACGAAGGGCCGCGCGACCTCGACGGCGTGCCCCTCGGGGTTGGCGCGACCACGAGAAGCGCGCGATTCGCACACGTCGCGAGCGTTCGAGGGCATTCTCGCGCGTCGCGCGCGTGTGACGACGTAGCGTTACACCCCAACCGCGCCTCGACGAAAACCGCGCGCACCAGGTGGAAACCGGTCAACGCAGCCATCGGCGTTGCCACGGGCAGGATGGCACACACCGTGCACTCGCACCCGCTCGACAACGGAAAGCGCGGGAAAGGAATCATGCAAGCGAACATCCTGCTCATCGACGACGACGCTGGTCTCTGCGATCTCCTCGCGAACGATCTCGAAGCCCGTGGGCATCGAGCGCGTCGCGCGCACTCTGCGGAGGACGGCCTGCGGCTATTGGGCGAAGACAATTTCGACGTCGTGGTGACCGACGTGAACATGGGAGGCATGAGCGGAGTCGATCTCTGCCGCCACGTTCGCGCTCGCCACGAAGACCTTCCGGTCGTCGTGATGACGGCGTACGGAACGCTCGAATCTGCCATCTCGGCGATTCGCGCGGGCGCGTACGACTTCATCACGAAGCCATTCGAGTTCGATCACTTCTCGCTCGTCATCGACCGAGCCCTCGGCCTCCACGCGCTCCGGCGCGAGGTCGCGCGGCTCAAGTCGGGCGCGCAAGAAGAGAGCGCGGTCATCGCGCCGGATCTGCAAGGCCGTTCTCCGGCGCTCGAGCGCGTTCGCGATCTCATCGCGCGCGTCGCCGACACCGAGTCGACGATCTTGGTGACCGGCGAGAGCGGCACGGGCAAAGAGCTCGTGGCGAAGGCCATTCACGACGCGAGCGGCCGGAAAGCCGGCCAATTCGTCGCGATCAACTGCGCGGCGATGCCCGAGACACTGCTCGAGAGCGAGCTCTTCGGTCACGCGCGCGGCGCCTTCACCGACGCCAAAGCTCCGCGAACGGGTCTCTTCGTTCGCGCGAACCAAGGCACCGTCTTCCTCGACGAGATCGGCGAGATGCCGGCCGGCATGCAGGCGAAGCTGCTCCGCGCGCTCCAAGAGCGACGCGTACGGCCCGTCGGCAGCGACACCGAGGTCGAGTTCGACGCGCGCATCATCACCGCGACGCACCGCGATCTCGAGACCGAGGTGAACGAGAAGAAATTCCGCGAGGACCTCTTCTATCGCATCAACGTCGTGCGCATCCACGTTCCGCCGCTTCGCGCGCGCGGCAACGACACGCTGATCCTGGCGCAGCGCTTCCTCGAGAAGCTCGCCGTTTCATCGAAGCGCGAAGTGAAGGGCATGAGCGCGGCCGTCGCGCAGAAGCTCCTCGCGTATCCGTGGCCGGGCAACGTTCGTCAGCTCCAGAACTGCATCGAGCGCGCGGTTGCCGTCGCTCGCGGCAAGGAGATCGCCCTCGAGGATCTTCCGGACGACGTGCGCGACTACCAACCGTCGAAGGTGGACCTCGTCGGGGTCGACACCAACGACGCCATCACGGCGATGCCGACGATGGACGAAATCGAGCGGCGCTACATCCGTCAGGTCCTCGGCGCAGTCGCCGGGAACAAGACGCTCGCAGCGCAGATCCTCGGCTTCGACCGTCGCACGCTCTACCGCAAGCTCGACCGTATGAACGAGCAGCACGCGGCAGCGCGTCCGCAATCGCACATGCAGACGTCCGCTTCGACGACGCCCGCGAGCACGATCACGCCGCCTCAGGGCGACCACAAATCCATCCCGCCCGCTACGGCGTGACCCTATCTTGATCGCGTGAGCGCGATCGTCCTGTTCGACGGTGTCTGCAACCTCTGTAGTGGAGCGGTGCAGTTCATCGTCGAACGGGACCCGCGCGCGCGTTTCAAGTTCGCGTCGATACAGTCCGACTCGGGAAAAGAGCTCATGCGCGAGCATGGGATCGCGATTCCGAGCGGTGACCCGACCAGCATCGTGCTCGTCGAAGACGGGCGCGCTTTCCAAAAATCGTCGGCCGCGGTGCGCATCGCCCGCGGCCTTCGTTTTCCATGGAGCTTGCTCGCTGCGTCGTGGATCGTTCCGCGCTTCGTGCGCGACTGGGTCTACGGAATCGTCGCGCGCAATCGGTACCGCTGGTTCGGGAAAAAAGAGGTCTGCATGGTGCCGACGCCCGAGCTTCGCGCGCGCTTCTTGTAGATTTGGTATGGGTGCGGGCCATGTCCGACACCCTCGCGGCGTTTCGCGCGGTCCCGCGAACCGGCGTGATTTACGTCACGACCGAAGCGACGCGGCTCGGCTTCTCGGCGAGCAATCCTGATTGGTGCAACCTCGGCCAAGGGCAGCCGGAGACGGGCGCGCTCGCCGGAGCTCCGCCGCGCGTCGAACACGTCGCGATCGAAGTCGACGATCAAGAGTACGCGCCGGTCGCCGGGTTGCCCGAGCTGCGCGAGGCGATCGCAAACTTGTATAATACACTTTATCGGCGCGGGCACCGCTCGCAGTACTCGGCCGAGAACGTGTGCGTCTCGGGCGGCGGGCGCATGGCGCTGACGCGCGCGGCGGCGAGCCTCGCGCAGATCAACCTCGGACATTTTTTGCCCGACTACACGGCGTACGAAGAGCTGCTCGATATCTTTCGCGCGTTCACCGCGATTCCGATCATGCTCGACGGCGATCGCGGCTACGCGTTTTCGCACGAAGATTTGCGCCGCGAAATCATGGGGCGCGGGCTCTCGGCGATTTTGCTCTCGAACCCGTGCAACCCGACGGGCAAAGCGGTCGCCGAGGGCGAGCTCCAGCGGTGGGTCGGCGTCGCGCGCGAGCTCGACTGCTCGCTTTTGTTCGACGAGTTTTATTCGCATTACGTCTACCGCGCGAAGCCGGGCGTTTTGCCGGTCGAGAGCGCCGCGCGTTATGTCGAGGACGTCGACCGCGATCCCGTCGTCATCTTCGACGGGCTCACCAAGAATTGGCGATACCCCGGCTGGCGCGTGACGTGGGCGCTCGGACCGAAGAGCGTCGTCGAAGCGCTCACGAGCGCGGGCTCGTTTCTCGACGGCGGCGGCAGCAAGCCGCTCCAGCGCGCGGCGATTCCGCTCATGAGCGAGGAGCACGTCACCAAAGAGACGCTCGCGATCCACGGCGCGTTTCGCGAAAAGCGCGACCGCATGCTCTCGCGGCTCGAACGGCTCGGCGTGCGCGTCGACCGCGTGCCCGACGGGACGTTTTACGTGTGGGGCAACGTCTCGGCGCTGCCGCCGAGCCTCGCCGACGGGACGAGCTTTTTCCGCGCCGCGCTCGACGCGAAGGTCATCACCGTGCCCGGCGAGTTCTTCGACGTGAACCCGGGCAAGCGCCGCGCGCGCGCGTCGCGATTTCGCGATTACGTGCGTTTTTCGTTCGGCCCGTCGATGGACGTCGTCGAGCGGGCCCTCGACCGCCTCGAAGCGCTGGTCGCGAAATCAGCCTGAAATTAAAGAGGGGGCTCGGACGAAGAGCTGGGGAACCCCATGCTTGGCGCCGTCTTCTTTGCTTCGCCGCGGCCTCGCGGCAACATCGGGTCGATGACGGCGGTGTCGGCGGAGGCATTTTCGCGGGAGGCGGCTGAGCTTCGGCCGCTCTTGCGGGCCGTCGCCGCGTCGGTGCTGCACGTCGCGCCGGGACACCCCGACGTGGACGACGCGGTCAGCGAGACGATGCGCCGGGCGCTCGAAGGCCGCGCGCGGCTTCGGCCGGGCGAGCCGGTTCGCGGATGGATCGTCGGCATCGTCAAGCACGTGGCGCTCGACGCGGCGCGCAGCCGAACGCGCGCGCTCAAGCGTCAAGCGCCCGAGCCGGCGGCCGAGTCGGTCCGCGACGTCACCGATCGGATTCCGGATTCGAAGCCGTCGCCGTTCGACCGCACCGCGCGCATGCAGGAGCTCGCGAAGCTCGACGCCGCGATGGCGGCGCTCCCCGAAAAACAGCGCGAGGCCGTCACGCTCTTTTTTCTCGAGGGGCTCTCGTACGTCGAAATCGGCGAGAAGCTCGGCGTGCCCGTCGGCACAGTCGCCACTTGGATTTTGCGCGGCAAGAAGGCGCTCGCCGCGACGCTCTCTGAAAGGAACGAACAGTGAAGCTGACCGAAGCCGAGACCTGGGACGGCGAGCACCTGAGCGAGGTCGCGCTCTCGTGCATCGCCGACGCGCAGGACGTCGTCGACCCAGTCGCCCGCGTGCACGCCGAATCATGTGCAGAATGCACGCTTCGAATCGGCGCGCTCGCGCTCGAGTCGCACGAGGTCGGCGCCGCGTTGAGAGTCGCCAAGGTGATGTCGATCGAGTCCAAAGCGTCGCATCGGTTTCCGACGGTGATGGTCGCCGCGGCGGTCGTCGTCGCAGCCGTCTGCGGCGCGCCCGCGCTGCTCGATGCGGCGCCTCGCGCGCTCGCCTGGGCGTTCGCCGCGCCGCACGCGCTTCCGGTCGTCGCGATGTCGTTCGTCGCGGCTTCGAAGAGTCTCTCGGGCAACGGCGGGGCCGCCGTCTCGCTCGTCGCCACTTTCGCTCTCGCGCTGATCGGCTTCGCCGTGGCGCGCACGTCCCGTACGCCAGGAGTCATGTCATGAAACGCTTCGTATTCGCCTTGTTCGCGTTTGCCTTCGCCGTGCTCGTCGGGCGCGCTGCCTTCGCCGAGGTCCGCCACGAAGGCACTTGGCCGGCCGACAAACGAATCTCGCTCGACGCGACGCACATCGGGCGCACGGAGGCCGTCGCGCGCGTCGCGAAAGAGGCGGGGTGGAGCGTCATCCTGCGCGGCGTCGACGACGGGAAGCCGTTCGACTTGCACGTCACCGATCAGCCGGCCGACAAAGTGCTCGACGTCGTGCTCGCCGAGGGCGACTTCGTCGCCAAACGCGACGGCACGCTCATCACGATTCGTGCGGCCGAAGAGCCCGCCGCGATTCCGAGCGCGAGCACTCCGCCGCCTCCGCCCGCGAGCGCGCCACCGCCGGCGATGGTCGCGTCCACGCCGAGCGTCCGCGGCGAAGATCGTTTGGTCCGCGGCGGCGATCTCGTCGTCGGCGCAGACGAGACCGTGCACGACGTCACCGTCTTCGGCGGCTCGGTCACGATTCACGGAACCGTCACCGGCAACGTCACCGTGTTCGGCGGCAGCGCGGCGGTAAAAAAAGGCGCGCACGTCTTCGGGAGCGCGAGCGCGGTCGGCGGGTCCATCGACGTCGCCGACGGGGCACAGGTCGACGGCGACGTCGGCGTGGTCGGCGGGTCGCTCGATCGTCACAAAGGCTCGCGAATCGGCGGAGCCACGCACAAGAGCGACGACATTCACATCGGCTCCGACAGCTCGGGGTCGCATCGGTCCATCTTGCGCGAGGTCAGCGACGCGACGACGCGCGCCGCGATGCTCTTCGTGTTCGGCGCGGTGCTGTTCGCGCTCGCGGGCAAAAAGATGAACGCGCTCCGCATCGAAGCTGCTTCGCGCCCGATGCGCTCGTTCGCGCTCGGTCTCGTCGGGCTCATCGTCGGCATCATCGCGCTCGCCGTGATCGCCATCACGATCATCGGGATTCCGGTCGCGATCGTGCTCTTGCTCGGCGGAATCTTCGCCGCCTACGCGGGGATCTGCGCGGTGCTCGCGACGGTCGGCAAGGCGCTGGTCGGGCACAAGACCGACAATCCGCACCTTCATTTGCTCGTCGGCTGCGCCCTCTTTCTCGTCAGCGGGGCCATTCCCATCGTGAACGGGCTCGTCATGCTCGCGGTCGTCCTGACCGGAATCGGCGTGGTCGTGGCGACGCGCGGCGCAGGCACGGTCGGCAATCCGGCCTCGCCGACGTCCGGTCCGTACCGGACCGACGCGAGCATGACCTGACGGAAGAGCTTCGTTACTGAACGATAGACCAGATCGCACGCGCGCCCGTGGTGATACCCTCGGGGGTCCCGGGATGAGCGACTCGACTCGACATCGCCCGACCGCCGGCGTTTCGGCGGTCATCGACGCTCTCGACGAGCGGCTCGAAAACGAAGGCGAGGTGCTGAGCGCGTTCCTCCTCGCGCTCGCTCGTAACCAGCTTCCGAAAGAAGCTTGGGACAAATTGCATCAAGCCGCGAAGCGCGACGATCGCATCACCGAGCTCGCGTTCGCCTTCGAGGGGCTCGCGAGCGATCGCAAGCTGCGCACGTTGCAAGCGGGCGTCGTCGCCGAGTTCATGTACCAGTCGTCGGTTTTTTTCGGCGACGTGATGGGGGACGACGTCGGCGCGCAGAGTTACTTGGACCGCGCGATGGCCGCGCTCCCGACGCACGCGAGCTCGCTCGCGCGCTTCGAGGAGAAGCTCACGCAATCCGGGGAATTCTCGAAGCTCGGGGATTTTTATTTCGAGCTCGCGCAGCACCGCGCGCGCACCGAGCAGGCCGGGCCGCTGCGAAAGGCTGCCGAGGCGTTCGAGAAAGCGGGCGCGAGCGAGCGCCTCGCGGACGCGCTCGCGCTGCTCGTTCGCGTCGAGCCGAAAGACGAAGACGCGCGAGCCAAGCTCGAGGACGCGCTCCTTCGTGCGGGCCGGCCGCGCGACGTGGCAAAAATGTTGGAGCAGGCGCTCACCGGCGATCCGCCGCCGCCGGACGACGTCGCCTTCGCGCATCGGACCAAGCTCCTGGCTCTCTATGAGGAGACGAGCGAGATCGAGCGCGCGCTGCCGCACGTCGAGTGGTTGCTCGAGCGGGCGCCTGGGCACGAGGGCGCCAAGAGCATCGGCATTCGGCTCCTCGAGGTGAAGACGGCTGCGCCGCGCGCTGCTGCGGCGCTCGCGGCGGCGTCGGAGAAGCAGGAGCTCTGGGCGGACGCGAGCCGCTACTACACGATCGAGCTCGAGAACGCGCGCGGTGCGCGTCGCTTTGGACCGCTGCGTGCGCTCGCCGCGCTCAAGCACGATCGCGAAGAGGATTTTGCGGCCGCGTACGACATGGCGGATCAGGCGCTTCAGATCGATCCGAGCGACGGCGATTTGTTGGATCGGTTCGTTGCGCTGACGCGCACCCTCGGCAAGCACGAGGCCGCGCAGAAGACGCTCCAGCGGCTCGTGAGCCTGACGAAAGATCCTTCGTCGCGTGCGCGGCTCGCGGCCGAAATGGGCGAGCTCCTCCTCGCGACCGGCGACGTGAAGCGGGCGCGCGCGGCGTTTTCGAGCGCGCTCACCGTCCCGGGCGCGTCGGATTTGGCGGTGCTGCCGGCGATGCACGCGCTCGCGCGGCTCTATGGCGAGGACGAAGATCATGTCTCGCTCGCCGAGATGCTCGAGCGCATCGTGAAGACCGAGCCGGACGTCGTTCGCCGTCAGCAGGCGGCCGAGCAGCTCGCCGAGCTCGCGTCGGGTGCGCTCGCGGATCCGGCTCGCGCGGTCGCGGCGTATCGCGGTCTCCTCGACACGCCGGCGCGTGCGCGTGCGCTCGACGCGCTCGAGCCGCTGCTCTCGTCGCTCGGAGATTCGCTCGGCCTCGTCGAGGTGCTCCACGCGAAAGCCAAAGACACGACGTCGCCCGAAGAGCGGCGCGCGCTCTTGGTGCGCGCGGCCGAGCAGCTCACCGAGGCGTCGACCGACGCAGCGGCCGCGTCGAGCGCGTGGCGCGAAATCGTCGAGCAGTTCGGGGCGACGAAAGACGTGCTCGCGCGGTGGGTTCCGCTCCTCGAGCTCGAGCGAGATTTCGCGGCGCTGGCGACTGCGTACGAATCGCTCGCGAAGATCGAGGACGGCGGCGAGAAGGTCGCGACGCTCGGGCGGCTCGGGCTCTTGCGGATGCAGTGGCTCGGCGATGGGCGCGGCGCAGTCGACGCGTTTCGCGATGCGCTCGCGATCGATCCGCACGATTCGATCGCGCGCGAGGCGACCGAGCAGCTCCTCGACTCGAAAGACGCGTCGCTCGCGCTCGCCGCGGCGGAGGTGCTCGAGCCGATGGTTCGCGCGGAAGGCTCGCGCTCGGGGCTGTTGCGCGTTCTCTTGGCACGCGTGCAAGGCGCGACCGACGCCGACGAGCGCGGGCGTGCGCTTTCGGACGCGGTGTCGCTCGCCGAGCATTTGCCGAGCGAGCGCGGCCGCGTGCTTTCGCTCGTGCGCACCGCGCTCGAGCACGCCATCGAAGATGCGCGACCGGTCGCCGCGTGGATCGCGGCGCTCGACCGGCTCTCGCCCGGCGAAAGTGGGGCGGGCGCGCGGGCCGACGTGCTCGCGCTCGCGCTCGGCGATCGCGCCGTGTCGACCGACGAGCTCTTGCTGATCGCGCAGCGGCTCGGCGACGCGGCGATGCTCGCCGGCGATCGTTCGCGCGCGCTCGACGCCTACAAGCGCGCGCTCGATTACGCGCCGTCGTCACCCGAGCTCATGGCGGGCGTCGATTTGCTCTTGCGCGAGCAGGGCACCCCGCACGATCGCGTGAAGCTCTATCGCGCGGCGCTCGCGACCGAGGCCGCGCCCGAAAAGCGGCGGGGCCTGCACCTCGCGATCGCGAGCTTGCAGCGCAAGGAGCTCGGCGACGCGGGCGGCGCGGCCGACACGCTCCGCGCGAGCCTCGCCGAAGGTCCGGATGACGCGACCGAAGACGCGCTCTACGAGATTCACTGCGACGCGGGCGCGTTCGCCGACGCGTGCGCGCTCCTCGAGCAGCGGCTCCCGCGCACGCCGCCGGGCGACGAGGAGCGCGGGCTTCGCCTTCGGCTCGCGCGCGTCGCGTCCGACCACAATTTGCACGAGCGCGCCGTCGTGCACGCGCGCGCGCTCGCCGAGGACGCGTTCGCGACCAACGCCGATCTCGATCTCGTCGAGCAGGTCGCGGAGCGCGCGGAGGCGAGCGAGCTTTTGATCGTTGCGGCCGGCAAGCGTGTCGACTTGGCCGAGACGGGCGAAGACAAAGTTTTCTGGTACACGCGGCTCGGGACGCTCCACACCGAGCGCGGCGACGCGGCTGCCGCGGCGAATGCATGGCGCGAAGGCGCGCGCGCGGCCGAAGAGATGGGCGACGTGAAGACCGCGCGAAAGCTCTACGAGCGCATTCGTCGCGGGGCACCGTTCGATCGGATCGCGACCGAGCGGCTCGCGGCGCTCGTCGAGACGGCGGGCGATTGGCCGGCGCTGCCGGAGCTCTATGCGGCGCTCGTCGAGTCGGCCGGGACGCCGAGCGAGCGCAAGGACGCGCTCCTCAAGCTCGCCGACGTGCTCGAAAAACGGCTCGAGGACGCGCCGGGCGCGTTCGACGCGGTCGCGCGCGCGTTCCTCGAGCTTCCGTCGGACGCGGTCGCGCTCGCGCGGCTCGGAGAGCTCGCGATCGCGGCGGGCGCGGTGCCCTCTTTCACGCGCACGGTCGACAACGCGCTCGGCGGCGACGCGGGCAGCGACCCGACGCTCCGCGCGCGGCTCGTCGCGGCGAAGGCCGAGGTGCTCGCGGCGACCGGAGCGAACCCGAGCGAGGCGCGCGAGACGTTCCGCGGGGTGCTCGAAGATCCGTTCGCCGACGACGCGACCAAGACTCGCGTGGCCGACGCGCTCGAGGCGCTGCTCGCGAAGTCGGACGCGGAGCGCGAAGCCGAGGCGTGGCGGTGGCTCCTCGCGTGGCGCGCGTCGCGCGAGACTGGCGCGGGCCGTGCGGCGGCGCTCTCGCGGTTCGCGCGCGTCGAAGAAGAAAAGCTCGGCGACGCGTCGCGCGCGATCGACCTGTGGAAGCAGGCGGCGGAGGCGGATCCGTCCGACGACGCGCCGCCAGTCGAAATCGCGCGTTTGATGGTCGCGGCCGGCGACGTCGACGGCGCGCTGGCGACGCTCCGCGCGCGCGTGGAAGCTGCGAACGAAGAGAGCGCGGCGAAGCTCCGCGCGGAGATCACGTCGCTCCTCTCGTCGATCCCCGGGCGCGAGGCCGAGGCGATGAAGGAGCTGCGTGCGGCGCTCGAACGACGCGCCGACGACGAAGCGGCGCTCCGCATGCTCGTGAAGCTCTTGCCGCACGCCGAGGTCGGCGCGGATGCGTCGCGTCTCCTCGAGTCGTCGCTCGCGAGCACCGACGCGGCTGGCAAGAAACGCGTCCTCGCCGCGCTCGTTTCCGGCGCGACCGACGCCCCGATCGAGCGACGTCGCGCGTGGCACGCGCAGCTCCTCGAGACCGCGTCGTCGCAAGACGAATCGTACGGCGTGCTCCTTCGCGCGCTCGCCGAGCTTCCGACCGAATTCGTCTGGTGGGATCGCGCCGAGCAGCTCGCGCGCGCGCTCGATCGACCGCAAGAGCTCTCCGATTTGTACCACGGCGTCATCACGCGGCCGATCGCGGTCGAGGACGCGCTCGAGCTCGGTCAACGCGCCGTATCGTTTCACGAGGAGTGGTTCGACGACGCGGCGGCCGTCGTTCGCATCCTCGAGCGGATGGTGGATCTCGATCCGGCGGGCTGGGCGTTCGACCGGCTCAAGCTGCTCTACGACTCGCAAGAGCGCTGGGACGATCTCTTCGCGCTCTACGATCGGCTCCTCGGCGGCGACCTCGACGAGTCGCGTCGCACCGAGCTCCTCGAAGACGCCGCGCAGATCGCGAAAGACTTCGCCAAGAACTCCGGGCGTGCGATCGCGTATCTCGAGCAGTTGTTGCAGTTCAAACCAAAGAACGAGCGACTGCTCGCTTCGCTCGAGCGCCTCTACGAGCGCTACGGAAAACATCGCGAGCTCATCGGCCTCCTTGGCGCGCAAATCGGCGGAAAAGAGCCGAAAGAGGCGCACGCGCTGCGCGTTCGCATGGCGACCCTCTGGCTCGACGAGCTCGGCGACGCGGGCTCGGCGCTGCTCGTCGTCGAAGAGATGATGCACGAGGGCGAGACCGGCGACGAGGTGATCGCGCTGCTCGAGCGCGTCCTCGCGGCCGCGCCCACGGGCGAGGAGATGAAGAAGACGCTCCCGCCGACGTCGTCGCCGGTGAGCGAGCACGTCGCGGCTGCGCACGAGAGCGTTCCGCCGCCGCGCGCCTCGGTGCCGCCGCGCGCGTCGGTGCCGCCGCCGGGCGGCAAGGGTCGCAGCAAGCGCGTGCTCGTTCGGCAGCGCGCGGCGTCGCTCCTCCGCGAGCGTTACGCCGAGATGGACCGCGACGCCGACCTCGCGCGCATGCTCGAGATCGAGCTCGAGGCGGTCAAGAACGCGAAGGATCGCATCCGCCGCCACGGCGAGGTCGCCGCGCTCCACGAGCGTCTCGGCAACGACGCGGCCGCGCTCGAGCACGCCGTGTCGCTCGTGATGCTCGACCCCGACGCGAACGTGCATCGCGAGCGCCTCGCGCGGCTCGCCGACAAAACCGGGCGATTCGATCGGCTCGGCGAAGTGCTCGCGGCCGCCGCCGACGATTGCGAGAGCGAAGAGCTCCGCGCGACGCTGCTCGAAGGCGCCGCGACGGTCTACGCCGAGCGGCTCGGCGACGTCGGGCGCGCGGTCGACTTGCTCGGGCGCGTGCTCACGCTCGACGTGCCGGCCGCGTCGATGCTCGCCGCAGCGCGCAGGCTCGACGGGCTCCTCGCGAAGACCGACCGGCGCGCGGATCGTTTGTCCGTGCTCGAGCGCCTCGCGACGCTCGAAGACGAACCCGCCGCGCGACGCGAAGCGCTCGGCGCCGCCGCACGACTCGCGGGCGAGATCGGTGAAGCGGATCGATGCGTCGCCGCCTGGGAGGCGCGCCTCCGTGACGACGAGTCCGACGTCGAAGCGCTCGACGGTCTCGTCGACGTGCTCGCGTCTTCGGGTCGCTTGCGTCCGCTCGTCGAGTCTCTGCTCGTTCGCGCGCGCGCGCGCGAGGCCGAGCCCGCCCGTGAGGACCGAGTGCGCGCGGCTCGCATTTTGTCGGGCGATCTCGACGCGGCCGACGAAGCGATCGACGTTTGGGAGTCGGTGCGCAAAGCGAGCGGCGAGGCCGACGACGTCGACACGGCGCTCGCGGAGCTCTACGAGGCGCGCGCGCGTTGGACCGAGCTCGCCGAGCTCCTCGAGCGCTCCGCCGTGCGCCACGACGACGCGGAGACGAAGGCCGGTTTGCTCGTTCGACTCGGCGACGTGCAACGCGCGATGCTCCACGCGCACGACGCGGCGATCGCGAGCTATGCGAAGAGCCTCGAGGCCAAACCGGGCGATGCGCGCGCGGCCCAAGGTCTGACGGCGCTGCTCGACGTCACGGCGGCGGCGCGCGGCGCGCTCGACGTCCTCTTGGCGGACCACGCGGCGACTGACTCTTGGTCAGCGACCGTCGCGCTCTTGCCGCAGCGGCTCCGCCTCGCGACGGACGACGCCGAGCGCGTCGCGAGCCTGCTCGAGACCGCCGACCTCTTCGAAAATCGCGCGGGCGACGCGGAGGCAGCGTTCCATGCGACGCGCGAAGCGTTCACGACGGCGCAAGGAGCGTCCGAGGTCGCTGCGATCGCCGAGCGTCGCGCGGGCGTCGCGGCGATGTCCGGCGCGCCGGACGCGTATCGCGCGCTCGCCGATGCGCATCGTGTCGTGCTCGAAGCGCTCGAAGGCTCTCGCCCCGCGGGTGACGCCGACGTGATTCGCTTGCGGACGACGCTCGGCTCGCTCCTCGAGACGAGGCTCGACGATCCGCGCGGCGCGCTCGTGCAACATACACGCGTCGCGAACGACGACCCGACGAACGAAGCCGCCGCGCTCGCCGTGATTCGCGTCGCAGCGCGCGTCGGGCGTTGGGATGCAGCGACGAAGATCGTGCTCGATCGTGCGGCGCTCGCGGGCGGTCATGACGACGGCTTGATGCAAGCGCTCGAGGAGGCCGCGTCGGCGCACGCAGGGTGGGACGCACTGACGGCGGCGTTCGAAGCGGCGATCGGTCAGCGCACCGACTTGGCCAAGGAGGCGCTGCGCGATCTCGAGGCGCGTCTCGCCGCGTGGCATCGCGACAGGCGCGCAGACGCCGAGGCGGCGGAGACCGCGTACGGGCGTGCGCTCGCGCACGACGCGACCGACACGCGTTTGCTCGCGCAGCTCGCGCAGCTCCAGCGTCGGCATCGCGGGCGTCCGCTCATCGACAGCTTGCTGCGCTTGTCGCAGGCGACGGGCGGCGATCCCGACTTGCTGCGCGAGGCCGCCGAGGTCGCAGCGCGCGTCGTCGTCGATCGCGGGCTCGCCAAGACGATCCTCGATCGTCTCTTGAAGCTCGCGGCCGAGCGATGGAACGCGGGCGACGAGCATCCGCCGAGCACGACACAAGCGCTCGACGACGCGCCGCCTTCGGTCGGTTCGTCGGTTCACCCGAGCGAGCACGTCGAGTGGTCGCTCGCCGAGCTGCTGCGCGTCCACAACGAAGAAGGCGATGCCGAGCGCATCGTGGAGCTCCTCGAGAGCTCGGCGCGCTTGCCGTTCTCGCGCCAGCGATCGCGCGAGCTCTTGCACGAAGCGGGCAAAACCGCGCTCGATCGCGTCGGCGACATGCAGGCGGCGCTTCGTCTCTACGCGAGCCTTTTCGAAGAAGACGCGCGCGACGACGAGGCCGCGCGCCGGCTCGGCGAGGTCTACGCGGCGCTCGGACGAAAAGAGGATCTCCTCGCGCTTCGCCGCAAGCAGATAGAGGTCGCCGAGCGCGCCGACGACCGCGTCGCTCACAGGCTCGACGCCGCTCTCCTCGAACGCGAGCTCGGACGGGTCGACGAAGCGACGACGCTCTTGCGCGCGAACTTGGTGGACGCGCCGCGCCATCCGCGAACGACGCTCGTCCTCTCCGAGACGCTCGAGGGCGCGGGCCGCTGGGACGAGCTCGCCGGTTTCTGCGCCGAGCAGGCCGCGCTCGCCGAGCAAGAAGGCGACGCGCTCTCGGCCGTCGAGCTCTGGGCGCGCGCCGCGAGCATCGCCGAAGAGAAGCTCGGTCACCTCGCGATGGCGCTCGCGCATTACAAGCGAAGCCTCGCGCTCGAGCTTCGCGCGCCGCTGCTCGACGCCATCGCGCGCATTCACGAGCAACAAAAAGATTGGGTCGACGCCGCTTCGCATCTCGACCGGCTCGTGCGCGAGTTCCCCGAGCAGCGCGCGCGCGTCATCGTGCGTCTCGCCGATGCGTACGTCAGCGCGGCGCGCGACGCCGACGCGCAGGAGCGTCTCGAAGCCGCGCTCGGCGCCGCCGACTCTCCGCCGGAGGTCGCCTCGCGCCTCGCGGCGATTTACCGGCGCACGGAGAAGTGGGCGCCGCTCGCTCAGCTCGTCGCGCGCCAGTCGGCCGAGGCCAAGTCGAACGACGAGCGGCGCGCGCTGCTCGTCGAGGCCGCGGAGATTTTTCTCACGAAGTGCGCCGAGGCCGAGCAAGCCGTGCCGCTGCTCGAGCAAGCGTGCGCGCTCGCGCCCGACGATCGCCCGCTCAAGCTGCGGCTCGCCGAAGCGCTCCAGGACGCCAAGCGTCCCGACGACGCGCGCGCGCTCCTGCGCGACATGATCGACTCGTTCGCCGGCCGGCGGCCGAAAGAGCGCGCGACCGTGCACTTCCATCTCGCGCGGCTGCACCTCCGCATCGGGGAGCGCGCGCAAGCGCTCGCCGAGCTCGAGGCCGCGACGCGCATCGACCCGGCGAACCCCGAGATTTTGCGCATGGTCGCCGAGCTCGCGCGCGACGACGGACAGCTCGACAAGGCCGAGCGTTCGTATCGCGCGCTCCTCGCGGTGCTTCGCCGCGCGGACGACGACGCGCCGGTGCTTCGCAGCGAGGTGCTCGTCGAGCTCAGCGCGCTGGCCGAGCGGCGCGGCGAAAGCGAGCGCGCGAGCGAGATCCTCGAGTCGGCGTTCGAAACCGCTGCGACGTCCGACGCCGAAGCGCGTCGCCTCGAAAAAGCCCTCCGCACGCGGGGAAACACCGCCGGCCTCTTGCGCTCGCTCGGTGCGCGTCTCGCGCGCGCGTCGGATGCGACCGCGCGCGCGGAGGTGCTCGGCGAGCTCGCGCGCGCGCACGAAGCGCTCGGCGACATGGCGGCGGCTCTCCGCGCGCAGCTCGAGGCGATCGCCGAGACGCCGGGTTCGGCGCCCGCGCACGAAGCGGCGATGGCCCTCGCGACCAAGACCGGCAAACCGGAGTCGTACATCGACGCGATCGCGGGCCTCGCGGATCGTGCAGCCGGCGCGGGGGACGCGCGCGCCGCTTGCTCGCTCATGCTGCGCGCTGCCGAAGCGCTGTCGCGCGTCGACGGCGGCGCGTCTCGCGCGGTGGCGCTCCTCGAGCGCGCCAACGAGACGGGCGCCGCACGCGGCGAAGTGCTGCGCGCGCTCGACCGCGCATACGCGGGCCTCGGCGACGACGCGAAACAAGAAGCCGTCCTCGCGGAGCTCTCCGCGCTCGAGGTCGAGAGCACGTCGCGCGATCCGCGCGGCGCGGCCGACGTTCTCTATCGCCTCGCCGAGCTTCGCGCGCGTCGGCCCGAGTCGGCCGACGATGCGGCGCGCGCGCTCGCGACCGCGCTCGATTTCGCGGCAGATCCCGAGCGCGCCGCGACGATCGCCGACGCGGCCATCACACGCGGCGCCACGAGCTCCGCGATGCTCGACGTCTTCGTTCGCGCGGCGCGCGCGACGGGCCGCGCGGATCTCGCGGCGCGCGCGATCATGCTTCAAGCCGATCGCGAGGACGCGACCGTCGAGGTGCTGCGAGAAGCGTCGAGCGCTGCGATTCAGTCGGGCGACGCCGCGCGAGCGGAGTCACTCTTGCGGCGCGTGGTCGCGCGCGCAGAAGGCAACGGCGCGATCCTCGGTCGCGCGCTCCTCGAGCTCTCGGCGCTCGTCGCCGCGCGCGGCGAGGCGAGTGAAGCGCTCGGACTCGAGCTCGACGCCGGCGCCCATTCGAGCGCCGACGAAGCGCGCCGCATTCGCGAGGGCGTCGCGCTGCGCGCGCGTCAAGCCGGCGACGTGACGCACGAGCTCCGCGCGCGTCGCGAGATCGCGCTCGCGAATCCGAGCGACGTCTCCGCACGCGGCGCGCTGCTCGAGCTCCTCCGCACGACCGGCGACGCCGCCGCGCTGCTCGAGATCGTCGAGCTCCTGTTGCCGTCGGTCGAGGCCGAAGCCGAGCGACGAGCGCTTCGTCTCGAACGTGCGCGTCTCCTCGCGGCCGAGCCCGAGCGTGTCGACGAGATCCTCGCCGAGCTCCGCACGCTCCTCGAAGAGGACCCGTTCGACGCGCAGGCCGTCGCGCTCCTCGCCGAGCTCCTCGAATCGCGCGGCGAGACCGGCGAGCTCTCGTCGCTCCTCGAACGCCAAATCGATGCCGCAAAAGATCGCGAGGACGCAGCCGGCGTCGCGGTCCTCTCGCTGCGTCTCGGCTCGCTCGTCGAAGCGGAGGACCCAGCGCGCGCGCGCACGCTCTATCTCGCCGGCCTCGATTGGGAGGCGAAGAACCGCGGGCTTCTCCTCGCGATGAAACGGCTTCTCACCGCGACCGGCGGCGACGTCGCGGATCGCGCCGACGTGATGGAGCGTCTCCTCGAAACCGAGCACGGCGACGCCGCGGCGGATCTCGCGCTCGAGCTCGCGGGCTTGCGCGCCGAGCAATGGGACGACGCGGGCGTCGAGCGCGCGCTCGAAGCGGGCCTCGCCGCGTGCCCGTCGAGCGACGCGATTCGCAGCAGGCTCGTCGCGCTCTACGAAGATCGCGGCGACCGCCGCAAGCTCGCCGCGCTGAAAGAAACGGCGGCGCGCGCGCTCGGCGGCGAAGCGGCGAAGAAGGAGCTCGTCGGCGCGGCAGCGCTCCACCGCGAGCTCGGCGACACCGTGGCCGTCGCCCGCGCGATGCGCGCGGCGCACGCGGTCGCTCCGAACGATCACGACGTCCTCGCGTCGCTCGCGACGGCGCTCGAGCAGCTCGGCGACGAAGGCGCGGCCGAAGAGCTCGGCGCGCTCCTCGAGACGCGGCCGGATCCGATCGTCCTCGCGGCGCGCGCGCGCGTGCACGGTGCGCTCGGCCGGCACGACGAGGCCATCGCCGACGCGGAGCGCGTCGCCTCCTCCGACGCGGCCGCGGGTGCGCCGCTCTTGCTCGAGGTCCTCGTTCGCGCGGCCGACGCCGCGGAGCGACCCGCACAAAAACCGCTTCGCCGTCGCATCGCCGAGATCCACTCGGCGGCCGGTCGCGCCGATGAAGCGCACGCGCAGCTCGAAATTCTTCTCTCGCACGACGACTCCGACAAGGACACGCTCGCGGCGATGGCGGGACTCGAAGAGACCGCCGGCCGCTTCGACACCGCGGCCGACACGTACGCGCGCTTGCTCGAGCTCGAAGAAGGCGATCGCCTCGTCGAGATGGCGCTCAGGCTCGCGGACGCGTCGACGAACGCGCAAAACCCGGGCTTCGCGCGCGCGGGCCTCGAGAAGGCGCACGCGGCTGCGCCGAGCGACGAGCGCGTGCTCGAAAAATTGTCGGCGGTCTACGCGGCGATCGGCGCGAACCGCGAGCTCGCCGAGCTTCGTCTCGCCGAAGCGCGCGCCGCGAGCGATCCCGCGCGACGCTTCGACATGCTCGTCGCCGCCGGAACCGCGCTGCTCGAGCACGATCCGACGGCCGCCGTCGCCGCGCTCGAAGAAGCGCGCGCGATCAAGCCCGCTGACGCCGAGTGCACCGGCCTCCTCGCCGACGCGCTCATCGGCTCGGAGCGTTTCGACGAAGCGCGCGAAATTCTCCAAGCCGTCGTTACGGCGCACAAGGGTCGCCGCTCGCGCGATCTCGCGCCGATCTTCTTGCGACTCGGTCGTCTCGAAAACGCGCTCGGCAACCCGAAGGCCGCGCTCCAAATGCTGTCGAGCGGCCTCGACATGGACGGTCAAAGCGGCGTCGTCGCGTCCGAGCTCGCGTACGTGGCCCTTGCCGAGGGCGAGCTCGAGGCCGCGACGCGCGCGCTCCGCGCGATCACGATGATCCGCACGCCCGCGCCGATCTCGAAGGGCGTCGCCTACGAACGCCTCGGAGAAATCGCGATGCACCAAGGCGACAACAAAAAAGCCGTGATGCTCCTCAAACGCGCCGTCGACGAAGACGGCACGCTCGAGCACGCCCGCGAGCTCCTCGCGCAGCTCGGGACCTGAGTGCTATAGCGACACTCTCGCGATGTACTTCCAAGACATCCTTCTCGCGCTCCAAGCTTTCTGGGCGAAACGCGGCTGCCTCGTTCTTCAGCCGTACAACTCCGAGGTCGGCGCGGGCACGTTCAACCCGGCCACGTTCCTCCGCACGCTCGGCCCCGAGCCGTGGAACGTCGCGTACGTCGAGCCCTCGCGCCGCCCGACCGACGGCCGCTACGGCGAGAACCCGAACCGCTCGCAGCAGTACCACCAGTTCCAAGTCATCTTGAAGCCGTCACCCATCGACATTCAAGACCAGTACGTCGAGTCGCTGCGCGCCCTCGGCACCAACGCCGAAGAGCACGATCTCCGTTTTCTCGAAGACGATTGGGAGTCGCCGACGCTCGGCGCGTGGGGCCTCGGCTGGCAAGTTTGGATGGACGGCCTCGAGATTTCGCAGTTCACCTACTTCCAACAAATCGGCGGCTTCGACTGCAAACCGGTGAGCGGCGAGCTCACCTACGGCGTCGAGCGCATCGCGATGTACTTGCAAGACGCCGACACGATGTACGACGTCATGTACGCGCCCGGCATCCGTTACGGCGACATCTACAAGCGCGCCGAGTGGGAGTGGAGCACGTACAACTTCGAGCAAGCCGACGTCCAAGCGCACTTCGCCGCGTTCGATCATTTCGAAAAAGAGTGCAAGCGGCTCCTCGCGCTCTCCGAAGATCCGATGAAGCGACTCGTCTTGCCCGCGTATGACTTCGTGACGAAGGCCGCGCACCAGTTCAACGTGCTCGACGCGCGCGGCGCGATCGGCGTCACCGAGCGCGCGCGATTCATCGGTCGCGTCCGCGGCCTCGCGCGCGGCGTCGCGACCGCGTGGCTCGAACAGCGCAAAGCGATGGGCTTCCCGCTCCTCAAACCCGGCGCGTCGGCGCACGCAGAGGTGGTCTCGTGAAAAAACTCGTCTTCTTCGCCGTCGCCCTCGTCGCGTGCGGAGGCAGCTCCGGCAGCTCGAAATGGCCGTCGCGGCCCACGGGTTGCACAATACAAGTATTTCAGCACGCGCCGAGCATGAACACCGAAAACATCGGCCCGGTCTCGTCGCACTGCGACGATCAAAGCCCGACGTCGAAGACCGACTGCTTGCGCGAGCTCGAGGACCAAACCTGCAAGCTCGGTGGCGACGTCGTCTGGGGCGTCGACCCGGAGCCGGAGCACGAAGACGGCCAGTGGAAATACACCGGCCGCGCCGCGCACACGAAGTAGCTCACTCGAGACATTTCTCGAGCGCCTCGGGCGTCGTCGATTTCATCGCGCAGTCGTAATCGACGGGCTCGATCTCCGACGCGCAGTTCTTGAAGACGTCGTCGCCGTGCGCTTCGCTCTTCTCGCGCGCGCGCTCGCTCGCGATCGTTTCGGCCGACGCGTCGGGCATCTTGTCTTTCACGACGAGCTCCGCGTAGCGATCGACGATCGCCTCGCACTCGGTCGGCGTCACCTTCTTCTTGCAACCGACCATCGCGAGCGCGCCGATCGCGATCGCCGCGAGCTTCAGCGCAGACACTTGATGATGGCTTCCTGCGTGTCGGCTTTTTTGATGCAGCTCATCGCCGAGTCGGTGATTCGTTTGCCGACGCAGCCGGGAATGTCGGCCTCGGCGTCTTTGCGGAGCTCGTTCTGCAGCTTCTTCACGCTGTCGGGGTCGGTGACGCTTCGTTCTTTGAGCTTCACGACGACCATGCGATCCAAAATCACGTCGCAGTCGGCTTGGGTCGCGCGGCGCCCGCACGACAGCGCGGCGAGCGCGGAGAGGACGATCACGAAACGGCGCATCGCGACTTCGTCTAGCACGCTACACTCGACGCGGTGGCCAAAACGAGCCCCAAAACGGGACCGGAGGAGCTCCTCTCGCGCGCGATGGGCGCGAAAGACGCAGTTTCGCGCGCGCGGCTCGCGCGCCGGGGCCTCGCGTCTCGCGGTGCGCTCGACAAGACGACGCACGCGATGCTCCTTCGTCAGCTCTACGTCGCGCTCTTCGAGCTCCGCCGTTTTCGCGACGCGCGCGAGATTGCCGAGTCCGCGGTGGAGCTCCGCGTGATGCCGGACGTGATCCATCACGACGCCGCGCGCGCCGCATTCGCGGCGGGCGATCTCGACGCCGCGGTCGAGCACCTCCGGTCCGCGGCGCGCCGTGCGCCCGCGTCACGCCGATCGTTTCATTGGTGGACGCTCGGCTCGACGCTCTTCCACGCCGAGCGCTACGAAGAATCAGCGGCTGCGCTCGAGCGCGCCGTTCGATGGGCGACGACCGACAGACCGCTCTACCGTGCGCAGCTCGCGCTCGTTCGCATCGCGGCCGGCGTGCACGACACGGATGTGCAGGGCGCGATCGACGATCTCGCGGCCGCGCCGTGCGGACAAGGCTACGGCCGGTTCGTGCTCGGCCATCTCGCCTACGCCGCGCGCGAGTTTCGCGCGGCTCGACAGTATCTCGACGCGTTCGTTCGACGCACCGAGTCGTCACCTGCGCCGACCGCGATTGCGCTCGAGCCGGAGCTCAAGATGGCGAAGGCCACGCTGGCGAAAATGGCGGAACACTGATCCTGGATCCGAAGCGAACCACGCCGCTTTTCTCGCGGTTTTCTCGTGCTAAGCTCACTCCTCGTGAGGCCTGAGCCTTGCAAAAGCCAACGTAGAGGTCACTGATGATCGCGACACTCGCCCTCGCTCTCCTTGGCGGACTCATCTTGAACGTGATGCCGTGCGTCTTGCCGGTGCTCGCGCTCAAAGCGATGAGCGTCGTCGACCACGCGCGCCACGACGCGCACAAGCGCCGGATGCACGGCATCGCCTACACGATCGGCACGATGAGCCTGTTCATCGCGCTCGCGGTCGTGATCATCGCCGTGAAGGCGTCGGGCCACAGGCTCGGTTGGGGCATGCAGTTTCAGCACCCCGCCTTCGTCGCCACGATGACCGCGATCGTCTTCGCGTTCGCGCTGAACTCGGTCGGCGTGTTCGAGCTCAACGTGTCGTCGGGCGCCGAGGGCGGCGACGACGACAAGTTCCTCGGCTCGGTCGTGAACGGTCTCTTCGCCGCGCTCCTCTCGACGCCGTGCTCGGCGCCGTTCCTCGGCACCGCCGCCGCAGTCGCGCTCGGCTCCGACGTGCCCGCGTGGAAGACGATCCTCATCTTCGCGTTCATCGGTGTCGGGCTCGCGCTTCCGTATCTCATCATCACGTTCATCCCGTCGTTCTCGAAAATCCTCCCGCGGCCCGGCCGCTGGATGGAGACGGTCAAGACGGTGATGGGCTTCGCGCTCTTCGGCACCGCGATTTGGCTGTTCCGCACGCTCCAAGTGCAGGTGACGCCGGCGTCGTCGAACTCGTTCCTCATCTTCCTCCTCGCGCTCGCGGTCGCGCTCTGGTTCGGCAATCGTTACGGCGGCGTCGCGGCCGAGCCCGCGCGTCGTTGGATCGTGCGCGGCGTGCAAGTCGGCGCGCTCGTGCTCGTCGGCTACTGGTCGATCTCGTTCGTGAAGCCGACGGTCGCGATCGCGGCCGACGTTCCGGTCGCGAAGGGCTCGATGGACCCGCCGGTGATCGTCGACGGTCACATCGCGTGGACGCCGTACGACGCGAGCCGGGTGAAGGCCGAAGGAAAGCGCGGGCGGCCCGTGCTGCTCGATTTCACGGCCGAGTGGTGCGCGACGTGCAAAGCGAACGAGCACGCGTTCATCGAGACCGACACGGTCCGCGGCGCGCTCAGCAAGACGAACATCCTCCCGATGCGCGTCGACATGACGAACGACAACGACGAGCTCTCGGCGCTCCTCGACACGACGGGTCGCACCGGCATCCCGGTCTACCTCATCGTGATGCCCGACGGCACGCGCGACCTCTTGCCGATCACGATCACCGCCGACATGGTCGCGACGCACCTCGAAGCCGCATCGCAGAAGTTCCCGTCCGAGAAATTCGCCCGGAATTAGGGATTGAAGTCGTCGCCGCCGCCGCCGGCGGGTTGCGGCTTCGGCTTGGGTTTCGGCTTCGGTGCGACCGGCGCGGTTTCGGCGACCGGAGGCGGCTTCGGATGTGAAGCCGGGTGGCTCGTCGTCGTCGTCGGCGCGATCACGGTCGTGTGAATCGGCTCGCCCGGGCTCGCCTCGACGGCACGCGCGAGATCCGCGACGAAGTCCTCGGTCTCGCGCTTCTCGATGCGCGCGGTCTTCGAAAGCTGCCCGAGCACGTCGAACGACGCTTCGATCTCGTCGTGGACGTCGGCCATCATCGTGCCGCCCTGGCGGAAGAAGTCGTCTTTCACGTGCGGCTCGAGATCGCGCCCGGCCTTCGCGAGGTCGTCGCACTTTTGCGGAACGTCCTGCATGTCGCGCTTGCGCTTCATCTCGCCGTCGATCGTCGCGCGCACCGCCTTCAAGAAATCTTGCGTCGGACCGTCGGCGCGTCCTTCGGCGGCGACGACGAGCTTGCCTTCGTCCTCGCGGAGCTCGAGGTGCGTCGAGCCGACGATGTGTGCCGCGGCGACCATGCGCTCGTGCGTCGCCTCGACGATGGTCACGTCGGGCGCATCGGTCGCGATCTTGAGCGCGTCGATCAAGTTGCGGCGCGTCGCTTTCTTTTGATCGGCCCAGCTCGCCGCGGCGAGCTGCAGCGTGTGCACTTTGCCGAAATAGTCGTCGTACTGCGCTTGCCCGGTCGTGAAGGCTTCGCCCGCGCGGATTTTCGACTGCGGCTCGAAGAGCGCGCAGCTCGCGCAGAGAACCAAACCGACGAAGAACGAGGTGCGTGTATGTTGCATCTATTTCTCCGCGCAGTGGATGGGCGTCGCGTGCACTTCGAAGCTGTGCTTGCCGGTCGCCGCGAGGAACGCGACGACGCCGCGACCGTCGGCGAGCACGGCGGCTTGGCCTTGGCCGGCGTTGACGTCCTCGGACGACGCGGTGAACGGCGCGGTCGTCGTGCCGTCGGCGTTGAAGACGACGCCGCGCACTTGGCACGCCACGCCTTCGGGGCACCCGGTCCACACGAAGAGGAAGCGGCCGCCACCGAGCGGCGCGAGCGAAGGCGACATCGCGCGCTCGGGCGCACCGCCGCCGAGGCTGAACGTCTTGGACTGCGCCGTCGCGTCGCTCGGGCGGAAGAACGCGTAGCGCACCGACCACGGATCGTCTTTCGTCGCGCGGTCGGCCCACGCGACCATCATGCGATCGCCGCTCGCAGCGACCGCGGGCGAGCCGATCTTCGGCCCGAGGCCGTCGACGTGCAGGAGCGAACCGAGCGGCGCCGGCGGCGTGCCTCCGAACGCGCCGAACCAAATCGCGCCCGCGTGACGAAACGCGATCGCGAATCCCGCGGCGTTGGGTAGCGGCTCGCCGCGCAGCGATTCGACGGGTTGATCCGCGCTCGGGAGCGGCCAAAGCTTCACGCTCTTGTCGCTCGCGAGCGGCGCCCACGCGAGCCCGTCTTCGGTCGCGCCCAGATCGATCGGCGTCGCCGCGCGGAGCGTGCGGCGGCCTTGCAGCGGATCGCCTTTGCGATCGAGATCGACCGCCATCTTCTTGTCGTCGAGCGCGACGACGCGACGCACTTTCGCGTTTTCGGGAAGATGAAGCGACCCGAGCGACGCGGTCGTCTGGGGATCGACGATTTCGAGCGTCGCTTCTTTCGGCGCAGCCGCGAAGCCGAGCGCGACTTTTCCTCCGACGTCGGTGACCTCCACGCCGCTCCCGACGAGCGCTTTCGGCGCGACGGTCCGCGGCGAGCCGGCGGTCGTGCACTCCATCGGGCGCGCGGGCGCGACTGGCGCGGTCGTCGCGACCGTGGCCGCGGCCGTCGTCGCTGCCGTGGCCGTCGCGGGCGCCGTGGTCGTGGCCGTGGTCGCTGCGCTGGACGCGGTCGATCCGGAGCCCATGAGCTCTTTCACGCCGGCCGCGAAAAGAATGACGAGCACGCACGCCGAGGTTCCCGCGATCACCGGCAAGAACCAACGCGGCTTGTCTTTCGTGCGCTCGCGGAGATCATCCCACGCGTGACGCGCGCGCTCGGCGGCTCCCTGCGCGCGCTGCGCCGCAATCGCGCGCAGATCGTGAAGCTTCGCGCCGCTCGGCGAAGGCGGAATCGGCGCAGGCTCCGGCACGTCTTCGGATTGCGCTTGCCACTTCGTCGTCGAAGCGACGTCGCTCGCAGAGAGCGGCGCGGGCGGCGGCGACGCATGAATCGCTTTTTCGAGCAGCGCGCGATTTTCTCCGAGCGCGCCCGGCCCGAGGCCTTGCATCGTCGCGTGCGGTCGCTCGGCGGGCGCGAGCGGCGCCGCCTTCACGACCTCGATGCGCGCCTCCGACGTCAAATCGGACGAGCTCAGCTCGACCGGCCGCGGCGGCGCGTCCGACGGCCGCGTCTCGCTCCCGACGGCCGGCACCGCCGGCGACTTGGGAATGCGCGTGTCCATCTCGACGGCGCCTTCGCCCCAGGGCGGCGGACGCGTGACGGCGTTCGTCATGTTGCTCGGCTCGGGCGGCGGCACGACGATCGGCGGCGCTTCTTCGGTCTCCTCATCGGGCGTCGTCGGCGGCGGCGGCAGCGCGCTCGGCGCCTCGTCGAACATGAGCAGCGTCGGAAACTTGCTGCTCGCCTCCTTGGGCGGCGGCTGCGGCGCGCTCGGCATCGGATCGAGCTTCGGCATCGGCGGGGGCGCCGGCGCGACTTGAAGCGTGGTCCGCCCGGAAGGCGGCGACGAGAGCGCGCCCGCGGGCGGCGCCACACCCGCGGGCGGACGCTGCGTGTGCGTGAACGCGCTCGGCTGCGCCGGATGCATCGGCTTGGTCGTCGTGCCCGGTGACGGCGCGGTCTTCGCGAGGTTCGTCGCCGCGCTCGTCGCGACCTTCGGCGGCGCGGGCGTCGCCTTCATCGTCGGCTGCGATCGTTTCGCTGCTGGCGGCAGCGGCGGCGGCGCGCTGCTCTTTTTCGCGGCGTTGCGCGCGGCCGGCGGGAGCGGCGGCGGCGCTTTCGTCGGGGGCCGCGCTTGGACGGTCGGCGGCAGTGACGTCGGCGGCTTCGGGCTCGGCAAGGGCGCCACTTTCGCGTCGACGCGCGTGTCCGAATTCGGCGCCTTCGGGATCTGCGGCTGCGTCGTCGGCGCGATCGGCACGTAACGCGGCGGCGCGGGCGGCTCCGCGGGACCCGTCGGCGCGGGCGCGGGCTTTCCTTCGAATGCGTCTTGCGCGGCGACGATGAAATTCGGCGGCGGCGGCACGTCGGCGCCATTGGCCGGCGCCTCGATTTTTCCCGTCAGCTCCGCGACCTCGTTGGCCGGCCGCCAAGCCTTCCACCCGCGCGTCCAGACCGGCGCGTTCGCCGGAATCGCGCCGCTCCTGAGCGCAGCACGCAGCTCGTCTTCACGGACGAGACGCTGCTGTCCGGCCGGATCGGCCCACCGCCATTCGGTCTGATTGCTCACGGGGAGAGGAGATATCTAAGGGTATGCCATTGCCGGCGCGATGGCGAGAACGAGGCAATCCACGCGCGGCGAGCCCGCACCACGCAGGGCTTCGGCACAAGCGTTTTGCGTGGCGCCCGTCGTTCTCACGTCGTCGATCAGCAAAATTCGTTCGTTCGTCGGTCGCCGCGCACGAAAAGCGCCTGCGACGTTTTGAAGGCGCGCGCTGCGATCGAGCTCGGCTTGGCGTTCGGTCGGTCGTGTACGCGCCAGTGCGCGCGCACGAAGCGGAACGCCGAGCGCCCGCGCGACCGGCCGCGCGAGAAGCACCGCTTGGTTGAAGCCTCGCTCGAAGAGACGCGACGGATGAAGCGGCACCGGCACGACCGCGTCGACGTGATCGAATCGCCCACGAGCTTCGGCCGCGAGGAGCGCGCCGAGCGGCCGCGCGAGCTCGGGCGTTGGACCGTATTTGAATCGCGTGATCGCGTTCGACATCGCGCCGCCGTACACGAACGGCGCGCGCGGATCGCTCGATCGTTCGACCGTCGCCGCGCAACCCGGACAAAAGACGACTTCTTCGCGCGCCGGCGCATCGCACGCCGCGCAGCGATTCGGACCGAGAATCGAAAAGAGCACGCGCCCCATCGGACGCGCTCGATTCAGGGTTGCTCGCGTTCGAGGTTGGCCGTTGCCGAGCGGCCGGGCGCCGTCCAGTTCCAATGGAGCGTGCCGTCCTCGGCTGGCGTCACGATCACGTGACCGCGCCGCGGGCATCGCGTGAACGGATCGACGAGGACGTTCTCTTCGCCGACCCACTGCTGGTGCTCGCCGCGCCGCAGTCGCCATTCGGCGCGGCAATGTTGCTCCGGATAATGCACCTGCGCGACGACGTCGGCGCCGCGCGACTCGAACGTGACGTTCAGCGTGAACGACGAGTTGCCGGTCTGCCATGCGTGACCAGTCCACGAGCCTTCGAGCCGAGCTGGCGTCTCCTCGGGCGGGGCCTCCGCGTCGTCGCCCGCGCTCGCGTCGATCGTCACCTCTGCGACCGGCACCGAAGAGAGCATCGGCGCCGAGACGAGCTTGGGCCCGACGACGCACGCGCTGCAAAAGACGACCGCCGCCGCGCGCCGCATCAACCGCGAACGCGCTTCACGACTGCGGTCACTTCATCGTCGGTCATGATGTGGTCGAGACCTTTTGCGGCCGCGAGGATCTCTTGAACGAGCTTTTCATCGGGCTCGATGCCGCGTTCGCGCAGGTAGTAATTCACGTTCGACGCGCCGCTCATGAAGCCGATGAGAATTTCTTGTTTGCGGCCGAACATGCCGGCGGGGACGCCGCTGTAGATGCGGTCGGCGAGCCACGCGTCGCCTTTTTGCATTGCTTTGATGATCGCGGCGGCGTGCACGCCGGTGGCCGTACGAAACGCGTCGCGTCCGACGAGCGGATAGTTGAGCGCGACGTTCCACCCGACCGCGTCGGCGACCGACTTGCAGTACTCCATGAGCTTCGTCAGATCGCGATCGAGCAACCCGAGGAGCTTCATGTTGAGGAGGATGAGCTCCATCTGCGCGTTGCCGACGCGCTCGCCGATGCCGAGCGCCGTGCCGTGGACGCGGTCGGCGCCGAACTCGAGCGCCCAGAGCGCGTTCTCGAGCGCGAGCCCGCGGTCGTTGTGGCCGTGCCAGTCGATGCCGATGCCCTTCGCGCCGGTCCCCGCGATGATGCTCTGCGTGAAGCGAATCAAATTGCGGACGCCGTCGGGCGTCGCGTGGCCGACCGTGTCGGAGAGACAGAGTCGCGTCGCGCCGTGATCGATCGCGGTCTTGAAGAGCGTCGAGAGCACTTCGGGTCGCGAGCGCGTCGTGTCTTCGGTGACGTACGCGACCGGCAAACCCGCTTTCACGGCGACGTCGATCGCCGCCGCGCTTTTCTTCGCGATGCTCTCGGCGTCCCAGTCTTCGGCGAACTGCCGAATCGGCGACGAGCCGATGAACGCGTAAACCTCGATCGGAATGCCGACGCGCTGCGAGACCTCGACCATCGGCGTGATGTCGGATACGACGGTGCGGCCCGCGCACGCGACGCGAATCTTCATCTTGCAGTCGACGACTTCCTTGCACATGCGAAGGACGTCCTCGAACGCGCGCTTGCTCGAGCCCGGAAGCCCGATGTCGGCCTCGTCGATGCCGAGGTCGTCCATCAAGTGGAGGATCTTCAGCTTGTCGTCGATCGACGGATCGCGAACCGACGGGTTTTGCAGGCCGTCGCGGAGTGTCTCGTCGAAGAAGGAGACGTTCTTGGAGATGAGCCGCCCGCGACGGTCGACCTCGTTCCAGTCGTAGATGAAGTGACCGGCTCGGTCGGAGTCGGTCATCGCGGGGGCGCTCATGCCTTTGATTATAGCATCGCGCGCTACGCCGGCGGGTTCTCCCCCTCGGCGGGGCCGTACATCTTTTCGGCGATCGCGAAGACCATCGCCTCGAGCGTCTGGTGCGCCTCGCGGATTTGGGCGACGTCGCCGGCCTCTTCGAGGAGGGCGCGGAGGTGCGCGGCTTGTTTGCGGGCGCCCTCGAGCACGTCGGCCTCGACCAAATCGGCGTAGCCGTCGAGGGCGGCGCTCGTCGTGTAGAGGAGGGTTTCGGCCTGGTTTTTCAGCTCGGCGAGCTCGCGGCGCATGTCGTCGGCTTGGCGGAATTTTTCGCCCTCGGCCACGAGGCGCGTGACGTCGTCTTGCGAGAGCCCGCTCGTCGACGTGATCTTCATCGTCTGCACGCGGTTGGTGCCGAGGTCTTTGGCTTCGATGGAGACGACGCCGTTCGCGTCGATCTTGAACGTGACCTGAATCTTCGGCACGCCGCGCGGCGCCGGGGGAATGCCGGTGAGCTCGAAGCGCGCGAGCGAGCGGTTGTCGGCCGACATCGTGCGCTCGCCTTGAAGAACGTGGATCGGCACGAACGACTGGTTGTCGACGCTGGTCGTGAAGACCTCGCTCTTTTCGGTCGGGATGGTCGTGTTGCGCCCGATGAGCGGCGTGAAGACGCCGCCGCCGGTTTCGACGCCGAGCGAGAGCGGCGTGACGTCGAGCAAGAGGACCTCGACGTTGCCTTCGCCTTGCAAGACCGCGCCTTGGAGCGCGGCGCCTGCCGCGACGACCTCGTCGGGGTTCACGCCTTTGTGCGGGTCTTTGCCGAAGAACTCTTTCACCGCGCGCTGCACCGCGGGCATGCGCGTCATGCCGCCGACGAGGACCACGTTGTGAATGTCGGCGGGCGTGAGCCTCGCGTCGGCGAGCGCCTTCTTGCACGGGTCGAGCGTCGAGTCGATCAGGTCTTGCGTGAGGAGCTCGAAGTCGGCGCGCGTGAGCGTGCGCACGACGTGGAGCGGTTCGCCCTTGGTGCTCGTCGCGACGAAAGGCAGATTGATCTCGGTCTCGAGCGACGACGAAAGCTCGTGTTTTGCCTTCTCCGATGCTTCTTTCAAACGTTGAAGCGCCATGCGGTCTTTGCGCAAATCGACGCCGTTCTCTTTTTGGAACGTGTCGGCGATCGCGTCGATCAATCGCTGATCGAAATCCTCGCCGCCCAAGTGCGTGTCGCCGTTGGTCGCCTTGACCGCGAAGACGCCGCTCTGGATCTCGAGGATCGAAATGTCGAACGTGCCGCCGCCGAGGTCGTAAACGGCGACGCGCTCGGTTTGTTTTTTCTCGAGGCCGTAGGCGAGCGCTGCGGCCGTCGGCTCGTTGATGATTCGTTTGACGTCGAGGCCGGCGATTTTTCCGGCGTCTTTGGTCGCCTGGCGCTGCGCGTCGTCGAAGTACGCGGGGACGGTGACGACGGCTTCGGTGACCGGCTCGCCGAGGAAGGCTTCGGCGATCTCTTTCATCTTGCCGAGGACGTACGACGACACTTCGGGCGGCGACATCTCGCGGCCGCCGAGCGCGACCCACGCGTCGCCGTTCGGCGCGTCCATGATTTTGTACGGCACGGCCTTGAGCTGACGCTGGACCTCTTCGTCCTTGAACTTGCGGCCCATCAAGCGCTTCACCGCGTAGACCGTGTTCGTCGCGTTGGTGACCGACTGGCGCTTGGCGGCTTGGCCGACGAGGCGCTCGCCGCTGACGGGAAAGCCGACGACCGACGGCGTCGTGCGCGCGCCCTCGGAATTCGGAATGATCCGAACCTCGAGCTTCGCGGTTTTGGCTGCACCGGCGGAGACGTTGGTCTCCACGACGGCCACGCACGAGTTCGTGGTGCCGAGGTCGATGCCGATGATCTTCCCCATTCGAGGGGCCTACGATATCAGCTCGACTTCGGCTTCGCGACCACGACCATCGCGGCGCGAACCAGGCGCTCGCCTTCGCGATAACCGGGCTGCACTTCCGCCACGACCGTGCCCGGAGGCTGCTCGTCGGTTTCGATTTGCTGAATCGCCTCGTGCATCGATGGATCGAACATCGTGCCGACGGTCGGAACACGCGCGATTCCCGCGCGGCTGAGCGTGCCCTCGAATTGCTTCAAGATCATCCCGACGCCGTCCGCGACGGCTTTGACGTCGGTCGCCTTCTGCGCGCTTTGAATCGCGCGCTCGAGGTTGTCGAAGACCGGCAGCAACTCCTTGAGCAGCTCTTCGCGGCTCTGGCGCTTGGCTTCGTCGATTTCGCGGCGCGTGCGCTTTCGGAAATTGTCGAAGTCGGCCGCCGTGCGGACGAGCATGTCCTTCAGCTTCGCCGCTTCTTCCTGCGCGCGCTCGAGCTCGCTCGGCGCGGTCAGCTCCGGCGCCGGCTCTTCGTTCGACTCGTCCCGCGCTTCTTTTTGGTCCGTAGTCGTGTCCTGCGGATCGCTCATGTGTCGCACAGCGTAAGTATGCTCTCGGCTTTCTGCACAGAAAAATAAAGTCCGCGAGCGTAGAGCCTGCGTCTTTCGGGCTCGGAGAGGTCGCCGGGACGCTCGCGGACGGCGCGATCGAGCAGGATCGCGGCGGTCACGCTCACGTTCAAGCTGTCGACGAATCCGCGCATCGGAACGCGGACGCGGTGCGTGCAGGCGGCCTCGAGCTCGGCCGTGATCCCGTCGCGTTCGTTGCCGAGGACGAGCGCGAGCCGCGGGATTTTGGCCAAATCCTCGGGCAAAAGCTCGCCCGCGGGGTGCGCGCCGACGAGCGCCATGCCGCTCTCGCGGAGCGCGCCGACGGCTTCGTGGGACGTCGGGTGACGAACGATGTCGACCCATTTTTGAGCGCCGCGCGCGACCGAGCTCGCCGCGAGAAATCGCTCTCTTCGCTCGACCACGTGAATCGTCTGCACGCCGAACGCTTCGCACGATCGCACGACCGCGGCGCCGTTGAAGGGATCGTGCGGCGCATCGAAGAGCACCGTCACGCTCGCGAGACGCGAATCGATCACGGCGAGCAAACGCTCACGACGACGCTCGAGGACGAGCGGCTCGAGCACGCGAATCACGTCCTCGGGCTCGTGCTTTTCCGCGCGGGCAATTCGCGCGGGCAAGAGCGCGTCCGCGTCGACTACACCGGCGGTGGTTCTGCGCATGGTCGCTTCGTAAAATACAGTATCAAATCCCTGAAATTGTGGCCTGCTAGGGGTTCGGAGCTACGCTTTCCCGGGGACTTTCGTCCAACGCAAGAGCTCGTGAATCGACCCTCGTCCGTCGCCTCGTCCAGCCTTCCGGCGCCTCCTCGGCAGCCGCGGCGGCGAGGTCCGCGGATCGGGCGCGCGCTCGCGCGACTATTGTCGCTCGTCCTCGCGCTCGCCGGGGTCCTCCCGCTCGCGGCGATTGGGTTCGTTCGCTCGGCGTACGCGCGCGATTGGGCGATGCGGGCGACGGCCAAGGCGCTCCACGAGCAAGGCATCGTCGCGCGCTTCGACGTGGTGCCGCATTTGTGGCCGCTCTCGATCGAGCTCGCCAACGTGCAAATCGAGTCGTCCGACGGTGGCGGCCCCGCGCTGACCGCGCGCCGCGCGAGCGTGCGCCCGCGATTTTTCGCGCTGATGAGCGGCAAGCTCCTCATCGAGCAAATCGACATCGAGGCGCCGCACGCGCGCATCGTCCTCAAGGACGGCAAGCTCCAGAACCTCGCGATCAAGCCGCCCGAGTCGAAGAAATCGTCGGGGCCGCTGCACTTGCCGTTCGATGGATTTTCGATCACCGACGGTGACGTCGATTTGACGATCGACGACGTGCGCGTGCAGGCGCATCAGCTCGACCTCGACGTGCAGAACGACGACGACCCCGAGCGCGGCTCGTCGCTCGAGGTCGCGCTGCGTGCCGGCGAGAGTTACGTCGTGCGGCACCGCGACGCGGAGGCCGTCGACGAGGACGCCGTGTGCTCGCTCGACGCGCGCGTTCGTCTCACCAACGACGAGGTCTCGGTTCGGCGGCTCGAGATGCACGGCGCCGCCGACCTCGACCCGGCGCAAGCGACGACTCCGCCGTGCAAGCTCGCCGCCGACGACGAGCGACGCGTCGAGCTCGAGCTCAATCACGCGCGGATGCGTTTGCCCAAACCAGGCGAGATCCCGAACGACTTCAGCGGTCACGTGCGCGTGCGCGCGCCGGTCGGCGTCGCGGCGCGTCTCGCGAAGCTGCCCGAGCTCACCGGGTGGGTCGGGCTCGACGCCGACGTGCGCCTCGCGCCGGGCATGCAGCTCCCCGAGGTGAACGGCAAGGTCACCGCGGGCGACATTCGCCTCGCGCAGTTTCACTTCGCCGATTCGGTCGACGCCGACATCGCGATGGCGAACAACGTGATCCGAAGCCCGCAGACGACCGTGAGGCTCGCCGGCGGCACCGTGCACTTGAAGGGCGTTCACGTCGAGCCGCTCGCCAACACGCTCGGCGCGTCGGCCGACATCGACTCGATCGACTTCGCCGAGCTCATGACCGACCTCGGCGTCTCGCAGCACCCGCACGTCGCGTGGGACGTCGTCGACATCCACATGCCGAATTTCGGCGGCACGCTCGACCCGCTCAAGCTCGACGGCGACTTCACGACGACGACGCGAAACTTCGCCGTCTTCGATCGCTGGGTGAAAGATCCGCAGCGGCAGCGGCTCATCGGGTTCAACGAAGCGAAGCTCGCCGCGCACCTCGCGGTGCGGCCGGATTCGGTGCAATTCCAGAACGCGCGCGGCGACACTTCGCGCACGCACGTCGCCGGCGGGTTCGTGCTGCTCGGCTTTCACAACGATTTTCGCGTGCAGGTCCCCAAGGCGCACGTCGACCTCGCCGACATCACGCCGCTCGCGGGCGTGCCGATCGCGGGCGTCGGTGACGTGAAGATCGACGTCGGCCCGAAGATGATGGACCCGAAGGTGACGGGCGAGGGGAGCGTCACCGGTTTCCAGCTCGCCGACATGGCGTTCGGCAACATCACGTCGGTGCATGCCGAGGTCACGCGCGAGGGCGAGGCGCAGGTGCTCGCGCTCTCCGACGTGAAGGCGAACAAGAACAAGAGCAACTACGAGATGCCGCAGGGCCGCGTGCAGTTCGGCGGCGGCGCGAGCATGAAGATGGACGCGGCCGTGCGCGCCAACGTGCTCAACGTTCGCGACCTCCTCGACGTCTTCAAGCTGAACGACGACCCGCGCTTCGACGGCATCGACGGAAACATCGCGGGCGACACGACGCTTCACTTCGTGCTCGGCGGACCGGAGGACAAATGCGGCGGCGGCGCGATTTCGCTGCACGCGAGCCCGCACCTCTCCGCGGTCGATTTGTTCGGAGAAAAATTCGACGACGGCGACGCCGATTTGGATTTGCGGTGGAACGATCGGCTCGCCGGCTTCCAAGGCGCCGACCTCGACGTTCACGCGTTCACGCTGCACAAAGTTCGGCGCGAGCGCGATGGGACGACGTTCGGCTCGCTTCTCGGGTCGGCGTCGATCAAGCCGGGCGGCGTTTTGCGCGGCAACGTGGTGCTCGAAGGCGTGCCGCTCTCGCGCCTGCAGACGTTCGGAAAAATCGCGCCGGAGCTCGAGGGCACCGTCTCGGGCCTCGCGCAGGTGACCGGCACGATCGACGCGTTCACGGCCGATGCCGACGTCGACGTCTCGCCGATTCACGTTCGCGGCGCGGATCTCGGCGCGTCGAAGCTGCATCTCACGATGACGCAGCTCCCGTCGAAGACGAAGATCGTCGGGCACACGACCTGCGGCGGTCCCATCGGCGGGCCGTTCGACAAAGACGCGTACGCCAAAGACGCGTCGTCGCATGGCACGTACGTCGTCACCGGCGATCTGTTCGGCGGACAGGTGCACCTCGATCACGTGACGGCGTCGCGCGCGAAGCAGATGGAGCTCTCGGGCGACGTGAAGCTTCGCAAGCTCGCGCTCGACTCGATCGTGAAGGCGACCGGCGAGACCGAAGGCTCGCTCGCGAAGCTCACCGGCCAGATCTCCGGCGACGTGATGATCGATCGCGTCCGCCAAGGCGATTACGCGTCGGCGTCCGCGAAGTTCGTGCCCGAGTCGCTGTCGATCGAGAGCGAGGGCAAGAAGCTCGTGCTCAAGCCGACGAGCGCGCCGATCGTCCTCGCCGACGGCAAGGTCACGCTGCCGCCGGTCGAGCTCGATTTGTCCGCTGGACAGGGCGTGACCGGGTCGGTCACGTTGCAGGGCGGCGTGCGAGATCCGTTTGGCGAGCCGACGCTCGACTTGCGCGCCGATCTCGCGCCCGTGGATTTGTCGGTGCTCGCGGGCGTCGTGCCGAAGCTCGATCGCGCGGCGGGCTCGCTCTCGGGCAGCGTGCGCGTCACCGGGCGCGCGTCGGATCCGCAGGTCGACGGCCAGGCGAGCGTGCGCGCGAGCGAGCTCGCGATTCGCGGCGTGCCGTCGCCGATCAACGACGTCGCGATCGATTTACGGGCCGACGCTTCCGAGGTTCGGGTCGCGCACGGCTCGGCGAAATTCTCGGGAGGCACGCTCACGCTCGGCGGGCGCGTGCCCATTCGCAACCTCGGCCTCGGTAACGCCGAGCTCACGCTCGCCGCGCGCAACGTTCGGCTCGCGCCGTCCGACGGCATCAGCGCCGGCGTCGACGCCGACCTCGCGCTCGCCTTCGAGGACGGCGGTCTCGACAAACGCAAGCTCCCGCACTTGACCGGCGAGGTCGTCATCGACTCGCTCGAGTACACGCGGCCGATCAACGTCGCGGGCGACATCGGCGCGCTCGGCGCCGCCAAACGCACCGAAATCGAGACGTACGATCCATCGCTCGACGCGATCAGCATGGATCTTCGCGTTCGCGCGAAGACGCCGCTCCGCATCAAGAACAACCTCGTCGAAGCGCAAATCGCCCTGGAAAATGGGCTCGTCGTCTCCGGCACGAACCAGCGCTTCGGTCTCCGCGGCGAGATGCACGCGCTCCCCGGCGGGCGCTTGCGTCTGCCGTTCGGGACGAGCGTGTTCGACATCCAGCAGGCGATCGTGCGCTTCGACGACCCGACGCGCATCGCGGCGCACGTCGACATCCAAGCGACGACGGAATATCGACGAACCTCGAGCCAGAGCAGCGGCGCGAGCTCGACGAGCAGCACGACGGGAACGACCTGGCGCATCGCGCTCCACGCTTACGGCGACTCGAACGATCTCAAGATCGACCTCACGAGCGATCCGCCGCTCCAGCAAGAGGACATCGTGCTCCTCCTCACGGTCGGCATCACGCGCGCCGAGGCCGATCAGATTCAAGCGGGCACGCTCGGCGCGTCGGTCGCGCTCGAAGCGCTCTCCGCGGTGACCGGCACGTCGTCGGCCGTGACCAAGGTCGTCCCCGTCGACGAGTTCGGCGTCGGCAGCGCGTACTCACCGCACACGGGACGCAACGAGCCGACGCTCAACGTCGGCAAACGGCTCACGCAGAACGTGAGCGCGAACGTGTCGACGACGGTTTCGGGAACCAACGAGCTCTACGCCAACATCATGTGGAAGCTCGGGAAGAATTTCAGCGTGCAAGGCTCGTACGACAACGTGAACAATCAAGTAACATCCAGCGCAGTCGGGAACCTCGGCGTCGACTTGCGGTGGAGAATTGAATTCCAGTAAAGCGCTCGTCCTCATCATCGCGTTCGCGATTTTGATCGACGGCGGCCGTGCGTTTGCGGGCGGGCCCATCAGCGTGACGCCGCTCGAGGAGCCGGCCGTGCCGCGGCTCACGCTCGCCGCACCGCGGATGCCGCTGACGCCGCCGGACTTGAGCGCGTTCGACGGAAAACCGGTGCGCGCCGTCGACCTCGTGCAAGAGAGCGATCCGTGGGACGACATCGCGCCGGCGAAGCTCCAGTCGGTCAAGCTCGGCGAGCCGTTCGGCGCGACGGTCGCGCGTGCCGCGCTGGTCGAAGCGCTCGGCACCGGCCTTTATGGAACCGCGCGCGTCGAGGTCATGCCCGAAGGCGACGGCGTAAGAATCCGCGTGCGCGCCGTGCCGCGTCGAATCATCGACGGCTTGCGCGTCGACACGCATCACGCACCCATCGACCGCGAAGAGATCCTCCACGAGGCGCAGCTCGAGGACGGCGGCGAAATCCAGGGCGACGAGATCGCGCCGCGCAAACGTCGCATCCACGCGCTCCTCGCGCGGCGCGGTTTTCCCGAGTCGCGCGTCGACATCACGATGCGCGAGACGGATCGCGAAGGCCGCATTTTGCTTCTGCTCGACGTGACCGTCGGCGAGCCGCGCAAAGTCGGGCGCCGCGTGTTTTACGTGTTCGGCGCGAAGCCCGAGGAGCTCGACCGCTACACCAAAGCTTACGAAATCGATCGCGGCGATCGCGCCGACGCGACCGCGCTGCAAGCGGCCGACGTCGGTCTCGAGAATCGGCTTCGCGCCGCCGGTTATTACGAAGCCGCGGTGAAGCACGATCTCGTGCTTGCGCGATATCCGAACGAGTCGATCGTCACGCTGCGCGTGCGCGTCGACAGCGGACCGCGTTACCAAACGCGCTTCGACGGCAACGAGCACTACGACAACGACACCCTCCAAAACGCGCTCGGCCTCGACACCGATCCCGACACCGGCGAGCAGCACCTCGCCGAAAAAATCCGGCGCTTTTACGAGACGCGCGGTTTTCTCGACGCGCAAGTCGGCTTCGAGATCGCCGGCAAGAAAACCGACGCGACGCGGTTCCTCGTCTTCCACGTCAAAGAAGGTGTGCGCGTTCGCGTCGTCGCGCGGCAGTACCCGTGCGTGACCGAAGCGCAAATCTCCGGGCTGTCGAACGGCGGGCCGAGCTCGCCCAAGGCCATTCGCCGCGAGATCGACAGCTTCCTCGACGAGGATTTACCCGGCGCCGATCTCGTCGCCGATCCGGATCCGAGCGCGGTCGATCGCATGCTCGGCGGCGGCAGCGGCTCGCGCGTCGCGCCGATCGATCTCGATCCCGACTCGACGTTCTCGCCCGACACCTACGACAAGGGCGTCGCTCACGTGCAGGAGCTTTATCGAAACGAAGGTTTCTTGAGCGCGCTCGTCGGGCCGGTC
>DASXHD010000110.1:0-12787 GCA_036488725.1 Polyangiaceae bacterium | reverse complement strand
GCAAAAAAAATCAGCCCGGCGAGGAGCCCCCCGAGCGCCGCGAGCACGTCGAAATCGAGCGCGCCGAAGATGCCGCTCGCGATGCCGAGGAGGATCGGCAGCCCGAGCATGAGCCCGAGGGTCAGCAGCGCGGCGAGCCCGCGGCCCGGAACGTTCCGCAAACGAGCGAGGATTCGGGCGTCGATCATCGAGTCCGATGCTACATAGAGCCGTTCCGTGATTCGCCTCGATTCGGTCACCAAACAGCACGGCAGGCAGATCCTCTTTTTGGACGCGTCGTGCGCGCTCAACCGCGGCGAGAAAGTCGGGCTCGTCGGGCCGAACGGCGCGGGCAAGTCGACCATCTTCCGCATGATCGTGAAGGAAGAAGCGCCCGACGGCGGCTCGGTCGCGATCGACCGCGGCACGACCGTCGGATACTTCAGCCAAGACGTCGGCGAGATGCACGGCAAGAGCGTCGTCGCTTCGACCCTCGACGGCGCGGGCCCGGTCAGCGAAGCGGGCGCGAAGCTCCACGAGCTCGAGCACGCGCTCGCCGATCCTGCGAACGCCGACAAGATGGAGCAGATGATCGAAGAGTTCGGCGAGGCGCAAGCGCGCTTCGAGGAGCTCGGCGGCTACGCGCTCGAAGCGCGAGCGCGCGAGATTTTGGCGGGTTTGGGCTTCTCGCAAGAAGTGATGGACGGCGACGTCGGCGCGCTCTCGGGCGGCTGGAAGATGCGCGTCGCGCTCGCGCGCATCCTCTTGATGAAGCCCGACGCGATGCTCCTCGACGAGCCGACCAACCACCTCGACATCGAGTCGATCCTCTGGCTCGAAAATTTTCTGAAGCAATACGACGGCGCGCTCATGATGACGTCGCACGATCGCGAGCTCATGAACCGCATCGTCGGCAAGATCGTCGAGATCGACGGTGGTGAGCTCACGGTCTTCGCGGGCAACTACGAATTTTACGTGAAGCAGCGGGCGCTCCTCGACGCGCAGCAGGAGAGCGCCGCCGCGCGACAGGCGGCGATGCTCGCAAAAGAAGAAGCGTTCATCGCGCGTTTCAAAGCGCGCGCATCGCACGCGGCGCAAGTGCAGTCGCGCGTGAAGAAGCTCGAAAAGATCGAGCGCGTCGAGCCACCGCGCCGCCGAAAGAAATTGCGCTTCGATTTCACCGTCGCGGCGCGCTCGGGCGAAGACGTCGCCAAATGCGACGCGGTGAGCAAGGCGTACGGCTCGCTCGTCGTTCACCGCGATTTGGATTTTCTCGTCCGCCGCGGCGAGCGCTGGTGCGTGATGGGCGTGAACGGCGCCGGAAAATCGACGCTCCTCAAGATGGTCTCGGGCATGACGGCGCCCGACTCGGGCCGCGTCACGATCGGCGCGAGCGTGAAGATGGGCTACTTCGCGCAGCACGCGATGGAGCTCCTCGACGAGACGAAGACGGTCTGGGAAGAGCTCGTCACGAAGTTCCCGCACGCTTCGATCGGCTCGCTCCGCACGCTCGCCGGCGTCTTCGGATTTTCGGGCGACGACGTCGAAAAGAAATGCCGAATTCTGTCGGGCGGCGAGAAGGCGCGCCTCGTGCTCGCGCAGATGCTCTACGACCCGCCGAATTTTCTCGTGCTCGACGAGCCGACCAACCACCTCGACATCGACACCAAAGAGATGCTCATCGAAGCGCTCTCGACCTACGAAGGCACGATGCTCTTCGTCTCGCACGATCGACATTTCTTGCGAGCGCTCTCGAACCGCGTCCTCGAGCTGACCCCGAAAGGCGCGCACAAATACGGCGGCGGCTACTCCGAGTACGTCGACGAAACGGGCGCGGAGGCCCCCGGGGTTCGGTGATCGCGTTCGAGCCCATCGGGGTCGCGCACACGCCTTGGACCGAGAAACGCCAAGCGCCTCGTCAGCCGGCGGCCGCGCGCGGGGTGCGCGCGACGATCGAGCTCTTCGCGGGCAAAGGCTACGAGGACGCGCTCGCGAACCTCGAAGAGTGGTCGCATCTCTGGGTGCTCTTCGCGTTCGATCGCTCGCGCGGGTGGTCGCCGAAAGTGCTGCCGCCGCGGAGCCGCGTGAAGAAGGGGCTCTTCGCGACGCGCGCGCCGCATCGACCGAATCCCATTGGGATGTCCCTCGTGCGCCTGCGCTCGGTCGAGGGGCTCGTCGTGCACGTCGAGGACGTCGACCTGCTCGACGGAACGCCGGTGCTCGATCTCAAACCCTATGTAAAATACACGGACTTCGCGGGCGACGCGGGGGACGGTTGGCTCGCGGTCGACCCGGTCGCGCCGTGGGCGGTTTCGTTTTCGGTCGGCGCGCGCGCCGAGCTCGCGTTCCTCGCGGCGCGCGGCGTCGAGCTGGAGGACGAGCTTCGCGCGGCGCTCGCGCTCGGGCCCGAGCCGCACGCGTATCGGCGCATCAAGCGAACCGGCGACCGCGGCCTGCTCGCGCTCAAGGAGTGGCGCGCCGAGTTCGTCGTGCGCGAGCGTCGCATCCAGATCGTTCGCATCCGAACCGGATGGCGCGCGCGCGAGCTCGCGACGCGCGCGGACCTCCGGCTGCATCGCGATTTCGAAGCCGAATTTTCGAGGTGATTGCTATTCGCCCGGCCGGCGCGCGAGCGTCATGTGCAACCATTCGGTTGCCCATATGAGCTCCTCGAGATGCTCGTCGAAGCGGCGCCAACCGGCGGCGTCCTCGTCGCCGTGGAGCTCGCGCGCGATTTCGTCCGCGCGTCGCATCGCCGAGATGAGCTCGTCGAACTGCGCGTACGAGCCGTTCACCGCCTTGTGCGAGAAGACGATCATCGTCGGCTCGCGGCGACGAAGCGAGATCGCCATGCGCTCGAAATCGGCGCCGACCTCGTCGCACCACGCGAAGAGGCGGCTCAGATAACCGGCGAGCGGGCCCTCGAGCGAAAAGAGAGGTTTCAAATACGGCTGCGCCCGGTGCGCGTGAACGTGCTCGATCGCGCGATGCAGCTCCTCGAGCGCGCGCGCGTAACTCCGCAGTCGAACGAGCGCGGCCGCCGATGCTTCGCCGTGCGGCACCGAATCGAGCGTTTGCGCGACCCACTCGACGCGCAAGGTGAGGTCGAGAAAGAGTCCCGCCCAAAAATCCGTTTCCACCGACGTCTTCCGGCGCCCCGCCTCGTCCATCGCGGGGACTCTACGCCGTCAAAGTCCGAGCTCCAACCCTTGCGCCGCGAGACGCGCGCGCGCTTTCTCGGCGCGATCGCACGCCCCAATGCAAATCGCGGCGACCACGATTCCGGTTCCCGACAAGATCGGCGTGATCAGCACGAAGACCGCGAAGAGGCCGTTCATCAGCGCGAAGACGCACCACGCGCCCGAGACGAGCGCGAGGATCGTCGAGCCCACGAGCGCCGCGATCGCCGCCCACCGCCGCGCGGAGACGAGACGCGACGCAAAACCGATGCACGCGACGCCGAGCAACGCGTCGAGCACCGGCCCGATGACCCACCACTCGAAGTAGTCGAGCGAAATCCAAGTCTGCAGCGAGCCGAGCACCGCGCAGAGACCCGCCGTCGCGACGAGGCCGGCCGCGACCTTCGCCGAAAACGGGCTCAGCGCGGCGAGATCGAGATCATCGGCGTTCCTTTGCGGCAGCGCACCCGGAAGAGGTTGCGGGTTCCACGCGGGCGGTTGTTGTTGCGGTTGCCACGGTTGCATGGGCGTCTCGATTCTACCTCGTGTGCGTGAGCACGACGACCACCGCGGCGAAGAGCGCGAGCGTCGTCAAATAGAATGTTACGCGCCGCCGCGCGCCAGCTTCCCACGCCCACGTCGCCGCGACCGGCGGGAGCAAAAACGCGAGGACCGTACGCGCCGGCGACTGCGCGCGAGCGCACGCGACGACGTTCGCGACGTGCGCGCCCGCGTGCAGCACGAGCAGCGAAAAACCGAGCGCGGCGAGCGCCTCCATCGGCGTTCCTTCTATTCGCATATGACTCGGTTGTCGCGCCGCGATCGAGCGCGAGCGCGGTTTTTCCCGAGAAATCGCGGCCGGCACATGCGTTGCTAATCGAGGCGCGCATGCGGGCTTGGCTTATTCTTCCTTCAATCGCTTTCATTGCCGCTTGCTCGTCGTCCGCGGAGACGGGTGATTTCGCGGGCCCGAGCGGCGGCGGTGGCGTGGCGACCGGCGGCGGCGACGCGTCGGTTCCGAGCGGCGTCCTCACCGCGGGCGCGTGGGACGACAACCGCAACTACGATTTCTTTTCGACTTACCTCGGCACGGCGGCGTCGGTCGACGGCGCGCCGCCGATCGCGCAGGCCGATCGCGACGCCGCGCACGCGCTCTTCGCCGGGGACCGCGCGAGCAAGACGCGACTCGACATCGCGATCGTCATCGACACGACGGGCAGCATGGGCGACGAGGCCGCTTATCTGAAATCCGAGTTCCAAAATATTTCGACGGCGATCGGCTCTGACTTTCCGAACGCGGATCCGCAGTGGGCGCTCGTCGCGTATCGCGATCGGCCTGACACCGATCCGGGCGACGACTACGTCACGCGAACGTCGGACTTCACCGGCGACGCGGGCTCGTTTCAAGGCTCGCTCGGCTCGCTCTCGGCGGGCGGCGGCGGCGATTACCAAGAAGCGCCCGAGCTCGGACTCGCCGCGATGAATCAGCTCGCGTGGCGCGCCGACGCCGACGTCGCGCGCGTCGCGTTCTGGATCGGCGACGCCCCGCAACACTCGGAGCACGCCGCCGACATCGCGCAGACTTTCCAAGACGCACGCCAGCGAGACATCCACCTCTATCCCGTCGCCGCGAGCGGCGCCGACGCCACGCTCGAGCTCACGATGCGAAGCGCGGCGCAGCTCACCGGCGGGCGCTATTTGTTTCTCACCGACGACTCGGGCATCGGCGACTCGCACGAGGTCCCGTCGATCCCGTGCTTCTTCGTCACCAAGCTCGCGAAACAAATCGTGCGCATGGCGTCGATCGAGCTCACCGGCGTCTACCGCGAGCCGGACGCGGGCGACATCATCCGAACCGGCGGAAATCCCGCGTCGGGAGCGTGCACGCTCGAAGAGGGCGGCGGCGTCGTCTCGGCGTTCTGACGCGCGTGATATCGTTTCGCGCGTGCGAAACACCACCACGCTCGCCGTCGCCTCGGGCGCCGGGCTGCTCCTCGCGCTCGGCCTCGCGATTCCTGCGGCGCGCGGCGACGCGAGACCGACGACCATCGGCGTAGGCGAAATCAAAGAAGGCATGAAGGGCTACGGCCTGACGGTCTTCCACGGTTACGTGCCCGAGCGATTCGATGTCGAGGTCATCGGCGTGCTGCACAACTTCCGTCCCGGCCAAGATTTGATCTTGGTGAAGACGCCGCACCCGCGCCTCAACGTCACCAAGAACGTTCAGGGCATGAGCGGCAGCCCGATTTATCTCGATGGGCGCCTCGCCGGCGCGTACGCGTACAGCCTTCGCACGTTCATGATCGAGCCGGTCGCCGGCATCACGCCGATCGCGCCGATGTTGACCGAGTTGCACCGTCCGCTGCCGCCGGGATTTTGGCCGCTCGAAGGTCGCGCGCCGCTGCCGACGTCGCCCACGAGCGTGCGTCACGCTCAGCGCGACGCGACGCAGTTCGAAGGTACGCGTGGCCGATACGATCTCGCCGCGCACGCGAAAGAGCTCGCCGCGCGCTTCGGCACACAAGGCGATCCGGATCGCGGAATCGTCTCCGCCGGAACGCCGCTCATGGTCTCGGGTCTCTCGCAGAGCGCCATCGCCGCGCTCACGCCGCTCTTCGCGCCGCTCGGTCTCGAGGTGCTCCAAGCCGGCGGGGCGCAAGCCGCGGCGGATCCCAACGCGCCCACGCACTATGTCGACGGCGGCTCGCTCGGCGTCGAGATGGCGCGCGGCGACGTCTCGATGTTCGGCTTCGGCACCGTCACGCACATGGAAGGCGCGCGTCTGGTCGGCTTCGGCCACCCGATGATGGGCGCCGGCGACACGGCGATCCCCGCGGCGATCCCGCGCGTTTTGTGGATCTACGCGAGCGAGCAGCACAGCTTCAAAGTCGGCGAAGCGGCGCGCACGGTCGGCGCGCTCGTCAACGATCGGCAGAGCGGCGTCGTGGTCGACGAAACCAAACGCGCGCCGACGTTCCCGCTCCACGTCGACGTTCGCGGCGTCACCGGCGCGCCGAAGACGACGTGGGACGTCGAGGTCGCCGAAGAAAAATTCATGAGCGCCGCGCTCTCGGCCGCCGTGCTCGGCTCGATCGTCGACGCGACGACCAGCGAGCGGCGGGACGTGAGCTGGACGATGCACTCGCGCGTCTCGATTCGCGGTCGCGCGCCGGTCGATCTCGAAGACTTCGGCGTCGCGATGGGCGGCATGCCCGACACCGGCGACTGGCTCGCGTCGCGCGCGGTGCGCGTCGTCGGCGACGTGCTCAACAACCCGTGGGAGAACGTCCACGTCGACGGCATCCGCTCGACGCTCGAGGTACATTACCAACGCGACGTGCTGCGCCTGCGCGGGGTCGACGTGCTCGACCCGATCGTCGACGCGGGCGAGAAGGCGCGCGTCGTCTTGCACCTTCGACCCTTCAGCGGGCCCGAGATCACGCGCACCGCCGACATCACGATCCCGCCGGAGCTCGTCGGTCGCGACGTCGAGGTCGAGGTCGCGCCGGGCTACGAGGTGACGCCCGACGTCGCGCCACCCGACACGCTCGACCAAATCCTCGCGAACGCGACGCACCAATCGTTGCGGCCGAAGAGCGTCGTCCTCTCGATCAAGATGCCGACGCAAGGCGTCGCTTTCTTCGGTCACGTCTCGCCGCGCCTCCCCGCTTTCGCGCTCGACGCGCTCCGCCCGACGACGCGCGACGTCGCGCCCGAAGTAATCGCGAGCTACGTGCGATCGATCGTCCCCGTCGACGAGTACGTCGAAGGCCACGACAAATTCAAAATCAAAGTCCGCGCGAAATTGCGCTAAACAGCTGGGAAACTGCATGCAATTTACACGCGTTCTCCTCATCGCCGGCGCGCTCGCACTCGCGACGCCCGCGCGCGCGACCGGCACGCGCACGTTCGATCTCGACACGCAGGACGAGCTCTCCGGCGGCGACTTGCAGGGCGCGTCGGTCGGCTCGGATGGCGTCGTGCGCGCCGGCTTTCGGCTCGGAAACCTGCGCATCGACGACGCGAGCACGGTCCTCGCCGCGCTCCCGCGCGCCGACGGCTCGGTCCTCCTCGGCACGAGCCCGGGCGGAAAAATTTATCGCGTCGCGGGCGATCAAGCGTCGGTCTTCGCCGACACGAAAGAGACCGGCGTCACGTCCCTCGTCGAGGACGCGCGCGGAAACGTGTATGCTGCAACCTTTCCCGACGGCAAGATCTTCAAGGTCTCGCAGGGTCCAGGCGCCGCCAGCGGTAAGGCCGACGTGTTCGCGACGCTTCCCGACACGACGTACGTCTGGGCGCTCGCGTTCGATCGCGGCAAGACGAACCTCTACGCGGCGACAGGCTTGCCCGAAGGCCGCGTTTATCGCGTGAACCTCGCGGGACAAGCCGAGGTGACGTTTCGTTGCGAAGCGCCGCACATCGTCTCGCTCGCGGTCGCGCCGAACGGCGACGTGCTCGCCGGGACGAGCGGCACCGGTTACCTCTATCGCATCAGCGGGCCGGGTCGCGCGTCGGTCGTCTACGATTTTCCGGGGAGCGAAGTGAAGGCGGTCGCGGCCGCGAGCGACGGGAGCATCTGGGCGATCTCGAACGAGTACACCGATCCGCCCGACATTCCGAAGCGCGCGGCCGGAGCGCTCCGTTCGCCGGCAGGTCCCGCTCAACCCGGCACGCACACCAAACCGGGCAAAGGACAGCTCTGGCGATTCGATCCGCGCGGGCGCCCCGAGAAGATGATGGCGCACTCCGAGTTCCACTACATGTCGCTCGCGCTCGACGCGGCCGGCAAACCGTACGTCGGAACCGGAGCCGAAGGACGCGTCTACACGGTCGACGACGCGCACGCCGTCACGCTGGTCGCCGACACCGACGAACGCCAAGTCACCGCGCTTTCGCTCGACAAGAACCCGTTCATCGTCTCGAGCGACGGCGCCGTGTTTCATCGCATCCTCGGGCGCGGCGGCGCGGACGCGCTCTGGACGAGCAAAGTGTTCGACACCGGCGCGCGCTCGCATTTCGGCGAGCTCTCGTTTCGCGCGAGCGGACCTGTCGAGCTCTCGACGCGCACCGGCGATACCGACGTCCCCGACGACACCTGGAGCGCGTGGAGCGCGGGCATGTCGCGCGCGAGCCGCATCGCGAGCCCCGCGGCGCGCTTCGTTCAAGTCCGCGCGCGTTTGCTCCGCGGCGACAGCGAGCTTCGCGAAGTGCTCGTGCCGTTCGTGAACGAAAATCTTCGCGCGGTCGTCACGCAAGTCACCGCGCAGCCGAAATCCGGGGCACACGAAACGAAAGAAGGACCGGCGGCGAGCGGCGGCGACGTGCCCAAGCACGACAGCACCATTCACATCGCGTGGAAGGTCGAAAACCCGGACCAAGACGCGCTCCGCTACCGCCTCTTCTACGAGCGCGAAGGCGACGCGACGTGGCGCGAGATCCTCCGCACCGACGAGATCCTCACGCGCACCGATTACGATTGGGACACGGCGACGCTGCCCGAGGGCAAATATCGGGTCCGCGTTCTCGCGAGCGACGAGGCGTCGAACCCGCCGGGCCAAGGCCTGACGCACACGCTCGAGGCGAGCGACGTCCTCGTCGACAACACCGCGCCCACGTTCCAGTCGCTCGCGATCGCGGGGCGCCGCCTGCGCGCGCGCGTCGTCGACGGCCTCGGCCCGATCGCGCGGCTCGACGTTTCGTTCGACGGTCGAGGCGCGAAAGACGAATGGCGTCCGCTCGCGCCGGTCGACGGCATCTTCGACACCGCCGACGAGACCTTCGACGCAGACCTCGGAAGCGTCGTGCCGCCCGGCTCCCACATCGTCGCCGTGCGCGCGTTCGACGCTGCCGGCAACTCGGTCGTGCAAGAGATTCCGGTGCGATAGGCACAAACCGCGATCGCGCTGTCAGGGTCGTCGCGCCGCAAAACCGCCGAATCTGGCAATTTCGGCCGTTTGTGCGAAGATGATGGTGGGCACGCCTCGTGAATCATACGAGCCACCGTGTCCGTCTTCTTCGGATTGCGAATGACTTTTCATCGATTGCTTTCCGCCGGGCTCTTCGCCCTCACGCTCGGCGGCGTGGGCTGCGCCGTCCTGCCCGATGCCATCGGCGGTGACAACACTTGCGGGCTCAGGCAATCGACGAGCGGCGACGAAGGTGGGTGCGCGCTGATTCCCGCCGGCGACGCCTCGGCCGACGGTCAAACGCTCGTCTGGGACGCGGGCCTCGAAGCGAGCGGGCCCAATCAGCTCGCGCGCTCGAGCTTGTGCGGCGGCGGATGCGTGCCGGATGACTCCCTCGCATGTTTGGAGGACGGCGGCGACGCAGCCAGCGAAGGTTGCCGTGTCGTTCTCGGCGCGGGCCAGCAGACGAGCACCGAGTGCGAAAAGTCGGGCCAGGGCAACGACGGGGATTCGTGCACGTCCGGCAGCGACTGCGCGCCGGGCTTCGAGTGCGTCGGCACCGCGGGGACCTGCCGTCATTACTGCTGCGAGGACGACGTGTGCAACGCGCTCTCGAACGGGCCGTACGACACGTATTTCTGCGACATCGCGGCCGAGCACGCGGCGAGCGGCGCGACCGTTCCGATCTGCCAGCTCGCGAAGGGCTGCCAGCTCTTCGGCATGGACCAATGCGGCGCCGGCCAGGAGTGCACGATCGTCGACCCGGGCGGCGGAAAGAACTTCATGGCGGCGTGCGTCGACGTCGGCGACGTGACCGAGGGTCATAGCTGCGAGACGCATCACTGCGCCGAGGGCCTCGCGTGCCTCGGCTCGGTCGGCAAGCGAACTTGCCAAGAGATTTGCGACGAGCAGCACCCGTGCTCGCCGAACTCGAGCGAGCCCAACTGCAACGTGAAGTCCCCTGCCCTCGCCGACTTGAGCGGCGCGGGCGTCTGCGGATCCTGAGCTGGCCCGCGGGCCGGCCCGGGGCCGGCCGGGCCACGTGCGAACGCGGCTTTCTCGGCGAATTGCGTTGGCGTCGTTCGTGCTGAGCGACGGCCATGACGCAAAGCTTGGTCGGAGCGCGCGAGCGGGCGCGCGAGGTCGGGATCCGCGATTTGGCCGATTCGGAGGTGGTCGCGCTCGTGCTCGGGACGGGCATCGCGGGCGAGCCGGTGCTCGTGCTCGCGGCGTCGCTCATCGAGGAGCTCGGCGGCATCGAGTCGATGGCGCGCGTCGGGTTCGGTGCGATGGCCGCGCGTCGAGGCATCGGCGCGGCGCGCGCATTGCGGCTCGCGGCGGCGTTCGAGCTCGGGCGTCGCGCGCGCGTCCACCGCGAGGATCTGCCGTGGGCGCCGGACAGTCGCGCAGTCGCAGCTTGGGCGCGGAGCCGCCTCGCCGATTTGGAGCACGAGGAGCTCTGGGTGCTCGCGCTCGACGGCCAGCATCGCGTTCGCGCGGCGCGCCGGGTCGCGTCCGGCGGTCTCCACGGGCTCTCGGTTTCGGTGCGCGATCCGCTGCGGTTCGTGCTGCGCGAGGCGGCGAGCGCGTTCGTCGTCGTGCACAATCATCCGAGCGGCGATCCCACGCCGAGCCTCGAGGACCTTGCGTTCACCGAGCGGCTCATGGTCGCGGCCGATGCGGTGAGCACGCCGCTGCTCGATCACGTGATCGTCGCGGGCGAGCAACATCGCTCGATGCTCGACGACGGTTTTCTCACCGAAACAAAGCGAGCTGGCGTTTCTCTTTCGCGGGGTGGCAAAGCGTGAAGTAGCCGCAGCCGATCGCATGGCACGTCTTCGGAGCGGCGCGCGGGAAGCGTGCGGAGCGGCGTGCGGCGAGCAGCGTCTCTGCGAGACCAATCAGATGCGCTTCGAGCTTCGAGGCGGTGATGGACGCGCGGAATCGCGGCTCGGGCGCGGCGTCGCCGCCGAGAAAAGCTGCGCCCGACCGAACGCGCTCGGCCTCGAACGCGCGCCGCGCGGCGAGCGCATAGACGTCGAGCTGGAGAGCGTGCGCGCGTGTGTCCGGGCCGCGCGCGCGTTTGTAGTCGACGACGTCGACGTCGCCGTTCGGCCAGAGGACGACGAGATCCATCGCGCCGCGGAGCGTGAGCACGAGATCGGGCGACGTGACTTGCAAGACGAACGCGCGCTCGCGGAAGACGCCGGCGCCCGCCTCGCGAACCGAGCGCGCGTAATCGCTCGCGAGAAATCGCGTGGCGGAGCGGAGGACCCGGGCGATCGCGGGCTCGTCGAGGCCGACGCCGGCACCGGTCGCGTCGAGCGAAGCGCGCGCGCGCGACTCGGCGTCGCTCGCGCCGAACGCGTCGAGATCGACGTGCTCGAGGACGCGGTGGAGCGCTTCGCCTTGCGCGCGCGCGCTCGCTTGCGCGACGCCGCTCTCGCGGAAGCCGCCGATCGCGGCCGGCGTCGGCTCGGGCAGCGCGACGAGGTGCGCGAGCTCGAAGCGACGCGCGCAGTGATGAAAATCTTGGAGCGCCGTCGGAGCGATCGCGATCTCGAGGGTGCGCGGGGGGCGCGGCGCGGCGAGCTCGAGCTCGGGCGTGGTCGTCGGACGCAGGGCGGTCGTTTCGCCGACGGGCAGCTCGCGCAGCTCGATGCGGCCGGCGGACGCGAGCGACGCGACGATCGCGCCGAAGCACGGCTCGGCGCGCGCCGTCTTTCTCATGCCGCCGACGAAGACGAGCCGTTCGCGCGCGCGCGTCACTGCGACGTACATGAGCCGGCGGCGATCGGCGCGCACGCGGGCGCGCTCGCGCGAGGAGAGCGCTTCGATCGACGGCGTCATCACCGGCTCGCCGCGATCGTCGACCACTTTCGTCGCGAGCCACGCCGGGTCGGCGCGCAAGTCGAGGCCGAGCGTCGAGCTCGCCGCGCGAACCGGCGTGCCGCGGAGCTCGGGCACGATGACCACGCGGAACGCGAGGCCCTTGCTCGCGTGGACGGTGAGCAAGCGCACTGCGTCGTCGTCTTCGGAGAAGGTCGCCGCCTCGGGCTCGCGCGCGCGCTCTTCGGCGCGCTCGACGCGATCGAGGAGACCGCGCACGGTCGTCTCCTCGTCGGCGATGCGCAAGAGCTTGCGGACGTTCGCGATCCGCTGGAGGCCCCGCGGTTGGAGCAGCAGCGTCTCTTCGAGATCGAGCTCGCGCACGGCTTCGCGCAGCGTGCGGCCGGGGCCGAGGCGCGGGGCGGCGCGACGAAGCGCGCGAAGAACGGCGCGCACGCGGTCGAGCGCGTCGCGATCGGCTTCGTCGACCAAGCCGCGACGTTCGAGCACGTCCCACCGCTCGAAATCGGTGACGAGCCCGCGGTGGGGCTCGGTGAGACCGACGAGCGTGCGATCGCCGAGCGCTGCGAAGGGCCCGCGCAAAATCGAGAGGAGCGCGGCGCGATCGTCGGGACGATCGATCCATCGGAGCAGCGCGAGCGCGTCTTGCACCTCGCGCGCGGCGAAGAATCCGCGACCGGCGACGACGTGAGGGATCCCGGCGCGCGAGAGGGCGAACGCGGTCGCGTCGAGCATTTCGTTCGACTGCGCGAGGACGGCGAAGTCGCGCGCGTGGAGATCGTTGCATTCTGCAAGTGACTCGGCGATGTAGGCGGTCGCGAGCGTCGCGTCTTCGAGGCGCGACGTGTCGGCGGGCTCGCCCGGCGGGCG
>DASXHD010000097.1:0-29331 GCA_036488725.1 Polyangiaceae bacterium | reverse complement strand
TGTCGGCGCCCGACGCACCGATTCTCCTCGAATCGATCATCGTGCCCGAGCCCGTCGTGGAGATCGCGATCGAGCCGAAAACGGCTGCGGATCGCGACCGCCTCGGCGGCGCCCTCGCACGCCTGCTCGCCGACGATCCGTCGCTGCGCTCCCGCGTGGACGCGGAGTCGGGTCAGACGCGCTTGCTCGGCATGGGCCAGCTCCACCTCGAGATGAGAGTAGAGAAGCTCGAAGTCGAGTACGGCGTGTCGGTCAACGTCGGCAAGCCGCGCGTCGCCTATCGCGAGACGATCGCGAAGGCGGCGAGCGCCGAGCATCGTCTGATCAAACAATCGGGCGGCGGCTCGGGGCAGTACGCGTGCGTCACGCTCGAAGTGACTCCCGGTCCTCGCGGCTCGGGCGTCGCGTTCGGGGACCGCACGAAGGGCGGCGTCGTCCCGCGCGAGTACGTCGCGGGCGTCGAAAAGGGCGTGCGCGGCGCGGCGGCGCGCGGGGTCTTCACGGGGAATCCAGTCGTCGACGTGATCGTCGATCTCGTCGACGGCGAAGCTCACCTGAAGGACTCGAGCGCTGCGTCCTTCGAAATCGCGGGCTCGCTCGCGTTCCAGAAGGCGTGCCGCGCCGCGGGCCTCGTGCTCCTCGAGCCGTACGCCTCCATGGAGGTCTCGGTCCCCGAAGAGCACGTCGGCGACGTCCTCGGCGATCTCGGCGCCCGTCGCGGCGTGGCGCACGACGTCACACCGCACGGTCGCCACACGGTCGTCGCGGCGCGCGTGCCGATCGCATCCACGTTCGATTACGTTGCCGCCCTCCGCGGGTTCACCCACGGACGCGGCAGCGCCATCGTGAGCCCCGACGGGTACGAGATCGCACCCGACGCGGTCATCGTGGATGCCACGCGCTAGTGAAGAAGGATCCCCGGCCTGCGATCGGCGGGCCGGGAATCCACGCGAAAGCGGACCTCAGAGCGGCTTGACGTTCTCGGCTCTCGGGCCCTTGGGGCCTTGTCCCTCCGTGAAGGAGACGCGCTGCCCTTCCCGTAGATCCGCGAAGCCAACCCCTTCGACGGCGGACTGATGGAAGAAGATGTCCTTCCCGCCGCCGACGGCGATGAAGCCGAATCCTTTGTCCGTGAGTCGCTTGATTACACCTTCAGCCATGTCGATCCATCCTTGAAGAGGCAACGGCCTCCATGCGCGGAGCATACCGCGATCGCGCCCCGAACGTTTGGTGCCGCACGCGTTGCAGCTCTCCTCTCCGTCTTGAAAGTTCGGAGCGGAGCTCGCGAGCGTGTCGCTTAACTTCCCGGATTCTTTGTAGGCGCGACCAAGGCGATCTCGACCCGTTTCAGGTCGTTACGCTTCGTTACGTTTCAACAAGTTACGTCGATTCGGCGTTGCCAGACGATCCACCTCGTTACGCCGAAGTGGTGCTCCGAAGGTTGGAGCACCACCAGCTCTTTTTCGAGGAGAAAGAGTCATGAATTACTGGTTGGCCGGACACTGTTTCGCTTTCATCTGGACGACGGGGCGCAGACGGCACAGAGGATGATGTCTTCTACGGAGCGATTTGGAGGGGTGCGACACGACGGCCCGAACTGAAGTGAGGACCCGGCGCCACACCAGCAGTACCATCGCGCGATGCTCCGTCGAGGCGCGCTCGCGCTCGCCGCTCTTTCGGTCGCACTCGCGATCGCGACGGCCGTGCTCGTCTGGCTCGGCCTCCGCTGGAGCCGCTACGATGCTTCGATGAGCTACCAAGCATGGTCGTCGCGGAGCGTGGCGACGGACCGGTGGGCGCGTGCAGCGGCGATCACGACGACCGCGACGGGCGCGGTGACGGTCGCCGTCGGTCTCGTCGCGATCCTCTCCGCGCGATCGCGCGGAGACAAGCGCGCGGGTGCCGTCGCGATCGCATCCGGCCTTCTCGTCGCGGCGGCGGGCCTAGTGGAAGCGCTGATCGGGATCGTCTCAAACCTGCATTTCACCGGCTAATTTGCCTCCGATTCGGGGTTGGCTTCTCCTATCTGTCCGACGCGCGAAGCTCGCGGTTCGGAACTGCACGCACAAGAACACGATCGCTGGCCGCATCGCGTGCCCGAACGGAGAAGGACGCGCCTCTGTGCGAGCGTCCTCTACGGGCGCGCGCGGACGGGCGGGGACTCGTCCACGGTTGGTCGGGGTCGAGGCGTGGGCGGATCCGTCGTCGCGCGGTACATGGCGAGCCCGCTCGGACCCCCGAAGGCGATCACGTTGCCGTCCGGGCTCCACGCGATGGCCTCGAGCTGTCCGCCGGGCTCGGCGACTTTGCGAAAGACGGGCAGCGACGCGACGGTCGCGCAGGTGCGCGTATCGAGGACGATCGCGCCCGCCGCGTTTTCCGCGACGTGGTCCGCCTGCCAGCCCATCGCGACGCGCGATCCGTCAGGCGACCAGGCGAGCCTCATCGCGTAACCGCCGTACGAGAGGTGGTCGATGGCCCGGAACTGCGGCTCGCACGCGAGCGCGTGACGGAACGCGAGATCGAAAAGATAGATGCCGTTGGATGGAATGGCGGCGAGCGTGGGCTTCGGCCCGGCCCATCGAATCTCGATCGTCCGGTCTTGGATAAGTCCGTTCGTGAGGATGGCGACGGTCGAGCCGTCGGGGCTAAACGTCGGCTCTTCGGGCAGCTTCTCGCAGCGGCCGAAGAGTCGAAGCTCGGTCCGCGGGCTGCCGTCGGCGTTCCAAAGGCGAACGACGCAGTCCGTTCCCGATGAGAGGAACGTCGAGCCATCGGGGCTGTACGCGAGGCCGCGGACGTTGGGATCCCTCGCGTCGGTCGTCGTGGGGCCCTGGATTGCGCGAATCAGCGCACCGGTCGCAGCGTCGTGGAGTCGGATCTGGCCGCCGCGTGTTCCAGTGAGTAGGCGCGTCCCATCGGCGTTCCAGGCTAGCGAAGTCACGACGGGCCAAAGCGGTCGGTCCTTGGGGAGCGGGGCCGGTGCGGGAATGTCGAGCGCGAGCACGCCGCTCTTCGCATCCCAGACGAGCACGTGGCCGTCTTCGCCGCCCGCAGCGATCCGCGATCCGTCACGCGAGAAGGCGACGACGGTCGCCGCGCCGCGATGGCCGCTGAGCGAGCGGAGGACGGCGCCGCTCGACGCATCATAGATGCGTATCAATCCTCGTGTGTCCGCCGCGGCGAAGATCGCCTCGTGCGGATGGAACGCGAGATCGCGGATCCACGTGTCGTCGCGATCGGGCCGGCGAACCAAAACGAAATGAACGCCCGTCGAGGGTCGCGCCGCAGGATTGGGCGGAGCGACCGAAACGACGGAGACGACCGGCGGCGCGGACGCCGGTCGCGCGTCGTCAGCTCCGAAGCAGGCCGCCAGTGCCATCGCAGCCGCGACGAGCGCGAGAGTGTGGACCGACGGATAAGAAGAGCGCATGAGGCTCACGTCGTATGACGAGCGAGGGCCGTGATCGCTACAATTTCGCCCAAGCACCCAGCAGGTCGTGGCGATGGTCAGGATGGAAACGGCGCCCCGCACGATGGCTGCCGCGAACACCCAGCACGAAGTCGATGCAACCGCCACGGAGTTCGATTGAGCGGCATGTTCAAAGTCGCCGTCAGCCGCCGCCGTTCGTGCCCGCGTCCGCCACGCCGCCGTCCAGAACGGGGTACATCGGAACGCATGCCGTCCTCCCCGCGTCCGGGTCCGGCGCCGCGCAGACATAGCCGTTCGTCGTGCGGCAGTCCGCGCTGGAGGCGCAGGCCGCGACGCAGAGGCCGTTGCCGGTGATCGTCTCGCAGAACGCCCCCGGACCGCAGATCCCGTCCTCGTTGCAGAGCGCGCTGCAGTAGCCGCCCGGATAGAAGCCGGGGCTGGTGAGGCACAAGGCTGCATCGCCCCCGGCGCAGTCGGAAGCCTTGGCACACGGCGTACCGACCCACGCTGCCGTGGAGGAGCAGTGGCCCAGGAGCGCGCTAGTCACCGCGCACGCAAAGAAGAGAGGCCCCGCGGTTCGGAGTCGCATGGCGCGGTTAGGGGATCCCGATCGGATAGGCGGCCAGGCCGTAATGCGCCCAGATGTCTTCGTTGATGCCGTGGGCCGCCGCGATTTGCGAGAAGAGATCGGATGTATGCGTCGGCGTGCGCGGGAGCGACGGGTCACCGAAGTCGACCTGGAAGACTCCTTCCTTCAAGGTCAGCCCGTAGGCCCACTCGAAGTTGTCGCTGAGCGTCCAGTGGAAGTACCCGCGGACGTCGTAGCCGTCGCGGATGGCATTTCCGATCTCATAGAGGTGCTGCAGCGTGTAGAACGGACGCTGGTCGTCGTCGGCGTCGGCCATGCCGTTCTCGGTGACCATCAGCGGCAGCTTGTAGGCCGAATACGCCTCGATCTCCTTGCGAAGGCCGGCGGCGGAGATCTCGAGGTAGTCATCGCCATGCGGCAGGGAAGGATCGTACTGGCGCACGTCGTAGAGCGGCGTGGCATTGATAGGCGCCAGTCCACCGAAGGCGCCGCCCGCCTCCACCCGGAGCCGCTGGTAGTAGTTGAGGCCGATGAAGTCGAGCGTGCCCACCAGGGAGTCGTCGTGGCTCTGCGGCGTGCCGCTCATCGCGAGGTCGAGGTCGCCCTTCGTGACGGCGTTGATGAAATCCTGGTTCGCGATGTAGTCGATGTGCTGAGCCGCGGCGACGTCGTCGGGGTTCGTCGGATCGAGCGGCTCGATGTCGATGGCCAGGTTCTCCATGCCGACCCAAGCTGCGACGCCGTCGCCGCCCGCGCTGACGGTGTCGAGCTGGTGGACCTCGTGGTACGCGCGCGCGTTGAGGTAGATGAGGTTCTTCCAGGCGTTCGTTGCATCGGTGAGGTCGAGGAGCTTTCCCGGGGGATGCTCACCGGAGACGTACTCGCCCAGGATGATGGAGAGCGGCTCTTCGAAGGTGACCCAGTCGTCGACCAGCCCCGCCAGCTTGGGCACCATGTAGTCGACGAAGGGCAGGAACTTGTCGACGAAAGACTGATCCGTTCCAGCGAGCAGGTCGACGCCCGACTTCGGTGACTGGACCCATGCCGGCGAAACCCAGTGGAACAGGATGACCATTGGCCGCATGCCGTGCGCGCGTATGTCCTGGATGACAGCGACCTCGTGGTCGGCCTCGGCCGCGTCGAAGACCCCCTCGGCCGGCTCGACCTTCGCCCAGTCGAGCGAGTAGCTGAACGCGTTCGCGCCGATGCCGGCGGCGAGGCCGAGGTCGACGTCGTAGCCGGCGTAGAACCCGTTGCCGAACTGGTTCTTCTGCCCGTTGTCGACTTTGCCGAGATCCTCCCACTCGCTCCAGTTGCTGTCGACGCGGCCGCCATCCGCCGTGACGTCGCCCTCCGATTGATAGGCGATGGTTGCGAACCCGAGCCGGAAACCAGCGGGAAAGGTCACGGGAAGGGTCGTCGGAGGCGGTGGCGTCGGGGCGCTCGTGCAGCTCAGGGCGGCGACGATCGCGCTGAGGACGGCGGCGAGGGCGAAGATGGACAGCGCCCTGCGCCCTGATCGGTCCGACATCTAAGGCGCTCCGTTGCAACCGACCTTAGCAGCTCCGGAGTCGCGATGTGGCCCGGTAACCTCACGCGCGCCTCGCGGTCGCCGCGCGTCACACCCGAGCGGACGACGCCGACGCGGCGACGACCGAGAGCGGCCTGGAGCTGCGGCATCCTCAGCAACCGCGCGAAGCGGCTCCATCGCGAGCGGGTCGCGCTGTGTGCGGACCTGCAACGGCACGAAGCACCTGAAGCTGACCAGGTCCTCGACGGGACACATCAACGTTCCGTTCGATAGCGATCGATGCGACGGCGCCCGAAACCCGGCGGTGCTCCGCTCTGCACCAATCGAGAAAAAATCGACGAGGCGCTCCGAAAGCCGCGTCGCGGTCCCGGCCGGGGGGTGATCTGCGCTATTTCCCGCGACACCGATGCGGCGCATCATCGGCATCCATGAAAATCGTTTTCGCGCTCGTTCTCCCGATCCTCGCGGCCGCGTGTAGCTCGACGGGCGGGCAACCGGCGCCGGACGCCGGTTCCGACTCCAATCCACAAGGAGATAGCGGACCTGGCAACGCAGCTTGGACGGCGGTCGCGACGAAGGACCCCGCGGGCGCAGGCATCCAGGTTTCGGGCTTCTGGTTCGAGTCGACCACGAACGGCTTCGTGAGCTTCGACGAGGGATACGTCGAGCATTTCAGCTCGCCGACCCAGATCGACAAGATCGCGCTCGACGGTCACGGCAAGGCGCCCAACGGGCAGGACGACGCGTATTTCGGCTTCCTTCCAAACACCTCGCTCGGCCTCGTCGTACGCAATCAAGACGCGAGCGAGCTTGTGATCAGCACGGACAAAGGCGCGACGTTCAATTACGTGAAGTCGTACGCGCAAACCGCAAAGGCGCCGCAAACGGTGTCGCCGGACTGGCCGCTCATTTGGCTCGGCAGCGATCCGAGCAGCGCCTGGCATATGGCTACGCTCGGCGGCGTCGGCGGAGACGTCTGGGCGTCCCCCACGGCGCCCAGCCCGACGGCAACGCTCACCGACACCTGGCATCCCGCGGGCGCGATCACCGTTCCGGCCACAATTCCTGCAGCCGACTGCAACGCGTGGGTCGTCAACAGCTACTACAGCAGCGAGCCGGGCTGGGTGTTCACGGCGACGACCGACGGTAAGGCCATGATTTACAGCTCGAACGATGGCGCGTCGGGCGCGATCTGCCGTTCGACCGATGGCGGAAAGAACTTCGTCGATGTCTCGGCGAACATCTCGCCCACGACCTTCTCGAGCAGCAACGTCCCGTGGTCCTATCTCTTCACGAGCCCGACGGTCGGCATCGGCTTTTACGGCAGCGACTCGAGCGGGCCCGGCTCCGCGTACGTGCTTTATACGAGCGACGGCGGCAGCAGTTGGACCGTGGGCACGCTACCCACGAGCGCCGGCCCCGGCGTCGATCTGATTAGCGCGTTCGCGTCGCCGAGCGGGACGATGTTCATCGTCGGCGGTACGGGCGCGGGGCCGCTCCTCGTCTACAAGAGCACGGACGGCGGAAAGACGTGGACCGACATCAGCGCGAAGCTGCAGGCGTTTGAAAACACCGTCGACAACGCGCCTCTTCGTCTGACGGCAGGCTTCGCGCTCGACGACCAGAACATCTGGGTAGGCGGCGAGGGCGGCTTCGTCGCCTACTCGTCGACCGGCGGCCAGTGACGCGCACACCCACACCGGGACAATGACCTGCCGGACTTGAATCGCAGTCTCGCGAGGTTGCCGGCTAACGCCGACCGGCTCGGACTGACTCAGACCCCGCGCTACCGGTAGAACGCGAGTGCGTTGCCATCCGGGTCGCACAGCCCAAACTCGCGCGTGTTCCACGTCGTGTCGGCGACGTCCTTGCACTCGACGCCGCGCTCGCGGAGCTCCACGCGCAGCGCGTCTGGATCTTGGACCAGTAAGCGCCGGCGCATCGTGCTCATCTCGTGCTCGTACTGAAACTGCATGTGCAATCGCACCGAGTCGCGTTTGTAGACGACGTAGTTCGGCGGCTTGCCTGCGTCGTGTCGCGGCATCCATCGTGCGCGGCTCCGTTTCTATCGTTACACCATGTTCCTAACAGGCAGACCGTCCACCGATTACTTGCACGCGCTCGACGGCGTCACCGCGAAGGCGCAGCACGTTTGATTCGCATCGGCGCACGTGCCGTCACTCTGGCACCAGGAGACCATGGCTTGCGCCGCGGCGCCCGGGCACGCGCAACAAAACTGAATGCAGTCGGCCGACGTTTGGCAATCGTCGCCCGGACCGCCCAGCGTCGTGTCGGTGCCGGTGCAAGCGGCGACGGATTGGATCGCGAGCGCCGAGACCGGCCCGCCGTCGTAGCTGTCAGCGCCGGGCTCGCAATGGTCGGCGACACGAGGGCCGCACGAGACCAGCGCGACGAATGCGACGAACGCTCCGACGATCACGCGGCGCGAAGGACACGTCATGCAGCAAGCTTACGCGAGGACTCAATCGACCCGATCGCATTCGCGAGCGCGTGCGCTAGTCCGAAAGCGCGTTGCGTTGGCGCGTGGGCCCAGACGGGCCGACGCGCAGACGGATCACGTCCCAGGCGCAATCGGGCCGAATTGCATGATCACCGGCACCGCTCGGCGCCGGCCAATGCGGCTATACGTCGAGCAGCGACCAAGCGGAAATGTCCAAGCGACCGACTACCAACTCAATTCATCCACGTCACTCAACTTCGCGGCAACGCCCGACCAAGACGCGCGACGGTCGTTCGCCCGAGCGCCAGTATCGCCGCGCGGGCGTGCGCGGCCGCGGTCGCGTTTTCACCGACGTTGTGCGTCAGCTCGACCTCTGTCGAAGACGTTTCTCCAACGCACGTTCGCGGCACGCCTCGGATCGTTTCGCGCGGGCTACTCAAACGGAGAGGCGTAGGTCAAGGATCGCGCGCGCCCATATTTGGGTGCGCTAGAATGGCGAGGTTGCCCGCCGAATGGCAGCGCGTGTATCCGAGGCTCACGAAGCGCTCGACAGCATCGAGGCGTTGCGCGTCGCTGCGTGTCACGACGAAGTGTGGAAGTGTCATGTAACGCGGGATCGCGCTGGCGGCCGCGCTCGATGAGATGAATCCAGCCGCCGCCTGCACCGCGCGCGACGTTCCAATAAATGCACGCGCGCAACTCCGAGATGTTCGCCCATCAGCCGCATCGCGGTCTGCCTACATCGCGCGCGAAACGGAGTCTGCTCCCGCGACGACGACGCGCTCCCCCTCCTCGAGCCCGTGCTCGATCACCGCCCATTTGGGGCTCTGTTCGCGATCCACCGAGACCGGCCTCCGCTCGAATTTCAGCCGCCCATCGGACGCGGAGCCGAGCGCGACGAAGACGACGTCCTGCTCACCCATTCGCAGGACCGCATCGCGCGGAAGCGCGAGCGCGGTCTTGGGTGCGCAGGCGATCGACATCGTGGCGAACATGTCCGGCTTCAGCAGCCCGTGTGTATTTTCGATCACCGCGCGCACGCGGATCGTTCGCGTCGCGGGATCGAGCGCGCTCGCGATCCAATCGATGTGGCTCGTGAGACGCTCGTCCGGAAACGCAAGGACGCGGACCGTCACCGCAGCTCCGAGCTTCAGGCGCGCGACGTCCACCTCGTAGACGTCGGCGAAAACCCAGAGCTCACGCATGTCGCCGACCGTGAAGAGCTCGACGGGCGTACCTCCGGCATAGCCGCCCTGCACCTCCACGCCGGGCGTGACGTTGCGCGCGACGACCTCGCCTTCGATCGGAGACGTCAGCGCGTAGTCTTGCGTCACTTGCTGTCCACCGCCGTGCAGTAGCCAGAATTTCTGGTGCGCGCGATCGTATTCCGCTTTCGCGTTTTGATACGCGTCCTCCGCCTGTTCGACGTCGGCCGGTGCGGCGGCGTGCTGCGCGAGCAAGTCCTGCTTTCGCCGGTAATCGTGCTGCGCGGCGATGAGCGCCGCTTGCGCCTTGCCGACGTCGCTCGACGCGACGCCGATGTCCGGCGAGACGAGTGTCGCCAGCACCGCGCCTTTTTCGACGTGCGCGCCGAGGGTCGCCGCGATCGTAGAGACGCGACCCGAGACCGGCGACATCACGTGCGCGACGCGAGTGTCGACGTACGCGAGCGTGGCCGCGGCCGAGAGCGAGTCGGTCACCGTCTCTTTCTCGAGCGGCGCCACGGCGATGTTCGCGTCGTGGACCTCGCGCCCCGTCAGGAGGGCTTGCCCGGCGGGCGTCACGATGGCCACAGTGACGCCGCGGTGCCTGCACGCGACGACGAACATCGATGCAAGGAGCCATCGTCGGCTCACGGCGACGACCTCGCCGTGCGCACGAGCGCCGAGTGCAACGCGTCGGCGAGCGCGAAGCCCGCGGCGACGTCGGCGAGCGAGAGGGGGGCGTGCGCGCCGGTAACGTCGTTGAGTGCCACGTGAAGCAGCGCGAACACGAAGAGCGGAACGTCGAGAAGGAGCGCTGCGCTCGCGACGGTGCGCAGCGGCTCCAGATCGCTCGCTGGGATAGCAAGGCTCGCCGCGTAGAGCCGTGTCACCGCGATGGCGATGGCCGGGAGGAGGGCGACGCCGATGCCCTCCCACCGCAGCGTGAGCAGCACGCCGCAGAGCGCCACGATTACGGCAACGCTCATCGTCGCGCTGCCCACGATGACGAGCGTCACGGGAGAGCTCGAGCCGAGCTGCCTTGGCGCGACGGTCAGCGTGCGATACGGCCCACCCGCGGCGCGCGCATAAGCGCGGCGCACCGGCGCCACCGATCGCGCTGCGCCGACTGCCGTCACGGCGATCGCGAGGGTAACGACGACAGAAAGCATCGTGGTGAAGATCGGAGTCATGACGCCTCTTCCGGTGGAACGACGATGAAGGTGTGCCGACGCGCGCGCACGGCCTCGAGCCAGCGGTGCAGGACGACGAGAATCGGCGGTTGCAACAGACGCGTGAGCACGGCGAGCATGAGCGCGCCGCCGATGACGACGATGGCCAGCGGCTTCTGCGTCTGCGCGCCGATGCCGTTCGAGATGGCCGCGGGTAAGAGTCCGAGCGCCGCGACGAGCGTCGTCATGAGCACCGGCCGTAGCCTCTTCTCCGCAGCTTCGCGCGCCGCATCCTCGATCGAGAGGCCGTCGACGTCGCGCAGTCGGCGGAAATACGTGACCACGAGTATCGCGTCCTGGATGGCGATGCCGAAGATCGAAATGAAGCCCATCGCAGCCGAGACGGAGAAGCTCTCGCGCGTGACGACGAGCGCGAGGATGCCGCCCGCGCACGCGACCGGAATGTTCACCAGCACGATGAGCGTGTCGAGCCAGTGTTTGACCGCGCTGTACGCGAGCAGCGCGATGACGAGCAACGTGAGCGGCACGATGATCAGCAGTCGCTGCTGCGCCTCTTTCAGCTCGTTGATCTCTCCGCTCCACTCGAGGTGCGTGTCGTAAGGAAGATGAATCTTCGCGTCGATGCGCTGTTTGGCTTCGGCGATCGTGCCCGCGAGATCGCGGCCGCGGACGGAGAACTTCACGGGCGTGTAACGCTGGCCGTCCTCGCGATAGACGACCGACATGCCGTCGGCGATTTCGACCTTGGCGATCTGACCGAGGGGCACGAACGAGCCGTCCGGCGTCGGGACGTTGATCTCGCGAATCGCTTCGACCGATGAGCGGTATTCGGCCTTCCAGCGAATGACGACGTCGAAGCGCTTCTCGCCCTCGAAAACTTGGGTAACGGCGCGCCCGCCGATCGCGGCTTGGATCTCGTTACCGACGTCGCCCGTGTTCAGACCGTAGCGCGCGCACTCCAGCCGGTTGGGCGTGATGTGGATGCTCGGCTGGCCGAGCGAGTGGAACGTGCCCAGATCGGCGATACCCTTCACGCCGCCGAGGACGTCGGTAATCTGCGCGGCGATCGTTTCGTTGTCGGCGACGCGCGGGCCGAACACTTTGACCGAGTTCTCGCCTTTGACGCCCGAGACGGCCTCCTCGACGTTGTCGCTGATCATTTGCGAGAAGTTGAAGACGACGTCGGGAAACGATTCCGAGAGCTCGCGGCTGAGCTCCTCGGTCAGCTTCTCCTTCGTCACGCCGCGCGGCCACTGGTCGAACGGTTTCAGCGGCGCGAAAATCTCGATATTGCCGAAGCCGCTCACGTCGGTGCCATCGTCGGGACGGCCGACCTGCGAGACGACGGTGACGACCTCGGGCGCGCCGCGGATGATGCCACGCATGCGTTCGACGTATTTGGACGACTGATCGAGGTTGACGCTCGTCGGCAGCGTCGCGCGAATCCAGAGGTTTCCCTCCTCGAGTTTCGGCATGAACTCGCCACCGAGAAACGGGAACGCGGCGACGCATAGGACGAGCGGGACAATGCCGGCGGCGATGGAGAGGCGCGGGCGCGCGAGGACTTTCGCGAGCGCCGGCCGATACACGCGGTGGATCGCACGCATCAGCCAGTTCTCTTTGTCTTCGGCGCTTTCCGGAAGGGCCTTGCTCGCGAGGACCGGCGTCAACGTGAGCGCGAGCACGATCGCTCCGCCAATCGCGAGCGCGTAGGTTCGCGCCATCGGCGCGAAGATGACGCCCGAGACGCCCGTCATGGTGAAGAGCGGCAGGAATGCGACGCCGATGATGAGCGTCGAGAAGGTCATCGGCGTCGCGACCTCTCGCGCCGCGGCGAGCACACGTTCGCGGATGCTCCCGCGTCCATGCGCGCCGAGGTGACGGAAGATGTTCTCCATCATGATCACCGTCGAGTCGACGACGATGCCGAAGTCGACGGCGCCGAGCGAGATGAGGTTGGCGGACGTACCGCTTGCGACCAGACCGCAGAAGGCGACCATCAGCGCGAGCGGGATGTTGATCGCGGTGATCAGCGCCGCGCGCGCGTGCCCGAGGAAGAGCAAGAGCACGACGGTGACGAGGCCCATGCCGAGCAGGAGGTTCTCGAGCACGGTGTGAGTCGTGACCTTCACGAGATCTCCGCGGTCGTAGTACGGCACGATCTTCATCCCGGGCGGCAGGAGGTGCCGGTCCTCGATGAGCTTCAGGCGCGCGTGCACCGCAGTGAGCGTCGGTTCGGTCTCGCCACCGTATCGCATGAGGACAATGCCCTCGACGACGTCGGCCTGATCGTCTTTGCCGACCTTGCCCAGCCGCGGCGCGAAACCGACGTCCACGTCGGAGACGTCGTGCACGCGTACGGCCGTTCCTTTCTGTTCGGCGACGACGACGTTCTCGATGTCATGCCGGTTCTCGAAGAGTCCGATTCCCCGGACGTCGTAGCTCTGCTCGCCGATGAAGAGGCGCTGCCCGCCGACGTTCTGGTTCGCGGACTGCACGGCCGTCATCAACTGCGTCAGCGTGACGCCGTGCCCTTTGAGCCGATAAGGGTCGACGTCGACGTGATACGCCTTCGTCTCGCCGCCGAAGCTGGTGACGTCGATGACGCCCTTGGCCTGTTTGAACTGGCGCTCGAGGACCCAGTCCTCCTGCGCTTTCCGATCCTTGAGGTCGTAACCCGCGCCTTCGACCGTGTAACGGAAGACCTCGCCGATCGCGTTCCACGGCGAGAGCGAGGCCTGGAGCTGCTGAGGAAGCGTGACGAAGCCGATGCGATTGATGACTTCTTGGCGCGCTTTTTCGTAATCGGTTCCCCAATCGAAGTAGCATTTGACGTCGGACAGGCCGAAGAGCGATTGGCTGCGGGTGTGCTCCAATCCGTTCATGCCCGCTAGCCCGACCTCGAGGGGAACGGTCACGTAGCGCTCGACCTCGTCGGCGCTCCAGCCCTCCGGTTGCACGATGACTTCGACCATCGGCGGGACGGGGTTCGGATAAGCCTCGATGTCGAGCTGCCGAAACGCGAGGAGGCCGCCCACGATCAGCGCGAGAGCAAGCGCAAGCACCACGAGCGGCGCGCGCACTGCGACTGCGACGAGACGCGGGATCATCGAAGTATGCATTCTTCACGGACATCGATTGGCGCGTCGAGATCCTGCGCGCCCCTATTTCACCGGACTGCGCGCGGCGAGGCGCCCTGCGAATGATCGCCGCAGTGACGCAGACGATCGCGCTCGCGCCGAAGACCTCACGGTCGTCGCGGCGTCCACCACACACCCCTCCTCGCCGCAACGAGGGCCGCGGAGTCCGCGACGGTGAAGCCGATCGAGATGGGCTTTGGTCACCGCGTCACGAGCGACTGGGACGCGCGAGCACAGCCGTTTATCAACGCTTCATGGAGCGCCCGGCCAACCTCCGCCGCGGTCACTAGACTTATCTACTCCGATCGCTCGGCGCGGGCGGCGCGTGTCCGAGCGTAGCGAGCGCGAACCTCGCGCGCGGTCCATCGTCGCTCGTCGGCTGGCCCAATCCCGGTGTCGCAGGTGGCGGATCGTTGCAGCCGCAATTCACGGTCGGCAAGTACGAATGCAGCGCGAACTTGCTTTGCATTCAAGGCATCTGCCAAATATCCGATTACTGGAATTGCAAATCGCGCTGCATCTCAAGTCAAAGCGCGCTCGACCGAGCATTTTGGAGCTCATCCTTCCGCGCCCTGGGTCCGAAGAAGAGCGGCAAGGAGACGTTCACCTGCATGGCGTGATCACGTGGGGGCGGGCGGCGCCAGAGAAACGACGTTCTCGAGCACCGCGTGATGCTCGTACGTGAACGGCGCGGTACGGATCGTGTTCCAGAAGTAGAACGCTCGCCGGCCGCAGCCGTCGACGACCAGCTTCGCCTTCCCGTGCTCGTCCACCATGTGCTGGATAGGTCTGGACCGTCGCGTAGATGCCGCCGCTCGTCGTGAAAGCGATCCACGCAGTGTCGAGCGGTCCGACGCGACCGAGGGCGATGATGTGGCGCTCATTCCGCGACGATCCGATCGCGCCCCCACGTCACGCCGGCCGTCCGCTCGCGGATCCGAGCCCGCTGCGCGTCGTGTCGGTCGACGGGCTCGCCTTCGGGAGGAGGTGGACCGGATCCAGCGCGCCCGCCGCGAAGATCGACCCTTTGGTGCTGGCCCACGACGCGTACGGGTCGAAGCCCGGCGGCGACGCGAATTGCGTGAAGGAGGCGCCACCGTTCGTGCTCTCGGTGAGGTGGAACGTGTCGTCCTCGCATAACACACGTTCCGGCAGCTCTGTTCGCGCCGGCTCGGGTGGACGGCCATCGATCGCTTCGCAAGGCGTGATCAAAATCGCCGAGCGTGGCCATCTTCATTCCAACGTGGCAAAGACACATCTTCTTATGAAGCGTGGCTTGGGTTTCGCCGCGGCCGCCGCCGTGGTTTGTGCGGCGCGGTCCGTGCGCGCGGATAGTCCAGTCGTCGTAGCCTACACGGCGCCGCCCGAGTGCGCGTCGGCGGAGGCGTTTCACGCGCTGCTCGCGGCCGAAATCTCGCGCACGCCTAACGCGGATCGACCGTGGCGCTTCTCGATCACGATTCGTCACGAGGGCGACTACGTCGGCACGCTCGAAACGGAGATGTCGACGCGCGAGCTCCGGGCGCCGACTTGCGACGACGTGACCGCGGCGCTCGCGCTCGTGATCGCGACCGCTGAGCCCTCGCTCCCGCCGCCGCCGCGATCGGCACCACCGCCCCCGCCGCCGCCGCCCGCTCCGCCTCGTGCAATCGCGGCGCCGTCCGCCGTCGAGCCGGATCGCGGACCACCGCCCACGCGCGAGAAGGCGGCGTGGCGCCTGGGCGTCCGCTTCCAAAATTGGTCGAAAGAAAACCCGCTCACGACCAACGGCGCCACGGTGGTCGCGTCGGTCGAGCCGGTTTGGGGCCGTTATCGCATGATGCTCGAAGCGGGCGTTGGTGTATTCTACACACAATATCTGGGGACCGTCTGGGACGCGACCGATCCGAGCGAGCCGATACGCGCGTACTGGGCGGTCGTCGACACGCAGGTCTGTCCGCTCGACGTCGCGGTCGGAAAGACCGGCTTGAGCCTGCTCGGCTGCGGGCGGCTCGGCGCGGGCATGGTGCAGTTGAAAAACTACGCGGGCGCGGACCCGCTCATGGGATGGGCGGGCGCGGGCGGGCGCCTGCGGTGGCAATCGCCGTGGGCGTTTTACGTCGAAGCGCAGCCGGCGGTGTCGAGGTGACCCAATCGGCGGGCTGGTCCGAGAGCAACAGCGGATGGCTCGACGTCGGCGCCACGATGGGCGTCAAGCTCTGAGGCGGCGCCCGCTTCGCCACAGAGAAACCGGGAGCGCATCGGCGCGCATGGGTTTCCGTGTGACGGCATGCCCGAGTTCGTCCATGGCCAGAGGCCGTCCGCGCCGGACATCGCGTATGCATACGCGCTCGTGGTCGCGACGGCCGCGCATGGAAGACTGCTCCGCATCCGGTTCCGGAATTTGTTACGACGTGTCGTCGAGTACCGCGGTAACGGTCGATTAAGCTTTGATGCGAGTCGTCAACGCAAACGATCCTCGGCGGCAGCGGCATCGAGCACTTCGATGACGTCCGCTTCATCCGTCCTGTCTACCGGCGGCAGACGTGGAAGAGTGGGTACCTCCACCGGCGGGCGAAGCTCGAGCGTCGCGTCCGCGCCGAGGGGGCGTCCTCGGCGAACGTCGACAGTTGTCCGGCGCGAAAGGCTCGGAAGACGAGATCGCGAAACGCTTCGTACATCGCATACTCGGGAGCACGCAGCGAGTCGGCACCGAGCGCGTCCGCGACGAGCGCGCGATCTTTGGGTGGCCGCCTTCGCCCCCGACGTCGCGGCGATGTCGCGGAGTGCGCTGTCGTATTCGGCCTTGGTGATGACGTGCTTCTCGAAAAGCAATTTGAGAGACGTCACTTGAAGGGGGGAGCGTCGGCGAGGGCGAGGCGTGGAAGAAGCACCACGAGTAACGCCGCGACCGGCCCAGAGTTCATCGAGCGCGAGGGTTCCTGAGCAACGAAGCAATCGGAACCCGGAAGGCCGTCGCGACGCGATCGAGCGTGCCGATCCGCAAATTCGCACGTCCCTGCTCGAGCCGCCGGAACTGAACGAGGTTCATCGGAATGCGCTCCGCGGCCTGCTTCTGCGTCCACTGGCACCGCCCGCTCGGCTGTACGCGCCTCGTAGTTTGGAACGACGGCACACTTACGCGGCGCGATGCTAACGTAGTCTCCCGTCCGCCGTCCGTCCTCGTCGTCGACGACCTGCGCGCGGACCTCATCGCGATGCGCGTTGCGCTCTCTTCGCTCGGCGTTGAAGTCGTCGACGCCGACGGCGGCGAGGATGCCCTCCGTCTCGCTGGCGAGCGACCGTTCGCGCTCGCGCCAGCGCATGGCGTTCAGTGCGCTCGGGCAGGTGCATGTCCGAGAGGTGCGAGATCCGCATGCGTGTATCCTGCATGCGATTTGATCCGGACCCGCCTCCACGCGTGCAACAATCGCGAAAACTCACGCCTCGGCACCGCGCTGCCACCTTGCGAAGCTCGGGGTCGAATGCTTGCGACGCGCGTCGGCTTCATCGCCCCGCTGGGATGCCAGGGCGCACTACGAAACGAAACGACGTGGACGTCGATCGCTCCATCCACCGAGCGAGCGAGTCGAGGTGACGGGGCGGTACGAAGCCAAACCCCGATGCGTTCATGAGCGATGCGAGCGGACCGCGCGGTGGCACGAACGCGCTGTGGAGCGCGGATGCGAGCGCCCGCGCGACGGGCTTCGAGACAGCGCGCGTCACGACGATCACGTCGCCTGGAATCTGACCCGCGACGCCCAGGATGCGCGCCTCGTCTAGAAGCGGTGACAAATGAAACGATCCGTTTCGTGACGACGCGTATGTTCCGATGACGTCGATCTCACCGGCGAGGAGAGCGCTCACGCACTCGCCGTGGGTGTGAAAAAAGCTTTCGTCGAACGCGTCGACCGCAAAGCCGAGCGACTGAAGGTAGTCGCGCGGGACGACATACCCTGCGGCGCTCAGGCGCGAGACCCAGCCGATACGCGCGGACTGGATGTCCTTGAGCCTTCGGACATGCGACTCGCGCAGTGTGACGAGCGCTGAGTAGTAATGATCCATTCCGCCGCGCAGCACCGTCGCGATGGGATCGGCCGCGCCGACGCGCGCGAGATCACGCGCGACGAGCGGCGGACACCACGCCGCGTCGGCGGCGTGAAGATGAACGGTCTCGAAGAGCGCGACGTAATTCGGGACGAAGACTGGCTCGAGACGCTGAGCCCCATCGCGCGTCGCGAACGTGTTCAGCTCGTCGAACGCGAGCTGGCCAATGTCGGGCGTGCTGGCAACGGCGAATCGCAGCATGCCGGGAGCATCCGCTACTTCGTCCACGTTCCTGCGGCGCGCTCGCAACTTGCTCGCGTCAGAAAAGAAAGAACCCCGAGACCTGGCCGCGGTGATTCGTCGCGGTGACACCGTCGACGTAGTGATCGATGAAAATGGCGTACTCGAGACCGATTCGGACGCTCGGGTGCGGTTCGAGGAAGAGATTGCCGTCGGCCCAGTCCTCGGATTTTCGGACGTTCGCTTGTTGTGCGTACGTCGAGGCGAGCGCGTTCGGCGCGGACGTCGTCGTGAAGTCCTGGATGTTGGGCGATTCGGTGTGGGCGTAGTTCGCTGAGATCCAGATGCGGCCGTTGACGCCCGGCAGGTAATACTGGATGCCGCCGATCGCCGTCATCCACACGATGGCATGGAGATCGTTGCAGCTCGTCGCACCGGGCGCGTAGGTCTTCGGGCAGTTGTCGAAGACGACCATCCCGTTGTCGACGGTCTGCTGGTAGCTCGGCGCGTTGGCGATGCCGGTGCTGTTGACGAAGCTCGGCATCGTGACGCCGCCGGTGAGCCCGGTGTACATGTCCGAGATGCCGCCGCCGTAGACGAATTCGCCCGAGATCGAGAGCGCGTTTCCGCGGCGGTGCGGCGTCGCCGGGACGATCGGGATGAACGCGTCGACGGCGATGGCGCCCGTCGAGAGATCGACGCTGTCGGTCGGCAGCGATTGGAAAACGGGGAGGCGGAAGTTTCGGTAGTCGCCGGTCACGGCGATTGATAGCGGCGCGAGGTCGGTCGATGCGGCGCCGGTGGTTTGCAGGCCGCGCCATTTGTCGACGGCGAAGCGGAGACCGCCGGCCAAGTCGGGCATGCCGCCATCGCGCGTCGGCGGGCGCAGCGCAGCTGCGGCGATCTCGAACGAGGTCGGGCCGGCCACGAATCGGTGCGACAGCCGCACTTGCGCGACGCGATCGTAGAGCTGGCCGGGGACGCCTTGGATCTCGACGGTGTTCGGAAAGTAACAAGGCTGCCAGCCGAAGAGGTGCCAGGTCTGACCCGCGAGGACGTCGACGATCGGCGTCTCGACTTTCAAGTACGCGTGACGGAGACGAAGCGTCGGGCTGTTGAAGAAGGCCGCCTCGCCGCTCGCCGGGGCCGAGGAGCCGCCGAGAAAATCCATTTCGAGCGTGCCGCTCGCGCGGATGCCGTGGAGCTCGGGCGCGCGCAGCCGCAAGCCGAAACGCGTGTTGCGGATGCTGAACTGGAGGCGCGCATTGCTCCCCGCGTACTGCGAGACAGGGGGACCTGCCGGCTGAGGCGCGCCGATCGGCCGCTGCACGAGCGCGTTGCCGGCCAAGTCGTTGAAGCTTTGCGTCGAGTCGAGGATGAAGTCGCTCTCGAGAAATCCGTAGACCGTCGCCGACCACTTGCCGACGACGACGTTCACCGACTCGTCGGCGCGTTCGTCGCCGATCGTCTCGGCGAGATCCCCGCGCGCCGCGCGATACTCGGCTTCGGTGAGGATGCCTTTCTGTCGCATGATGCGCAGGGTCATCACGTCGACGATCGGCGCGTGCTCGCGCGGCTGCACCTGCGGCGGTGGCGGCGGAGCGGGCGCTTGCGTCGCTTGCGGCTGCGGCTCGGGCTGCTGCACGCCCGCGTCGGTTTGCGCGCGCGCGCGCGCGGATAGACCGAGAGAGACGGCGAGCGCCGCGAGGATCGGGGCGCGGCGCATCAGTGCGTCAGCGTGAACGTGTCGATGACGTCGTCGGCGCCGGAGGCTTTGAGACCGTAGGCGTCGACCTTGAGGGTGTTTCCGGCGAGCGTGACGACGCCGTACGTGCCGATGTAGGCCGTGCTCCCGCCGAAGGCGACTTGCTTCGAACTGTACGGTTTTTGAATTTTGCCGATCGCGTAGGGGTCCGCGCCGGCACCCGCGCAAATGACGTAGGTCGTGCCGGAGCCGACGACCGGGTCGCCGCTCGGCGGGCTGCCGGCCTTGAGCGGGTTGCTTCGCTCGTATTCATGGTCGTGTCCGTTGAAGACGATGTCGACCGAGTACTTGTCGAAGATGGGCGCGAGCGCGCCGCGGGCCGCGAGCACGTCGGCGTCTTGGCAATGGTTCGACGTCGAGTAGAGGCCGCGATGGCTGAGCACCGCGATGAACGGAACCTTCGCGCGGTTTTGATTGGCGCGATTGAGGTCGGCGTCGAGCCACGCGAGCTCCGTCTTCGCGGGGTCTTGCGTGAAGTCGGTTTGGAGCTGCGCGAACTGATCGTCGATCATGACGAAGTGCGTGTTGCCGACGTCGAATGACGAGTGCGTCCCGGCGTAAGCGTCGTCGCCCGGGAAGATCCAGTTGCCGTAGAACTGCGACGACTCGCCTTCGTGGTTGCCCGCGATCGGCACCATTATTTGCTGGCCGAGCGTGAGGAATTTGCTGCCGTCGGCCGGGTCCTTCCAGATCGCCGTGAGCCATTGCGTCCAGAGATCGCCCGACGCGCCGAGGTCGACGATGTCGCCGGGGATGAGCTGCATTGCCACGCCAGCCTGCTGCATGCGCTCGGCCACGAGCTGCCACGTCGTCACCGCGTCGCGCGCGTCGCCGAGCACGCCGACGGTCACCGTGCCGGTCGCAGGAACGGTCGTGAACGACTGCGTCGTGCTCCAGACTTCGGCGCCCGTCGGACCGCCGCCGACTTGGTAATAGTACGTCGTTCCGGCCTGCAGCCCGCAGACGTGGACCGCGTGCCCGTACGTGAAGGTCGAGCCGAGATCTTTCGGCGTCGTCCAGCTGTAGCCCGCGTGGACGTCGGTCAGCGACGTGGGGCTCGTGCCGAGTTTCACTTTGGCCGCGTGCGTCGCCGTGGGCGTCTCCCACATGAACGCGGCCGTCGTCCGCGGGTCGGCGTAACCGGCGGACGTGCTGTCTACGCTGCCGCCGATTCCGAGGCGCACGAGAGAGGGCGTGATGTCGCCGCTCGGCGCCGACGTGTCGTCGAGTGCCAACGTGTCATTGCCGTCTTGATCGGTGAACGCGCCCGATGCAGGCGTGAGGCCGAAGTGGTTTGGCGTCACCGTGTACGAGCAGCCTGCGGGTGTGTAGCTGAACGTCGACAGCGGCCCGTCGGCCGTGGCGGCATCACCACCATCGGATTGATCCGGCGCTTTGCCGCTTCCACAGGAAATTGCGATGGCCCCGACGAGTCCGAGCGAGATGACGAACCAAGACGAGCGCGACATGGGCGCGAAGGTCGCAGAACGCTTCGTGGCGTGCGGAAACGATCTCGGAGCGTTCACGTGGCGATACGCGGCACCGTGGGTGACGAACGCGTGACGAACGCCGAGAGCGCGAAGGCGCTCGCGCCGTTCGCGATCTCAGTGACGGCGCACGCGCTCATCGGCGATGCATCAATAGCCAATGTCCGTTGGGCTCGCCGTCGCGTGTGCGGTGGCCGTCGGATGCGCCGTCGGGTGTCCATGATGCACGACCGGCGGTCGGGCCGTAGCGGTTGCCGCCGGAATCGGCGCCAGACGAATTACGATGGGATCGCTCGTGTCGAACGCGACGCGCACGTCGGCAGGCGCATAACCTTCGGCTTCGACATGGAGCATCACGGGCGCGCCGCCGTCGATCGAATGCGCGCCCGGCGCGAGCGGCGCACCGTCGACCGTGACGCGCGCCGTCGGAGGATCCACCGCCAGCACGCGACGACCCGGCAGCGCCGCGGCTGCCGAGACCGCAGGCGCGCGCGCGATCGATGAAGGGGGCTCGCTCGCGGCGCTCGGCGCTGGCGCCGCATGTGAACCGAAACGGGCGACGCCGACCGCTCCGAATCCGAGCGCCACGGCGGCCCCGACACCGAGCGCGACGAAGAGCGGCGCGCGCGAGCGCGCCGGCGGAACGACCGATGACGCCGCGTTGACCTGCGTCGGCCCGGTGGGCCCGGTGGGCCCGGTGATGCGATCGACCGACGAGCTCGAGTCATTGGCGCCCGGCAAGCGCGGCAGACTACGGAGCGCGAGCGCCGAAAACTCGGACGTCGACGCGGCGGCCACGCGGCCCAGCTCCTCCTCGATCAGCTTGCGCACTTGCGTACGCTCCTCGGCGAAGAGGCCCGAGACGATCTCGCCGAGGTTCCGCCGCGTCGGCCGGCCCGGCAGCGTCGCGACGAACGCCTCGAGATCGTCGCGCAGCTTGGCCGCGGACTCGTAGCGGCCCGCCGGATCGTGCGCGAGCGCCTTGCGACAGATCGCGTCGAGCGCCTCCGGCACGGCCGGAGCCACGTCGCGCGGCGCGGGGATCTCGCCTTGAGAGAGCTTGTACATGATCGCGGGCTCGGGCAGGCCCGCCCAGAGACGCCGCCGCACCGCGGCTTCCCAAAGGATCACGCCGCACGCGAAGACGTCGGCGCGCGCGTCGACGCGATCGCCGCGTGCCTGCTCCGGCGCCATGTAGCCGAGCTTGCCCTTGACGGTTCCAACCTGCGTCGGCGCCGACGACGCGTCGTTCGCCTTCGCGATGCCGAAGTCGAGCACCTTCACCTCGCCCGAATAGGTGACGAAAATATTGTGCGGGCTCACGTCGCGGTGAACGATGCCGAGCGGCTTGCCACTGTAATCGAGAAGCGTGTGAGCGTATTCGAGGCCGCTCAATGCCTCGATGACGACGGCGAGATAAACTCCGAGCGCGCGCGAGTCGTCCTTCATGCGCGCTCGAATCCGGTTCAGCGCTTGGCCGTCGAGGTACTCCATCACGAGGGCGCACACGCCTTCGAGTCCGTCGGTCGCGCTCGCCCCGACGTGATCGACGATCTCGAAGGTCTGTACGACGTTCGGATGATTGAGCCGCGCCGCGAGCCGCGCTTCGTCCAGGAACATGGTTCGATATTCCGGATCCGCGGCGAGGTTCGCTTGGAGCTCTTTCACGACGACGAGCTTGGTGACGTCGTGCGAGCTGCGCATCGCGGTCAAGCTGACGACCGCCATTCCGCCGCGGCCGAGCTCGACGATGCGCCTGTACTTGGTGGGCTCGGGCATCTCAGTATCCGACGTCCGTGTCGGTCGTGCCCGGCGGCGGCGGCGGTGGTGCGGCGCTCACCGAGGCGCTCGCATGTGCCGGCGGCGGTGCCAGCGCGACGCGCGCGTGCTGATGCGAAGCTGATTCGGCGCCGATGGGATCGAGCGCGATGACGATCGGATCGTCGTTGTCGAACGTCACTGTGGCATCGCTCGGCTTGCGACCACTCGCTTCGGCGTGGAGAAGTACGCTCTGGCCCGGCTTGCCCTCGATCCACGGCGTCGCTCTCGAGAACGGCGCGCCGTCGATCGTCACCCTCGCGTCGCGCGGCTCGACGACGAGGACGCGTCGCACGATGCGCGCGCTCGGCGCGGCGGCCGACACGGGGACCTGCACGACGACCGGCTTCGGGTCAGGCGCGGTCGCGACCGTCGATTGCTTTGCAGCTCCGCGCGCGAGACTGCGAACGCCCACCGCCAAGAGCGCCCCGAGGCCGAGGAGCGCGATCGCGCCGCCGACGAGCATCGAGCGGTGCGGTCGCGCGTGCATAGGGAATTCTGGCGCTGCAGTAATCGACGGCACCGACTGCGGCGGGAGCGGCGCGGAGACCGGCGTCATCTCCGGCACGCGCGGGCTGCCAATCGCACCGGGAGCGAGCGTGAGCGCGGCGTCGTTACGCGGCGGCAAGTCGGACGGCGGGACCTGCAGCGCGGAGTCCGACAGGCCGGCCGCTCTCGTGATGGAGGTCAGGCGTTCGGCCATCGCGCGCGCGCGCTTCGGTGCGAACGGCAGGAGCGCGACGGCGAGCTCGGCTGTGCTCTGGAAGCGGCGCGTACGATCTTTTTCGAGCGCTCTATCGATGACGGCCTCGAGCGCCGGTGACACGTCGGGCCGATGAGCGCGGATGCGACGATGCGGTGACTCGAGGATGCACGCGAGCAGCTCGGTGAACTCGAGCGTCTCGTCGAACGGCATCACGCCGGCCAAAAGCTCGAACAGCACGACGCCGAGCGACCAGACGTCGGCGCGGTGATCGACCGTCTTGGTCGACCGCAGCTGCTCGGGCGACATGTAGTGCGGCGACCCCATCAGGTTCGTCGTGTTGCTCGATGCGACGTTCACAGAGCTCGCGCCCACGATCGCCGCCTTCGAAATGCCGAAGTCGAGCACTTTGATCGAGCGCCAGCCGTCGTCCCGTTTCACGAGAAAGAGATTCTCGGGCTTCACGTCGCGATGAACGATGCCGCGCGCGTGGGCTTCGCCGATCCCTTCGCACGCCTGGATGATGTACTCGACGGCTTGCGTCACGGGCAGCGGCCCGCCACGGCTCAGCGTGTCCCCGAGATCTTCGCCGTCGAGAAACTCCATCACCATGTATGGAACGCCGGCGCCGGTCTTGCCGACGTCCATCACGCGCGCGACGTACTCGCTCTTGAGCCTGACGGCGGCACGCGCTTCGCGGTCGAAACGCGCGACGACGTCGGGCGAGCCGAGCATCTCGGGTCGCATGAATTTGATCGCGACGCGTTCGTCGAGCTCGACGTGGATCGCTTCGACGACGACGCCCATACCGCCTTCGCCGATGACGCGCGTCACGCGGTACTTGCCGCCGAGAATTTGGTCGCGCACGAACGGGAGCGGTTGCGGCGTGCCACTCATCAGAAGGTTCCCCAGACGACGGCGCCCTGCGGCGAGACGGCGAACGACATCTGCTCGACCACGGTGTGCTTCGGCGCGACGGCGATCAGCACGATGCCGACGACCGCCGCGACGCCCGCGACGACGAAACCGATCGTCGAGATGGTCGCGAAGGTGCTGAGGTCGTCGAAGGCCGGTTTCTGCGACGCGCTGCACGCCGTACCGCCGCACGCCGCGACGAGATCGTTCTTCTTCGCGAGCGCGACGCCCCCGAGAACGCCGCCCACGGCGAGCCCGGCGCCCGCGAGGCCGAGCGCGATCGCGGCCGGCGCGTAATTGCGTTTCGTGATGGTGGTCGGCGCCGGAGTTGGCGCGATCGGCGCCGTTGGGTTTGGCTGCCGCACGACGACCGGGACCGGCGCGGGCTCGAGCGTCAATTTCAATTCGCCCGAGCCGCCCGCGTCCACTTTCACGCGACCCGTCGCGCGCTTGAACCCGGCCGCGCTCGCTTCGACGACGTGATCGCCCGGGTCGATCGGCCGCTCGACGCCGAGCGTCGCGTTCGAAACCGAAGCGCCGTCGATCTTCAGCGTCACGTCGGACGCGGACGGTCCCACAACGTCGATGCGCACCTTCGCGAGATGCGCCAGCGCCTTGTCGAGTGCGTCGCGCGCACGGGCCTGCGCCGCGGTGAAGACCGCCGGCGCGTCACTCGCGAGCCGTTCGCGGATGACGCGTCGCAAGCTCTCGGTACCGTCGACGTAATGGCCGAGCGAGACCTGGCACTCGCCGAGTCGCTCGAGCGTGGTCGGCGCGTGATGCAGCTGCTCCGCGCGCGCGAGCTTGTCGACCGCCCCGCGACAGTCGCCTTGTTCCGCGAGGCGGAGCCCCTCGGTACCGAGCGTTCGCGCCGTGGCCACATCACTCGCATCGTCTTGCGCGTGAACGACCGGCGCGATCGACAACGCAGCGACGAGCACAAAACGAGCTCGCATTCTTCCGAGCATATCGACGTCACGCGCACACGAAAGACGAAGCCACCGGCGACACGCGATTGTCACCGGCTCGCCATAAACGAAGTCCGACAAAACCGCGTGGTACGCTCGCGACGTGGATCGCCGTCGTTTGCTCGTCGCCGCGGCGGCGCTCGCCGTGTTGGCTTGGGGTTGTGACGCGGTGCTCAGCCTCGGGAGCTTCACGTTCGGCGACGCAGGCAGCGACGCGGGCGGCGACTGCGCCGCTGGCGCGAACAAGGCGACGCTCGAGAATGCGTGCACGAGCGCGACGTGCGTTCCGTTCGACGACGGCCGTCTCTCGACGTGCACGGTCGACGCGGGCAACGTGAGCTGCCCGACTGCGGCGCCCAGCGACGCCGGCATTCCACCGCCGCTCACGATTCCGGACGGGGGTTGGGACGCGGGCGCCATCCCGTCGTGCGACAACCTGCCGTCGAATTATCCGAAGCCCTACATTTTCGGATCCGGTTCGAGCGCGCTCTCGCTCTACGTCGGCAAGATCGCCCAAGCGTTCGAGAACCAAGGGAAGGGAACGATCCTCTACCAAATCGCGGGCTCGTGTTACGGCTCCTACACGACGGTGCTCGGCTATCCGCTCGAGAGCGTGCCGGCTTCGACGGGCAACGGAACGGCGACGTATTTCGATCCGCAGCAGAGCGACACGAACGGTGTGCCGATCCAATACACGTGCGCGATCACGGACCCGAGCCAGCAGGCCGATTTCGGCGTGTCCGACGTGTTCCCAGCGACGTGTCTTCCGCAGCTCCAAGTGACCGGCGGTCTGCCATCCAACTTGCACGACTTCTTCGGCCCTGTGCAGACGATGGTCTTTGCCGTGCCGACCGGATCATCGCAGACGTCGATCAGCGTCGACGCGGCGTACATGGTGTGGGGCTTCGGCAACGCGTCGGGCGTCGTTCCGTGGACCGACGAGACGCACATGCTCCAGCGGAGCGGAAGCTCCGGCACGCAAAGCATGATGTCTGCGACGATGGGCCTCGACCCGTTCGCGTGGAAAGGCATCCCGCACAAAGCCAACCAAGACGTGCTCACCGACATCCTCGCCGCGGGCGGCGCTGCCGAGGCGACCATCGGTGTGCTCGGAGCGGACTTCGTCGAGGACAATCGCGCGCAGATCAAAGTCCTCTCGATCCAAGATCGCGGACAGAAATGCGGTTACTACCCCGACTCGACCGCCGCCGCGCACGACAAGCAGAACGTCCGCGACGGCCACTATCCTGTTTGGGGTCCCTCGCACTTCATTGCGCCGGTCGACAGCAACGCGCAGCCGACGAATCCGACGGTCAAGCAATTCGTCGACGCGCTGTCGGGCACTTCGGCGGTGACCGGTCTCGACTTGCTCCAAACGTACGTCCAGCGCCACGTCGTGCCGCTCTGCGCGATGCACGTGACGCGATCGAGCGACGGTCAGGATTACACGCCGTACACGCCGCCGGTGTCGTGCGGCTGCTATTACGATTTCCTCGCGAGCGGCGCCGCGCCTGCGGACTGCACGCCATGCACCAACTCGAGCGACTGCACGAAAGCGCCAGCAGGTCGGACGAGCTGCAATCTCTTTGGCTCACCGCCAGTCGGTTACTGCGAGCTTCCGGGTCAATGAGGCAGGCGGTCTTCATCATGGAGCACCGCCCTAACCGCGTCGGCCGGTGACACGATGGGCGCGGCGCCGAGCACGATGTGGACGCGAGCGTCACTCCCTTCAATTTCGTGCGACCAGGCGTATGCGCGCCGCGCGTTCGGCAGTGCGACATCGAAAACCTCGACGTCACCGTCCCAGATGGCCGCCCCGTCGCGCGTTTCGCGGACGTGCACCGTCTTCAGCCAGCGCGCTTCGCATTTGTGTTTCGTGCAGAGCGCCGCGTGCAGCCTCGCGATCGCCACCTTGTCCATGCGTCATGATGGCCCGTCATCGTGACGAGCTGACGGCGGCGGGGTTACGGAAGGTTGTCGATCCAGGCCCGCGGGCGTAGGGTTCTCGGCCCTTGGAAGTCATGACGCTGACATTCCCGGTCGACGCGCATATGGATGCGTTCTGCACGTGGTTCAGCCACTGCTTTGGTGGCCTCCGCCTGACGCGCGATGCAGATCGGCGCACGGTGCGCGTCAGGGTTCCGCGGCGGTCGGCACGAACGGTCGCGACGGTTGCCCGCCTCAACGGCGCGATCGTTCGTGCGGCTTGATCGCGTCGCGTTGGATCACCAACTGAACGGCGGAAACGGCGGCCGGGCTTCGCGACGAGTAGCCCTGAACCAGCGTGCAACCTGCTTCGAGTATGCACGCCCGTTCCGCTGGGCCTCGACACCCTCGGCGACGACGTGGATTTTACGGCACCGGCCAGAACGACGGAACGATCGAGAAGCTCACGCCGAAGTGACCTACGGCCCCCCGCACGCGGTAGCGTCGTTTGATGAGGACCCGTTTCGCCGTGGCCTGAGGCTCACGGCGAGCCCTTTCGATCGCGGAGCTCGCGGACGCCGCGACCTGTTTTCTTTCGAAGAAGCGTGCGCAGCGTGACGGCGTCTCGATAACCGACGAGCGTTGCGACGTCGTCCACCGTCGCGTCCGTCGTTTCGAGCGCGTGCACGGCGCGCTCGACGCGCAAGTCCTGGACGTAGGACACCGGCGACTTTCCGAGCACCGTCTGCAGGCGCCGTTCGAGCGTGCGTTCGCTCGCGCCGACCGATCGTGCCGCGGCGTACATCGAAAATTCGGCGAGGTGCGCGCGCGCCCATTGCTCGAAGCGCTCGACGAGTGGATCCGCATGCGTGACGAAGTCGTGCAACACATAAGACGATTGCAAGGGTCGCTCGTCGAAAACGAAGTGCCGAGCCGTCGCGCGAGCAATCGAGGGGCTGCGGCGTCGTATGAGCCAGAGCGCGAGGTCGACGTGCGCGAGCGCGGCGCCTGCGGTCGTCACGCCATCGTCGTCGACGACCATGCGCGAGTCATCGAGCAGGGCACGCGGAAAGTGCTCGCGCATCGTCGGCGCGAGCCACCACGTCGTCGTCGCGCGGCGTCCGTCGAGCAAGCCGCTCGCCGCCAGGACGAACGTACCCGTGCACGCGGCCGCCACGCGCGCACCACTCGAACGCCATTTGCGCAACAGCGCGCCCGCTGATGCGACGTCCGCGCGGCTAATTCGCGCGAGGATCGTTTCCGGCGTCTTCGCGCCGAGCGCCGGAACGATGACCACGTCGGGACGTTTCGCGCTCGCCGCTCGCCGCAGCTTCACCGCGAAACCCTGGCTTGTTCGCACACGCTGCGCGAATCCAATCGAGCTCACGCTGAAGTGCGCGCTCTTGCGGTCCGCGAGCGCGTTCGCGGTGTCGAGCGTGTCCAACACCGCCGCGAGGCCCGTGTCGAACGCACCTTCGAGAACGAGCACGGCGACGCGCATGTCGGAAACGCTATCATCATTGTCGTTTACGCCACTCCCGAAATCAGGCGTCCGCGGCCTAGACTAGTCTCGTTCGAAGGAGGCTCCTATGGTCAAGGTCGGTTTGGTCGTGCGTCTCGTCGCGAAGGCTGGAAAAGAAGAGGAGGTCGCGGGTTTCCTCGCGGGAGCGTTGCCGCTCGCGCAAAGCGAGGCGCTCACGGTGACATGGTTCGCCCTACGCGCGGACAAGTCGACGTTCTACATCGTCGACGCGTTCGCTGCGAACGAAGGCCGCGACGCACACCTGCACGGTCCGATCGCCGCCGCGCTCATGGCAAAGGCCGGCGAGCTGCTCGCGGAGGCGCCGAAGATCGAAAAGGTGGATGTCCTCGCGGCGAAGCTCGGGGTTTGATCGAGTCTCACCCGCCGGTCTACTTTTTCGTATTCGAGAGAA
>DASXHD010000089.1:0-11493 GCA_036488725.1 Polyangiaceae bacterium | reverse complement strand
CGTCGGCGCGGGCGCGTGGGGAACCGCGCTCGCGATTCACGCCGCGCGCATGGGTCACGCGGTTCGCCTCTGGGCGCGCGAGCCCGAGGTGAAAGAGAGCGCCGACGCCGCGCGCGAGAACACGCCGTTCCTTCCGGGCATCCACCTCGTGAAGGCGATCCACGTGACGCTCGACATGGCCGAAGCCGTGCGCGGCGCGGATCTCGTCATCCTCGTCCCGCCGTCGAAGTTCCTGCGCGACATCGCAAAACAAATCGCGCCGCTCATGCCGAAGGACGCGCTCGTCGGCGTGGCGTCGAAGGGCATCGAGGAGTCGAGCCTGCGACTCATGAGCGAAGTGCTCGCCGAAGCGATGCCCGAGGTCGCCGCCGAGCGCGTCGCGTTCCTCTCCGGCCCGACGTTCGCGAAGGAGGTCGCGATCGGCCTTCCGTGCGACATCGTCGCGGCTTCGAAGCGCGGCGCCGCGTGCGAGCCGATCCAAAAATGTCTCCACGCGCCGACGTTCCGCGTCTACGCGAGCAGCGATCCCATCGGCGTCGAGGTCGCGGGCGCGCTCAAGAACGTCATCGCGATCGCCGCCGGCGCGTGCGACGCGCTCTCGCTCGGTCTCAACGCGCGCGCCGCGCTCCTCACGCGCGGGCTCGCCGAGATCACGCGCTTCGGCGTGGCGCTCGGCGCCGACCCGCTCACCTTCCTCGGCTTGGCCGGCATGGGCGATCTCGTGCTCACGTGCACCGGCGAGCTCTCGCGCAATCGTCAGCTCGGCGTCGAGGTCGCCAAAGGCGCGGACCCCGCGGCGTACGTCGCGTCGCAGCGAACGGTCGCCGAAGGCTACTGGACCGCCGACGCCGCCTACGGTCTCGCGCAGAAGCTCGGCATCGACTCGCCGATCGTCGAGCAAGTTTATTTCGTCCTGCATCGCGCGCGTCCGCTGCTCGAAGCGCTGAAGCTCCTCGTCACGCGCGAGTTCAAAGACGAGCTCCAAGGCATCCGCCGTTGACATATTAGAGAAAGCTAATATGTTGCTCGGCGATGTCGCGCACCCCGAGTGACGAGAGTGTCTTTCACGCCATCGCGTGCCCCACGCGGCGCGCGCTGCTCGATTCGCTCGCGCGCGGCGAGCGCAAAGTCGGCGAGCTCGTCGCGTCGCTCGAGGTGACGCAAGGCGCGGTGAGCCAGCAGCTCGCCGTGTTGAAGAGCGCCGGCCTCGTGCGCGAGCGCGCCGAGGGACGCTTTCGTTTTTACAGCTTGAGCCCCGGGCCGCTCGCCGCGGTCGACGCGTGGCTCGCGCAGTATCGATCGTTCGTCGAGCAGCGCCTCGACGTGCTCGGCGACGTCCTCGACGCGATGCCAACAAAAAAAAGGAGACACTCTCGATGAGCGAAATCCGAATCGTGCGCGACTACCCGCACGCGCCCGCGAAAGTGTGGCGCGCGCTGACCGATCCGGCGCTCGTCGCGCTGTGGGCGATGCGGCCCGAAGGCTTCGAGCCGCTCGCAGGCAACAAATTCAAGCTCGTCGCCAAGCCGCAGCCCGGCTGGCGCGGATGGGTCGAGTGCGAGGTGCTCGAAGCGCGGGAGCCGAGCGTGCTGCGCTACTCGTGGCGCGGTGACGACGACGGCGACACGACGATCGTCACCTACACGCTCGAGCGGAGCGCGGGCGGCACGCGTCTCACGTTCGAGCACACCGGCTTCCGCGGGCTCGGCGGATTCATGCTCGCGAATTTCATGCTCGGCCCGGGTTGGAAGAAGATGCTCTCGCGCGCGATCCCCGCGGTGCTCGACGACGTCGGCGACGACGGCAAGCTCCGCGCGGGCAGCGCGCTCAGGCCGAAGTATCCGTGAATCACGGCGGGACGCAGTCGGGTCCGCTCGCCGACAGGTTGGTGCACGACGCCGACGCGGGGCACGCGCTCGCGTCGCCGCTGCAATCTTTGGTGCAGTAACCGGCCATGCCGTCGTTCGACTTCGTGTAACCGTCGGCGCGGTACTCGAACGGATCGCACACGTAGCCGGACGGGCATCCGCCGTTCTGTCCGACGACGCAAAGGCTCGAGCAGTAGCCGGCGCCGCTATTTCCGTAGAGGCAGTAGCAAGCGAGCGTGTCGTTGTCGGTCTTGGTGCACGCGTCGCCGATGTTCTTCGTCGGCGGCGTGACGCCTTGCACGCAGATGCCTTGGTCGGCTTGGCAGTGACCGCTCGCGCAATCCTGATCGGTCTTGCAGCCTCCCCAGCAATAGCCGACGCCGTCCTCGTTCACCGACGGGTACGTGAAGCACGTGTCTTTGCCGGTGCATCCGCTCGCCGCGCCACCGTTCTTGTCGTAGGTGCACTTCGGCACGCAGTAGTTGCCCCCGGCGCCGGGGACGCAGATGCCGGGCGAGCTCGGGTCGTCGGGCCCGTCGCAAAAGTGGAGCGCGTTTCCGCTCACGGGCGCGCACGACGGGATGATGCAGATCGGCGTCGGGTAGTAGCCGGTCGGCGGGAAAACGGTGTTCGAGCATTTCGCTTGGTTGGGACCGTTCGGCGACGCGCAGTCGGAGTCGGTCGAGCACGCCTTGCCGACCGTACCGTCGTAGGGGCTCGGCGCGCCGCCGTCCGAGAGCGTCGAGCCATCGGAGCCGGGCGCCGCGTCGCTTGCCGTGGGCGCGTCGCTCGTCGAGCCGTCCGACGTGCCGGAGTCTCCGCCGTCCGCGCCGTCGCTCACCGCGCCCCCGCAACCCACCGACAAGGTCGCGAGCGCGACCCAAAGAACGTTCCGCATGCGCTTCGCGAAGCAAGAGGCGCTCCACGCGATTTGCCCGTGAAATACGGCGCGGCGTGCGTTTACTGACAGCAGACGGTCTTCGTGTCGGCGAAGACGACGCCGCCGTCGGCGCTCACGGCGGATCCGGCGCACGAACCGTTCGTGGTCGGCGCGTAGGCGTAGCCTTTCCACGTGTGGTTGCCGGCGCCGTTGCAGGTGCCGTCAGTCGGCTCCGGCGTCGCGCTCATGCTGCAGCCGGTGTTCGCGTAGAGCGTCGTCGTGCCGGTGCATGCGCCGGCGTCGAAGGTGCACCCGCACGACGAGCAGCCGCGCGTGTCGGTGACCGACGTGCCGACGACGTGCTGGGTCGGGAAGCCGGCGGGGCAGGCGTTCGTTCCGGATTGCGAAACGCAAAGACCGAACGGCTTCGGGTCGGGCACGCACACGCTGCCCGCGCCGCATGCGCCGGCGTCGCCCGCGTAGTCGCACGTGCGGCCTTGGTGCGCGTAGCCGACGGCGGGGAGGGTCGTCGTGGGCGTCGCCGTGCAGCTGCCGCCGGTCGGCGCCGGGCCGGTGATCGAAACTTTGGAGGCGCCGCTCGTCGAGAAGCTGGTGTTCAGCGCGGCGCAGTTGCCGGTGTTGGCGGATTCGGTCTGCGTGCTCGCGTTGCACGCGTTGTTGCCGCTGCCGATCGTGAGGTTGCCGCCGGTGCACGTCGGCTGCGTCGTGGTGCAGCCGCAGCCGCATGTCGCGGCGCCGGCGTCGAGGCCTTCTTCGACGTCGGTCGGCGTCGCGTAGCCGGTCGCGCACGCGGGGCGCGTATCCGGATCGTAAACCGCCCATGCCCAGCCGCTCGGCGGCGCGGTGACGCAAAGAAGATTCGGCGCGCACGCCGCGGCGTCGGAGCCGCCTTCGCTCGGAGCCGCGTCCGATTTCGCGTCGCCCGAAGGCGCGTCGCCCGAGGGCGCGTCGCCGACGAACGCGTCGAGCGAGCCGTCTTGATCGGTGTAGCCGTCGAGACCGAGGATGTCGCCGCAGCCGACGAGCGCCGCGATCGCGAAAAGCCAAAGCGTCTTCTTGCCGCGCATCAGAAAGTCCCTCCGAGGCCCGCGGACATCGGCGTCAGATAAAGCCGCGCTTGCACCGGCGCGCTCTTCGGCGAAACGAGAAACGAGACGAGCGAGGTCGCGAGCGCGACGCTTCCCACGATGACGAGCACCGTCGACACGGTCGCGAACGTCCATGCTTCGTCGATCGATTGTCGGCCGGTCGCGTCGCACACTTTGCTCGGGCAGTGCGGGTCGGCGTTGCTCTTGTCGGAGAGCGAGAGGCCGACGAACGCGAGCCCCACGCCGAGGCTCGCGAGGCCGACGCCGCCCGCGATCCACGCGAACGTGCGGACGCCGTGGCCGCCGGTCGCGGGCGGCGCTTCGTGCGTCACGGGCTTCGGCTCTTCGTCGGTTGCCGAGGGCGTGCCTTTGTCGAATGGCGTCGGCTCGCGTTCGGCGACGGCCGCGGGCTCGGTCGCGGCTTTGTGGAGCGTGACGTCGAGCTCGTTCGTTTGACCTTCGACGAGCATGCGCGTCTCGCTGAACGCGACGTAGCCGGGAGCGTTCACGGTGACCGGCGCATCGCCCGGCGTCAGGTGCAGCGGAGCGACAGGCGTGTCACCCACCGGCTTGTCGCGCACGGTGACTTTGGCGCCGGGCACGTCGCACTTGATGACGAGCGTCGCGACGTGCGCGGCGACGGCCGCGATCAGTTGATCGAGGTGCGGCACGCGCGATTTCAACTCGGCGGGCGCGGTCGCGACGAACTTGTCGAACGCTCCGAGCGCGCCGACGTAATCGCCGAGCGACTCGAGCGCGCGCGCGCGGTTGTAGTGGATCGCAGGATTCGGGACGATCGCGAACGAGGCGTCGTATTTGTCGAGCGCCTCTTTGAATTTCGATTCGTGGACGAGGGCGTCGCCCTCTTTTTTGAGCACGGCGGCGCGCGCCTCGTCGGCTTTGGTTTGCGCGAATGCCGGCGCGCTCAGCGCGAGCAACATCGCCGCGCACGCGAATCGAACGCGAAACGCCATGGTCCCAAAGTATCAGAGCGTCAGCGGATCGCCAGCACCGGTGTGCGGCGGCGGCGGATGATGCGGGCGCGGGCGAGGATGATGCGGCGGTTCGGTCGTCGCGACGGGGGCGGTTGCCGTTTCGGTCGCGGTCGCTGTCGCCGTGGCCGTCGCTGTCGCTGTCGTCGTGGCCGTTTCCGTCGCCGTGGGCGTCGCCGTTGCCGTCGCCGTTGCTGGTGCAGTTTCGGTGGCGGTGGCGGTCGCGGCCGGCGGTTCCGTCGTGACGGTCGGTTGCGTTTGCGTGCGCGCGTGGCCGAGATACCAGCCGCCGATGCCGGCGGCGCTCGCGACGACGAGCATCGCGACGATCCATTTCGTGGTCGTCGGTTTGCGCTGATCGCGGCGGACGACGAGCTCGCCTTCCGGTGGAAGCGTCGGAAGGAGCGCGCGCTTCGGCGGAAGCGAGAAGACCGGCGCGACCTCTGCGACGATCGGCTCGGGCTCGGGCACCGGCGGCGGCGGCGCGAGCGGCGGCGCGATCACGGGCGCGATCACAGGTGCGGGCGCGGGCGTCGGCTCGGACACGATGAGATCATCGGCGAGGAGCGGAATCGACGAGGACGGCGGCGGCTCCTCGTCGTCCGGTTCTTCGCGCGCGAGGATTGGTCGCGGCATGGGAGCCGGCGGCGGCGCGACGCCGGGGAGCGTCGACTTCGCGTTCATCGACTTCGGAAGCGGGGGCGCCGCTTTCGACATCGGTCGCGTCGGGCGCGACGCATCGAGGCCGTTCATTTTCGGAACCGTCGGATCCGAGTCCGACGAGAGCTCGGTCGCGACCATGTACGGAAGGCCCGATTCTTTTCCGACGTCGAGCACCGTCGCGCGGCTCGCTTCGAGCTGGAACTTCTCGAGCGCGTCGGCGTTGGTCAGCGACTCGCGCGCGAGCACTTTCACCCAGACGCGCTGCTTGCGGCCGAGATCGTTCGCTTCGTACAGCACGACGCCGCCACTCTCGGCGAGCAGGCGCACGACGCGGTACTTCTGCGAGAGAGTCGAGCCGAGCTTGAGCGGGCCCACGTTCCTCCATGTTAGCGTCGAATGCCGATGAACGGGCGACTCTTCGCGTGCCTTTTGCTTGTGGCAGCTTGCGACAGCGGGCCGGCGAAGCTCGACGATGGTCTCCCGGCCACGTGCAGCCCGCTCCGGACGCCGGGCGCGTGCATGATGCCGTGGCCCAACGCGATCTACCTGAAGAATGACGCGACGACTGCGACGGGTTTTCGGCTCGCGCTCCCGCCCGAAACGCTCCCGGCGCGCGGCACCGACGGCGCGGCGTTCGACCCGACGCGCTGGAACACCGCCGACGGGTTCTCGCCGGCGACGCCGATTCTTTATTATTTCGCCGAGCCGATCGATCCCGCGTCGCTCGTGCCCGAGACGAACATCGCGGCGAGCGTCGCGCCCGGCGCGGCGACCGTCATCGTCGACATGGAGACGAATCAGCTCGTCGCGCATTTCTCGGGCGTCGACGAGAACGTGGTTCGCGACGGCGATCGGCAAGCGCTCCTCATCCAGCCGGCTCAGCGGCTCTCGCCGAAGCATCGCTACGCGGTCGCGATCACGCACGCGATCAAGACGACGACCGGCGCCGAGCCGACGCCGCCTCCGCTCTTCGACGCGATCGCCGACGGTCATCCGCCGGCGGACGCGCTCTCGCAGGCCGAGGCCGCGCGCATGCCGGACATTCTCGCGTCGCTCGCGGCGGCGGGCGTGAAGCGCGGCGACTTGATCGTCGCGTGGGATTTCGTGACGGGCAGCGACGAAGCGATCACGCGCGACGTCCTCTCGATGCGCGATCAAGCGCTCGCCACGGCAGGTCCCACCGGAATCGGTTACACGATCACGAGCGTCGAGCCGAATTTCGACAACGCGACCATGACGCGCATCCGCGGAACGTTCACCGCGCCGGCGTTCCTCGACAACGAGGACGAATCGAAACCCGAGGCGTCGCTCGCGTTCGACGCGTCGGGCGCGCCGGTCATGAACGGAACCTACGAAGCGCCGTTCACGATCCTCGTGCCGGCGATCGCCGCGACGAAATCGCCGCTCCCGATTTTGCTCGTCGGTCACGGTCTCTTCAACACCGGCGAAATCGAGCTCGGCGACGCGACCGGCTCCGACATTCAAGATCTCGCGAACCAAAATGGTTACGTCGTCGTCGCGACCGATTGGATCGGCCTCTCGGCGCACGAAAATCCGCTCTCGGCGGGATCGAACGACGGCATCGAGGAGATGCTGAGCGATTTTTCGCACGTGCCGTGGGTGACCGATCGCCTCCAGCAAGCGCTCGTCACGACGATGGTGCTCGTTCGCACGATGACCGGGAAGATCGCCGCGGACCCGGCGCTCGGCGGGCACGCGAGGTCTACTACTACGGCAACTCGCTCGGCGGCATCATGGGCCTCAGCTTCATGGGCTACGACCCCGACGTGACGCTCGGCGCGCTCGGCGTCGGCGGCGGATTTTGGGCGACGCTCTTTCAGCGATCGGTGAACTGGAAAGAGGCGCTTTTGATCATTCCGGACAATTATGCGGACTCGCTCGATCAGCAGCTCTTGATGGCGCTCGCGCAGATGCAGTTCGACTTCAGCGATCCGGCGACGGTCGCGCCGTACGTCTTGAACGCGCCGCTCGCGGGCGTGCCGAAGAAGCAGCTCGTCATGATGATGGGCGTCGGCGACGCGCAGGTGCCGAACGTCGCGACCGAGATGATCGCGCGGACGAGCGGCATCCCGCTGCTCTCGCCGAACGCGGTCGACGTCTTCGGCATGACGCCCACGCAGGGACCGCTTCCGAGCGCGCTCACGACGTGGAACGTGAACGCGCCGCCCGTGCCGCCCGACACGAATCAGACGCCGGCGCACGACAACCAAGTGCACCAAGCGATTCGGCGCCTCCCGCAGGAGATGCAAATGCTCGACACGTTCTTCGCGACGTCGCAAGTCGTCGATACGTGCGGAGGCCCCTGCAATTTGCCGGTTCCCGCGAACACCCCGCCGCCGGATTTTTAGGCGCTGAGCTCCTCGAGCGACTTGCCCTCGCTCGCGACGCCGTGGGTGCGTGCGACGATCGCGGCGATGATCATGAGCGCGGAGGCGAGGGCGTAGCCTTCGAAGACGCGCATCGGATCGTTCGAGTCCACGAAGCGACCGAAGAGCGTCGGCGCGACGGCGCCTGCGAGCGTGCCGAGCGCGTAGAACACCGCGATCACCATGCCGCGCAGATCGACGCCGAAGAGCTCGCTCACCGTGAGGTACGCCGAGCTCGCGGCGGCCGACGCGAAGAAGAAGACCGCGCACCACGCGAGCGTTTGCGTCGTCGCGTCGAGCCAGCCGGCGGCGAACGCGGCGCCGGTGAGCGTGAGCAGGACACCCGAGATCGCGTAGGTCGCCGCGATCATCGTGCGGCGGCCCCAATGATCGAACAGTTTGCCGAGGAGGATCGGGCCGGCGAAATTTCCGATCGCGAAGGGAATCATGTAGACGCCGACGCGGTCGGGCGCGACGCGATCGAACTTGTTCAAAATGAGGCCATAGCTGAAGAAGACGGCGTTGTAGAGGAACGCCTGCGAGAGCATGAGCGTGACGCCGAGGATCGCGCGGCGGCGGTGGCGGACGAAGAGCGTGTCGAAGAGACGACGCGCAGTCGCGGCGCCGGCGACGTGGATCGGAACGGGCGCGGGCTTTTCGCGGTGCGATTGGCCGGCGGCTTCTTCGATGAGCGTCATGGTCTCTTCGGCTTCGCGCGTGCGGCCGTGGAGGAGGAGCCATCGCGGGCTCTCGGGGATCTGCCGTCGAACGAACAAGATGACGAGCCCGAGCACGGCGCCGAGACCGAACGCGAGACGCCACCCGAGCCAGAGCGGCACGCGTCGCGGGTCGAGCAAGACGAGCGTGAGCACCGCGCCGGCGGCGACGCCGACCCAATAGCTTCCGTTGATCGCGAGGTCGATGCGACCGCGCAGCCGCGCCGGGACGAGCTCGTCGATCGCCGAGTTGATCGCCGAATACTCGCCGCCGATGCCCGCGCCCGCGAAAAAACGCAGCACGAGGAAGATGCCGAAATTCGGGGACGCGCCGCTCGCCGCGGTCGCCGCGAGATAAATCGCGAGCGTGACGAGGAAGAGTTTTTTTCGACCGTGTCGATCGGTGAGGTGACCGAAGACGAGCGCGCCGACGACCTCGCCGACGAGGTACGCCGAGCTCGCGAGGCCGACTTGCGCGGCGCGGAGGCCGAGCGCGCGCGGGTCTTCGAGCGCCGGGCCGAGGTTCGCGACGAGACTCGCTTCGAGCCCGTCGAGGATCCACGTGATGCCGAGCGCGATGACGACGCGAACGTGCCAGCGCGACCACGCGAGCGCGTCGAGGCGCGGCGGGATGTCCGACGTCACCGTTTCCACGCGCTCGTGAACGGCGTGCCGGCGCGCATCGCGCCCGCGAGCTTCGTGAACGCGAGGTCGCGCCACGTGGAGCCGTCGAGAATCGCGACGCCCGTGTCGGTCAGCACCGCGCCGCGCGCGTGCACGAGAAGATCGTGGTCGACGCGAGCCTTGGGCACGTCGACGAAGTCATCGACGTCGTCGGCGATTTTTCCGACGTCGACCGCGGCGGTCAGACCGGCGGCCGCGTTTCCTTCCTGCGCGGCAGGTCCCCGCCAGTGCGCGGAGATTTCGAACGACACGAGGCCGCGTGCGTTGAGCGGAACTTCGTAGTCGATGAGCGCGCCGTCGCCGGCCGGCGGCCGCATGTCGGCGAGCGACGCGAGCTTCTGATTGAGCGCGTGCTCGAAGACGCGGTTCGTGAGACCGAGCACGACCGGCACGCGCGCGCTCACGTCGCAAGCCGACGGCGCCGGGTTCCACGTCGCGCCGCAGCGGCCGGCGCGCGTCACCTCGACGTGCCGCGTCGCGACGAACACCGGCTCGCCCGCGTGTCGCACGAGCGGCTCGAGACGCGCGCTCCCGCTGCGCGATTCGTCGTGGCTCGTCCACGTTCCGAACCACACGCCGCTTCCGTCGCGCTCGAGCGTGATCGAGCTCGCTGGGCCTTTTTCGTCCATCTCTTGGAGCATCACGACGCCGTGCTCGTCGACCGCGCCGCGGAGCGGAACGTCGGCGCCGAACGCGTCGTAAAAACAGAACCCCGACGCGATCGTGCCGTGCGCTCCGAACGTGACGTAGACATTTGCGCCGTTGAAAGTGCCGCGATAATCCGCCTCCGGAATCGTCGCGGGCCCGGAGCCGGTCACGTCGTTGGACGCCAAGACCGCGGAAGTCGTCGTGATCGCATCCGGCGTGGCGCGCTCGCCCTGGCACGCGACGACGACGAAGAAGAGCGAAAACGCCACACGCGAAAACATCCACTCGAGGTGTTGCAAAGGCGGTTCCGCGCGGGTGTAGGCTCGGTCGTCATGAAGCTCACGAGCCAATCTTTCGCCGATGGCGCACGCATCCCGCTGAAGTTTGCAGCCGGTATTCCGGGCCCGTCGGGGCCGGTGCCGGGTCCGAATCAGAGCCCGCACCTCGCGTGGAGCGACGCGCCGCCAGGGACGCAATCGTTCGCGCTGATCTGTCACGATCGCGACGTGCCGTCGAAGGCCGACGACGTGAACAAGAAAGATCGCCGCGTGCCGCACGCGCTCCCGCGTGTCGACTTTCATCATTGGGTGCTCGTCGACATTCCGCCGAGCTTCCACGAGCTCGCCGAGAGCGCCGACTCCGACGCGCTCGTGCCGAAGGGCAAGCCGACGGGCAAAACCGATCACGGTCGCCGCGGCGCGAACAGCTACGGCGACTGGTTCGGAAGCGACCCGAACATGGGCGGCGTCTACGGCGGCTACGACGGTCCGTGGCCGCCGTTCAACGACGAGCGCCTGCATCACTACACGTTCACGCTCTACGCGCTCGACGTCGCGTCGCTCGATTTGAAAGATCCGTTCACCGGCCCGCAGGCGCTCGAAGCGATGAAGGGTCACGTCCTGGCGAGCGCGACTTGGTCGGGGGTTTACGCGATCGCGGATTACGCTCGCGAGTGAGGAGATTTCTCCCCCCGCAAACGTGCTCGGCCGGCGGCCGCGCGGCAACGCGAGCTCACGTGAGCCGCCGGCCTGCGCGCGTTTGCGCCCCCTCCGGGCGTCGGCTTCGCCGCCGCCGAGGGGGTTGTTGGGCGCGCCCGGGACGGATGGTCATGCGCCAAACGCGGCGCGTCGGTGCGCCAAATTTGGCGCGTCGCTTCACGCGCGGAGCGCGCGGCGCACGAGCGTGAGCGCGGCGGTGAGGTCGACTTCGACGAGGTGCGCGGCGAGCCGCAGCACGCGGAGGCCGTACGTGCGTGCGAGCTCTGCGTCGCGACGCGAGTCCGCGAGCCGCGCGGCCTCGCTCTCGTGTGAGCCGCCGTCGATCTCGATGACGAGCCGATGCGAGGGCACGAAGAAATCTGCGATGAAGGGATGAAGCGGATGTTGCCGCCGCACGCGCACGCCAAGCTGCTTCTGGCAGACCGCGCGCCAGAAGATGCGCTCACTCGGAGTCGGATTCTTTCGATGCTCGCGCGCAAAGGAGACGAGAGAGAAGAGGGAAGGGCTGCCGTCGTGAGGGTGCATGGCAGCGAATAGCGGAAAAATCA
>DASXHD010000078.1:0-46776 GCA_036488725.1 Polyangiaceae bacterium | reverse complement strand
CAACGTCTCGGGCGTGGGCAGCCGAGTGTAAATGCCGATGACCTGCTTCGAATCGAAGGCGCTGACCCAGCCGCCGTTCGCGTCGTTGCCGAGAAACCTGCCGCTGCCCATGATGAACGCGCGCGGGCCCTTTGCGGCCTGGGTCGACCCAGTCAGCAGCATGTGCAGCACGTGCCAGGCCTTGCCCAGAGTGAGCGTCGGACGATCTTCGGAAAACATGATCGACGCGATGCGCGCGTCGTCGCCTTCCTCGAGCGTCTCGAGCACCGCGTCTTCGACGAATGTGATGTCGAACGTTTGAGACACATGCCATCTACGTCGAAACGCGCCGCTATCTCCTCGGAAATCTTCTCCGGCCGCCGCTGCGCTATTGAAAGGCGAGCTAATCGGCGGCTCGCCGCTCATCGGCGCGGGAGACCCGGCGCCCGCGCCCGTGCTCGACTTCTTCGCCGCGCCGCGAAACGGCCGAGCCAACGTCGGCGCGGTCGAAGGCCCTAAGCACGGCGCCATCGACCGCGGGTGAGATGACGTGGATCGCGGCGGGCCGAGCGGATCGCGGCCGATCATCGTTCTCCCGCAGAAAAGCCCGCAATATCGCGCCGCGGTCGCTGGAACGCAGACTGCAAACGTCGCTTGTCGATGAGACTCGCACACCTCGCGACCGTCGCGGCAGTCGGCGCCGCCATCGCGTGCGCATCCGCCGACGACGGTTCGAGCTCGGAGGCGCTCTCGGCGCACGACCATGACGCCGTCGAGGCGACGAACACGTTCGTCAACTTGTTCTTCGACACGTCGAGCGACAACCTGCGCGACAGCCACCCCTTCCAAGGCGCTTGGGCGATGCCCGGCAATTATTGGAAATACGCGCAAGGCTTCGACGCGGTGCTCGACTCGGTCGAACGATCACAAGGGAGCGAATTCGAAATCCACGCGCAGCAGCTCTTCAAAGGTTGGCACGATTGGCCGGGGCAAATGAAGCGGTCCTGGTTCGACGACGAGAACTGGGTCGCGCTCGCGCTCCTGCACGCGCATCGCGTGATGAAGCACCCGAACGGCGACTATCGCGACCTCGCGTCCGCCACGTACGACGACATCTGGGCGCGCGGCGCGACGCACGACGCGCACGGAAATTTCACCGGCATCTACGAGTCGATCGCGCCCGGCTCCGCGTTCTACACGAAGGCCGCCGTCTCGAACTTCGGCCCCGCGATCACCGCCGCGCGACTCGGACACGTGACGGAGGCGCGAGAGATCTATGGCTGGGCGCGCCAGCATCTCTCCGATCCGACGACCGGCGAGGTCTACGATCACGTCGAGCCGAACGGAGACGTCGTCAAATGGCATTACACGTATTGTTTCGGCGTCGCGATCGGCGCGGCGCTCGAGCTCTATCAAACGACGCACGAGACTCAGTTCCGCGACGACGCGTATGCGTATGCGGGTTACATGGTCGAGCATCTCGTCACGCAGTGGAAAGGCAAAGCGATCCTCTACGACGGCTGCGAGGCGCGCTGCGAGACGGAGCGCTGCGACTGCTCGACGTTCAAAGGCATCGGTTATCGCTATCTCGCGATGCTCTACGGATCGAAGATCGGCGCGAGCGAGCATCCAACCGAGACGCAGCGAATCCACGACGTCCTCGCGGCGAGCGTCGAGGCACTTCGAAGCGCGCGCAGCCCGAGCGGCACTTATCCGTCCGACTGGGGCGGCGGTTGGCGAAGCTTCTCGTCGCTCGGCAGCGAAGCGTCCGCCGTGATGACGCTCAACATCGCCGTGGAGCACGGAATGTGACGGCGCGCGCCGGGCACCGCGCCAGCCGCGGGCATCGTCTGTAGGCGGGGTCAATCCGTGCACCACGACGATCAGCGGCCGCGCGGACAGCCCCTCACGACGTCCACTGCGCGAACACGACCGCGATGCCAAAGCATCGGTGCGTTCCGCGAATCGTGGCGCATTGCTCGAGATAGGCGCGCGCCTGCAGCGCGAGTCACGCGGAAAACGTCGCGGATTTTTTCGACTGGAGCGCGCGAAGCCATTCACGGCGCGTCGGTTCATCCATCTGGTGGCCGTGCGCGAGACCGACGACGCGCGCGACGTAGGCCACGTTCGCGGCGTCGCTGCGCACGATGTCTTCGAGCTCGACTTCAAGTCTTGCAGAAGGAGCTCGCGCACGACGACGCTCCTGCCGAGCACGTGCGTCGCCGAGCATTCGTCCAAGTCGCGAATTTGAGCGCGACCTCTTCTTCGGCGTCGGCGACCGGGCCGATATTTCCGACGTGCAGATCCCCGCCGATCCAAATCGGCGGTCCCTTCGGCAAGTGTCGGCCGGCTGAGCCAGTCGTAAAAGGCCGCGGTGTTGCCGCGCAGAAAGCGTGCACGCTCTCGGCCGTTTTCGCTTCGCGCCTTTCGGCGAGCGCGCGCCACGGGCCGTGCGTCACGTCGTTCGGATTTTCAGTGCGTCGCTGCACGGTAGTGGCCGCGCACGTGCGTTCCGTCGCCACGCGCGTAACCGCCGACCCACACGCGCGAGCGCGAGCCGCGCGTCGGGCGCTCGTCGTGATCGCTTGCGCTGTACTTGTTCGAGCGCTCGGGGTGCGCGCGGTTGCGGCGCGCGTTTCGATGGACCGTCGCGCGAGTCATCTTCCAGGCTCTACCGGTTTTGTTCGGCATGCTCGGAAGGGCTGCAAAGCGGGTGCCGCGCGGGTCATGGGTCTTCCGCTGACGACTTCGCGTTGCGCTCGTCGTCAGCGAGGTTGCTCGAGGCCCTTCGTGTTCCTCGCGGATGCGGACATCAATGAGCTCGGCTGTCCGCGTTACGAGTTACCGCCGGGATTTTTCACCGCGACGACGGCCCCGCGACGTTCGGCGCGATATCCGGCATCGTTCGCGCGCCGGACGAACTCCTCCCAAACTTCATCACGCAAAGACGTGCCTAGGTCTAGGTTGGTGTCGTAGCTACACTCGGCGCGCAACTCCAATTGCGTCACCGTCTCTTCTTCGAGTTCGCGGATGATCAACTCTTCGGCGGGTGTGAACGTCGGCGGTCGCATCGGGCCTGCCTCCTCGAGTGATCGATTTAGCTTGAGCCGTCGCCGTCGCAACTCACCCGCGCCGTTTTTTTTCGCGTCGCCTTCTCCGCTTCGTGGCGCGCAGAGTGATGTCCGCCAAAGCTGCGGGGAAGTCATGAGACATCATGCCACTACGCTTTGCGTCGCCGAGATGTCATCTACCTTGCAGACGAGTGGGATTCGCTCAAGAAGTCACCCCGGCTGAAGCGGCCCTTGGTTTCGAGGTCGCGAAGCACATCGCGCTCGGAACGATCGTGTTCGCGCGACTCGCGAACGGGCTTCGAGCGATCAAGATGGTCGGGGACAGCGGCGCCGTCCGGTACGAGATCTGCGATGACGCAGGAATCGTCCTCTACGCGCCAGCCGCTTCGGTCTTCGAGCTCCGGAACCGTTTCGGGCTCGGCGACCGTCGCACGGCTGACGCGTCTCAGTCGGCGTCTGATCGTACGGCGCTCAAAGATCGAGCGCGACGTACAGCGTGTTGACGCCGCCATCACCAGCGGGCGCGAAACGGCGTGACGCGATGCTGCCAAAAGCTCAGCTGTAAACAGCGACCACGACTTCACCCCGCACGATGGCGTGGACCATGCGGCCGCGGCTCGCCTCCAGAGCTTGCCGCTCGTTCTCACTCGGCCGATAGGCGACCCGGATCCATTTGCCGGTGACGCGCAGAGCAAGCAGGAAACCGTCGCGAGTCGTGGCCAAAATGAACGCGTGCACGTGCTGTTCGTCCGCAGGCCTCGAACGCCGGGCGTTCTGGTAGCGCGCGCCTCCGTTCGAGGCGCTGAGAGAATGCTCTCGCATCTTCGGAGTTTAAGTCCGCGCACGCTCGTCGCGATTGGTCGGCGGACTGACCATGCGGGACATCCGCTCAATAGCGCAGCGGCAGGCCGAGAAGATTTCCGATGATGAAGACGATCTCGGCTGGGTCCAGCGGCTTCGCGACATGGCGCTGAAAGCCCGCCTCGAACGCTTTCCGCAAGTCCTCGGGGCGCGCGTAGGCCGTCACGGCGACGGCCGGAGTGCGGCCGCCCTCGTTCGTCGGCAGCGCGCGAATGCGTCGCATCAGCTCGTAGCCGTCGGTGTCGGGCATGCCGATGTCGCTCGTCATCACGTCCGGGCGCTCGCGCCGGATCATCTGGAGCGCTTGCGCGGCGGTCGTTGCGACGAGCACGTTCGCGCCCGCGCCTTCGAGCACTGCGACGAGCAGATCGATGACGTCCCGCTCGTCGTCGACGACGAGGACGCGCACGCCGTCGATTCGCGGGATCGGTTTCTTTTGCGACGACGGCACGCTCGGCACGAAGGTCGACTCGCAGTGCGCGGGCAGCTCGACGAAGAACGTCGCGCCTCGACCCTTGCCCGGGCTCTCGGCGCGCACCGATCCGCCGTGCGCTTGTACGAGCTCGCGCACGATGGCGAGGCCGAGTCCGAGACCCCCGTGACGGCGCGTCGTAGACGCGTCCTCTTGACGGAACGGCTCGAAGATCGCCTCGATGCGGTTCGGATCGATGCCCTCGCCGGTGTCGGCGACGGTGATGACGAGCATTTGTCGCTCGCAAGCGACCGATACCGTGACGACGCCGCCACGCGGCGTGAACTTGACCGCGTTCGCGACGAGATTCGAGACGACCTGTTGTAGGCGCACTTGATCGGCCTCGGCTTCGATGCCCGGCCCGACGTTGCTCTCGATGATGACGCCTTTCGCATCCGCCGCGCGCTGCTGCGACTCGATCGCGTCGGTCACCGTCTGCGTCACGTCGATCTTCGCGACTTGCAGCCGCAGCTTGCCGCTGATGATTCGCGAGACGTCCAGCATGTCGTCGATGAGCCGCTGCTGCGAGCGGGCGTTGCGCTCGATCGCGGAGACCGGCTCGCGAAGGCGCTCCGGCAGCTCCGACGACGCGAGCACCTTCGACCATCCGAGAATCGTGCTCAGCGGATTGCGAAGCTCGTGCGAGACCGTCGCGAGAAATTCGTCCTTCGCGCGGTTGGCGATTTCGGCTTGCTCTCGCGCGCGGCGCTCGCGCTCGAGGAGCTGCACCCGCTCTTCCTCGAGCTTGCGGCGCTCGATGACGACGCCCGCGCGCCGCGCGACCTCCTCGGCAAAGAGTAGATCCTCTTCGGTGTACTCGCGCCCGGACTCTGCGTAGACGAACGTGATCACGCCGAGGACGCGCTCTCGGCCACGTAGCGGCACGACCATCGCCGAGCGAAGCCCGAGATGCTCGAGGAACTTCTTGTGCTCTTCGCTCTGCGCCGTTCGCGCGACCATCGTCGGCTCCACGTGACGGTAAAGCTCCGAGACCCCCGTGCGAAGGACGTGGTACGGCCCGAACGGCCCTTGGGGATCGGGCGGGTATTTGCGCGCGAGCTCGCGGGCGGTCATGAGCTTCGCCGGGTCCACGTGCGCGGTCGCGAGTCGCGTCAGCGCGGTCGCTCCGGGCTCGGCGACGTCGATCGTGCACCAATCGGCGAGCCGCGGTACGGCGAAGTGCGCGATCGTCGCGAGCGAGTCGCGATAGTCCGCCGACGTCATGAGCGCCTCGCCGGCACGAAGGAGAAACGCGCGGCGGTGAGACTCGCGTTTTTCCACGGTGACGTCGCGAAAGACCATGACGACGCCGAAGAGGTTGCCTTCCGCGTCGCGGATGGGCGCGGCGCTGTCGTCGATGGGCAGATCGGTTCCATCGCGCCGCACGAGGACGGTGTGGTTCGCGAGACCGACGATGACGCCTTCGCGCAGCACTTTCTCGACCGGATTCGTGACGGGTCGCCGCGTCTCCTCGTTCACGATCGGAAACACTTCGGGAAGCGGGCGGCCGCGCGCCTCGGCCGCGTGCCAGCGTGTGAGCTTCTCGGCGACGGGGTTCATGAAGCTCACGTTGCCTGCGGCGTCCGTCGCGATGACGGCGTCGCCGATGCTGCCGAGCATCGTCGCGAGCTGGGCGTGCAGGCGCTCGGATTCGACGCGCGCTTCGTGCTCGCGAGCCAGCGCCGCTTCGCGCGCATGCTCGGCGTCTTTGCGTGCGGAAATGTCGAGCGTCACGCCGAACCACTCGCGGACGTTTCCGGCGCCGTCGAGGAAAGGAATCGCGCGCGATTCCACCCACTGGTAATTGCCGTCGTGCCGCCGGAGTCGAAACTCGGCGCGGAAATTCTTTCTCTCCGCGCGCGCCTTCGCCCACGTGGCTTCGGCCTTCGCGCGGTCCTCGGGGTGAACCATGTCGAAGGAGTGCGAGGCGCGCCACTCGGCTTCGGACTGTCCGGTGAAGGCGCGCCACGTCGACGAGTCGGCGTTGGGCGCGCCGGTCGCATCGGTCGTCCAGACGATCGCGTGCGTCGCCTCCACGAAGGTGCGGTACGCGCGATCGGTCATGTCGCGCGTCACCTTGGCGAAGCCGATGTGCTTGCCGCGCGCGTCGCGGAGCGGCGTGATGACGACGTTCGCCCAAAACTGCGAGCCGTCCTTGCGAACGCGCCAACCATAATCTTCGAACCGCCCGAAGCGCAGCGCCTCCGCGAGCTCACGCTCGCAGTACCCTTGCTCGACGTCCTCGCGAAGGTAGAACTTGCTGAAGTGCTGCCCGACGATCTCCTCGGCGGAGTAGCCCTTGATGCGGCGAGCCCCCTCGTTCCACGTCGCGACGCGGCCCTCGGGGTCGAGCATGAAAATCGCGTAGTCGCGTACTGTGTCGACGAGCAAACGGTAGTGCTCGTCGCTCGAACCGAGCGCCTCCCTGCCGGCGCACTGTGCATTCGGAGGCAACCGACTTCAATCGTTTTGAATGGTCGCGCTCGTGCAGCCGCGGCGCTATCGCCGGCTCAGCTGGCTTCTTCTTCGACGCAAGCTTCGAGCGCCTCGCGCACGCGCTCTTCGTCCGCGGACGCGATCGCCTCGAGCGCCACGCGCACGTGCGGGTGCACCGCGTTTTCGGCGAGCACGCGAAGGCGCGTTCGTCCGTCGTCGTCGAGCGAGCCCGAGAGGGCGGCGGCCGCGCCCGCGCGCGCCGTCGGATCGGCCGCGGGATCTTCGACGACGCGCCAGAGCTTCTCCGCGGGCACCGACGCGATGCGATAACCGCCCGCGGGCCGCGTCACGCCTTCGAGCGCGCGCATCCACTCGTCGAACGGTCGGCCCGCGCGCGCGAGGAGCGACGCGGTGACGGCCGACGCCGACGGATCGACCGCAGCGATGCCGGCCTGGATGCGCGCGAGCAGCGCGTCGCGCGTCTCGCTCCGAGACCGCGCCTGGTTCTCGGTGCGAAGCTCGATCGTGCGCTGCGAGCGCAGGACCAAGGTGACGCCCCACGACGTCGTCGCCGCGCTCTCGATGTCGGCGAACGCGATGAACTTGCGACGCAGGCGCGACGGCGAGGTCACGAGGAGCCCGTCGGGCCCGACCGCGACGTTCGACGGCGCCCAGTTGAGCATCGAAAGAACGAGGAGCGCGATCGCGCCGGGGATCTTCCACGCGACCGGCAAGAGGTTGAACGCATTGAATGCGCCGAACCCGAGGACCGCCGAGAGCGCCGTCTGCGCCGTTTTGTTCGAGACGATACCCGCGTAGACGCGAAAGCGCGTGATCGACCGCGCGGGATCGACGGCGAGCGCACGGAGGAGCTCGTGCGCGCTCGCCTCGTCGGACGTCGAGACGTCGACGCGTTCAAACCACGTCCCGACGACGCGCACGGTCGAAGCGTTGCCCGGGCGTGGCTGCACGTAGGCCGTCGCGACGCGCCGTACCCTCCGCTCGCCGTCGACGCTCAGCACCCCATTTTCGGCGCGTACGAGCGCCATGTCTTTGCGCCGCCTCTGGAGCGCCCACCGGATGGCGGCATACGAGCTCGCGATGGCCGCGATCGCGAGCAGGAGCGCCAACGCCGGCACGGGAAGCGTGCCGAAAAGCTCGACGAGCAGCGCCGAGAGCAACGCGGCGCCCGCAGCGAACCACGCGAGCGCCTGACCACGCTCACGAACCGCGACGCGAGCTTGGAAAACCGAGCCGGCCACTCGATGGCAGTCTAGCAGAGCGCGCCCGGCGCGCGGCACCTGAGCTCGGATTGTTCGGAGTCCAACCCTCTAGTCAAGCGCGACCTCGAGCTCGGGGCTCGAGACCCATAGCTGACGGCTTGCGTCGAGCAATAGATCGCCACCCATCGTGTCCGCGCGTCGTGCGACGGAAGCGAGCGCCAAGCGCCCGGCGTAAACGATACCGATGGCGTCGAACCTCGACGACAGTACGACCGACGGAGCGTTCCCATCGTCGAGCTCGACCTCGAGCCGTAGCGGCGCGCGCAGCGGTCCATCGGGTGTCGCGGCGTCGATCGAGATGCGCGCACGCGCGATAAGGTGTCGTGACGCCCAGGTCAGCGACACCTCGCCAGAAGCGACCCCGCGCGCGGATGCGGCGATGTCGATCGGAATGGCGACCGTCGTCGGCGCTGTGCCGGGCCGTTTTGCGAACAGCCGTAGTGAGACCAAGACCGGTGGCAGGCCTTCATGCGGCAGCATGCGCGACTCGTCCTGATTCGCGAGGAGCGCATCGAGGGAAACCGTGCGTGACAGGCGCAGCTGCTCGAGCGCTTCACGAACCTGCTGCGAGCCACTGGGATCCACCGTGGCCGCGCGCATCGCCGACATCGTTCGCGCAGCTGGACCAACGATGGATAGCCACTTCGGCGGCTCGCCGCACTCTCGGCCGCAGAGCGTGCCGAACGCGAACGACGCGCCGCCGGAGGAATGGACGACTCTGCTCAGCGCCTCGTCTGCGCCGAAGGTGACCCACACGCTCGCCCCGGAGCGCGCTTGTGAGCCTGGCAGATCCATCGGCTCGAGCGCGACAAGGGTCACTTCCCGGTACGCGCCGTCGTAACGCACGAGCGATATGCGTGCGTCGGGCGCAACCTTCTCGAGCCAGGCGCGAACGCGATCGACTGCGACGCGTCCCTCGCTCGGGACCGAAGCGACGTCTTTCGGGGCGACGGCCACGCCACCCCACGCCCGCGACACCAACCTCACGTCGGTCGGGGAGACTTCGAAATGCGCGACGTTGCCCTCGAGGCAGCCGTACCAAATCGTCACGTGCTCGACGTACGGTCCGACGCGCGCGACGCGAACGTACGAACGAAACGGTAGCAATCGCGCATAGTCGCCATTCGTGAGGTGCTCGGCGCGGCTCGTCTGCGGCAACTCGCAACGACCGGGCCAAGGCGTGGCGTTCGCCTTCTGCAGCGTCACGCTCGCGCATCCGCAAAGAAAACACGTGAAAAAGACGAACGCACGCATCGGTTCGTAAGCGTTGCCTCCGGTCGTTGCGCCGTTCAGTCGCACCGCGTTTTCCACGGCGGAAATGCCACTACGGATGGAATGCTCGACTCCGATTTTGAGCCAACGGATATCGTCGCCGGGAATGGTCGCACGCGTTCGACGAGGCAAAGCGCGGGTTTCGCGTCTAGGCCGATTCGAAACAGCGGTTCATGGGCGCTTTGATGGGCATGACGCATGGGCAATGAGAAATTGATCCAAGATGAATTTCGCAAGCAATCGAAGAAATTCGATTTGCGTCTTACGGCCGTAAGTAATCCCGAATATCTGTCATGGACCGTGGACAAGCTACCTCTGACCCCAGACATGCGCGTGCTTGATGTCGCGGCGGGCACAGGCCAGCTTGGAAGGGCGATAGCCCCTCATGTCAGGAATGTCGTTGCAGTCGATATCACTGAAGAAATGATCGAAGTAGGACGGCGCGCTTCCCATCAACTCGATCTTCGCAACATCGAATTCCTTGCAGCTTCCGCATACGAGCTACCGTTCGTGGAACGAAGCTTTGATCTCGTTGTTAGCAGACTGAGCGTCCATCACTTCGACCGCCCCGAGCAGGCTATGGCGGAAATGGCGCGCGTATGCAGACCCAGCGGCCCAGTGGCAATTATCGATATGGTGGCCCCTGCGACTGCAGAGCAGGCTCGATCTTTCAACGAAATGGAGAAGCTTCGCGATCCTTCTCATGTCCAGTTTTACACGCTTGAGGGAATCCAGAAGCTGATGAACGACGCCGGGGTCGAACCGAAAAGTCATTTTGCCAAGGAGATTCCCATCAATGTTGACAACTGGCTAGAGCTGTCCGGCGCCTCTGAGGAGATGGCGCATCGAATTAAATTGGCTTTGCAGAATGATCTTAGCGGGGCGTCGCAAACCGGCATGAATCCTTACTGGCATGAGGGCGCGCTTTTTTATAATCAGACGTGGGTGACACTCCTTGGAACCGCAAGGGCTTAGGACGCCGCCGGCAGCGCAGACGTTGGTGTCGTAGGCGCACTCCGCGCGCAACTCCAATTGCGTCACCGTCTCTTCTTCTAGCTCCCGGATGATTTGCTCTTCGGCGGGCGTGAACGTCGGCGGTCGCATCGGCCACGAGGCGGAAAACGCAACAAAAGAATGGCGCCAGTGAGTTGCGACCGGTTGGGTTGCGATGGGACCCACACCAGGGCTACATCAGCGGCCAGAGGTGCCACGATCCCATGCGACCGCCGAAACGCACCGTGTTCACGTCCGAAGAGCTCGCCGTACTCGCGAAACTAGAAGAAGACACCGCGGCGCTCCTGGTGACGCGCTCCGAATGCCACTACAACACCAACGTTAGCGAAGGCACGCCCCATCATTTGCGTGACGAGGTTTGGGATGATTTCGTCAGGCGTGCGAACGAAGCCGGGTATCGCGCTCAACGTCGCGGCGCAGTGGTGACTGTGAAAAAGCCCAGTCTCTAATTACGAAGGTGCGCGCGGCACTTTGACGACGAAGGCCCGTTCAGGCCGGCGGGGGTCGTCCGAGAAATTCGGCGGCGAGCTCTTCGAGGCGAGTCCAAAAAGCCGAAGATTTCTTCTTGTCGAGCGCCGCGTCCGTCGGCGGCAAGAGCACGAGGCCGAGCTTGTTGTGATAGTAGCCGCCTCGTTTCAAACCTGGCTGCGTCGCGACGAAGAGCGGCGTCTGCGCGCCAGCGACGACGTCGAGCGTCAGCGCGCGCAGGAGCCAGCTCGACGTCGGCACGCCGTCGCTCGCAATTCCGGTCGCGATGACGCCGGGATGCACGGAGTAAACTTCGATGCTCGGGTGTCGTTCGGCAAATTCGCGCGCAAACCAAAGGCTGCCGAGCTTGCTGCGCGAGTACCCCATGAACATGCCGAGGCGTCCGCGATACTCGAAGTCCGAAGTGCACTCGGTTGCTCGCGGATAAACTTCCGCGGACATGACGACGAGCCGCCCATCCGCGAACGCGCCCGACGTTGCGAGACGTCGCACGAAGACGTGGTGGCCGAGCACGTTCACCGCGAACCCGAGCTCGTGACCCTGCGCCGAGAGCGAGTGCTTCGTGGGCGCGACGCCGGCGTTGGCGACGAGCACGTCGATCTTGCGGCCGGCGGCGATTTTCTCGATCGAGTTGGTCGACTGCACGACCGACTTCAGATCGGTCAGGTCGAGCGGCACGTGATGGATCTTCGCGCCTGTCTCTTTGGAGATTGCCTCGCACGCCGCGGTCGCCGTCACCGGATTGCGTGCTGCGATGATGAGCTCCGCGCCGCGCGCGGCGAGGCCGCGACTGATTTCGATGCCGATGCCCGCGTTGCCGCCGGTGATGACAGCGAGCTTGCCATCGAGCCGCGGCGTATCCGGACATTTCGGAGTGCGAGCGGCCTGGAACAAGCCCGCGACAAGAGGCCGAAAGAAGTTGTGCGTCGGCGCCGAAGCCCTGTCTGCGAAGCTCATGCTTGAATCTTTCTCGTGTTGAACCTCACGTCAGCCGACGTGATAGCCGACGCCGACGTGCGGCGCACACACCTCTGATCCGTCGCCACCGGGGTGATTTTCTCAGGTGCGCTGCGGCTGTACCATCCCGCGCGCGAGCGGCGCACCTCTCGCGAGTTGCAAGCCGTGCGGCACGGTCGAAACGAATAAGAACGTACCATGTGCAGGCGACTACGCTCTCGTTCGATATCTTCATCGGGAGCGTGTCCCTCGGCACGTCGGCCGCGCGTTCCCGACCTTGGTCCCGCCTTTCGCGCGCTCGCGATCGCGACCGTCGCGCTCAATCAACTCATCCGGCTCGATCATCTCGCCCCTTTGGGGCTTACCGCATCTCGCTCGCAGGCGTATCGAGCACGTCGCGAACCTTTCGCGCGAGCGCGCTTGGCGTAATCGGTTTCTGGATGAATGCGATGCCGGAATCGAGCACGCCGTGCTGGACAATCGCATTCGGGGTGTAGCCCGACATGAAGAGTATTTTCATCGCTGGCCGCGTCGCGCGGAGACGATCGGCGAGCTCGCGCCCGTTCATCCGAGGCATGATGACGTCGGTGAGAAGAAGATCGATCGTCGCCCCGTGCTTCTCCGAGATGACGAGAGCGTCGCCGCCGCTCGCCGCCACGAGCACGTGATAGCCGCTCTTGCGGAGGATGCTGTGCACCACGTTGCGCACGGACTCTTCGTCTTCGACGAGGAGGATCGTCTCGAAGCCGCCTTTGCTGGGCGCGGCGGTCCCCTCCCCGAGCGCGACGGCGTCGCCTCCGACGCGCGGGAAGTAAACCTTGAACGTCGTTCCGCGGCCGACCTCGCTGTAGACCCAAATGTGGCCGCCGCTTTGTTGGACGATTCCGTACACGGTCGCGAGTCCGAGCCCCGTTCCCTTTCCGACCTCCTTCGTGGAGAAGAACGGTTCGAACATGCGCGCTTGCGTCTTCGCGTCCATTCCCGTGCCCGTGTCGGTGACCGCGACCATGACGTAGGGCCCGGGCTTCACGCCTGCGTGCGCAGTGGCGTAGGCATCATCGAGGCTCGCGTTCGCCGTTTCGATCGTGAGCTTGCCGCCTGTCGGCATCGCGTCGCGCGCGTTCACGATCAGGTTGAGAAGTACTTGCTCGACTTGACTGGGGTCGACGTGAACGGGACCGAGCTGCTCCGCGCGCAGCACGGTGAGCTCGATGTCCTCGCCGATGATCCGGCGGAGCATCCGCTCGCTACGCGTCAGTACGTCGTTCAAGCTCATGATGCGCGGCTCGAGCACTTGTTGACGGCTGAATGCAAGGAGCTGTTTCGTGAGCTCGGCTGCGCGCTTGCCGGCATCTCGGATTTCGCGCACGTCGGCGATGAGCGGATCGCTTTCTTCGAGCCGCCCGAGGACTAGCTCGCTGTAGCTCAAGACGACCGAGAGTAGATTGTTGAAGTCGTGTGCAACGCCCCCGGCGAGTTGGCCGATGGCTTCCATTTTTTGCGCCTGCCGGAGCTGTTGCTCGGTTCGTGCGAGCGCCTCCTCTGCGCGGCGACGCTCGCTGAGGTCGGTGAGAATGCGTAGCGCGGTGCCGTCGGCCAAACGCGCGGCGGACGAAAGGGCGGGCACGACGACGTCGCCCTTCAGGTATTTCGTCTCCCAGGTAGGAGCGACGCCGACGGCCGCGAGACGGCGCTCGGCGTCGCGCTCGACATCGAGCGCAGCGGGCGCCTGCAAGGTGCTGAGCGCGACGCCGATGAGGTCCTGCGCGCTGCGCCCGAGCATCGTCGCAAACGCGTCGTTGACCTCGGTGATGGTCTGGTCCTTGGTCAGCACGATCGCCACCGCCCCAGACTGCGCGATGCGCCGGAAACGCGCTTCGCTCGCGTTCAGCGCTTGCTCGAGCCGTTGCCGCGCCGTCACGAGCTCCGCGTTCGCGTCGCGAAATCCCCGATTCATCATCTCGAAGGACGAAAGGCTCTCCGCCAAAAAGCGCAGCGCCGGATCGCGCGTGTCGCCGCAGGCTTGGGCGTGGAGATCGATCATGTCGATTACGCCGAGCCCGTGCGCAAGCGCTTCACGACCGATCTCGTAGGCGAGCGAGAGCGCTTCCTCGCTCTCCGAGCGGAGAAAATCCTCGAGCGCAGATGCGTAGCGTTCGGTGATGTCCCTGCGTGCGCTCACGACGCCCACTTTCGAAGGACGACCGTCGTCCCGCGGCCCGGTGCCGAAACGATTTGAAACTCGTCGACGAGGCGTTTGGCGCTCGGCAACCCGAGCCCGAGCGTTCCGGCGGTCGTGTAACCGTCGAGCAGGGCGCGCTCGACGTCGCGGATCCCAGGACCGTCGTCGCGCGCGATCACCAGCACGCCTTTGCGTTGTCCCGCCACGCATTCGCCGAGCGACACGCTGCCGGTGCCAGCGTGCACCACGACGTTGCGCGCGATCTCCGACGCGGCCGTCGCAAGCGCCTCGACTCGCGTCGTGTCGAGACCCGTCGCGCCCGCCCGCTCACGCACGCCTTTGCGGACGATCGCAACGTCCGACTCCTCACGTATCGCAATCGTGGTGTCGGTCGCGAACCCTCCCTCATAGCGGGCCACGAGGATCGCGGCGTCGTCCGACTCCTTCGCAAAACCGGTGAGCACCTCTTTGGTGAGGATCTCGACCGCGACGTGAGGGGAAAGGATCGCGTGATGCGTGCCCTTGATCCCGTCGGTCGTGAAGACGAGGACGTCCCCGCGCGCGATCGGGGTCGTCGACGCGTGGAGCGGTGGCAGGTTTTTTCCGACCACGCCGCCGCGCGAAATGAGCGCGTCGCGCGAGCTTGCCGCCGACAGACTCGCGCGCAGCAGGAGCGCGTCGATGTTGCCGACGCCGGCCCACGAGATCGACGCGCTTCGCGCATCGAGGCGCGCGACCGCGACGACGGCGCCGCGAGTACTGCGTGCCTCTTCGTGGCACCGCTGCAAGACTTCGACCGGTCCTTCGCTCGCATGGCGGCTGACTGCGGCCGCGATGACGTCCGACGCGAGGGCGGCTTCGTGGCCGTGCCCGAGACCGTCGATGAGCGCCAAAGTCACGCCGTCGGGGAACGAGGCGACGACGCTGCGATCGCCGCACTCGACCGAGCCCGGTCGCGCGCGACATGCATCCGCCCACGCGACGACCCCGCAGACGTCGCGACTCATGGCATCCATTTCCGCATCCGGATGGTGGTGCCCTTGCCCATCGCCGTTTCGATCTCGAACTCGTCCATGAGCCGACGCGCACCCGGTAGGCCTAACCCAAGGCTCTTGCCGGTCGAGTAACCGTCTCGCATCGCGAGCTCGACGTCGGCGATTCCCGGCCCTCGATCGATGGCGGCGACGGAAATGCCGCGACGACCATCCGGCTTCTCGATGGGCTCGAGCACGATGTGACCCTCTCGTGCGTACGCGACGATGTTGCGCGCCACCTCCGAGATCGCCGTCGCGATGAGCGTTTGGTCGCGCGTCGAGAATCCGCACTCGGATGCGAGCTGCCGCCCGCGCTGTCGCGCCGACACGATGTCACGCTCGTGGGCGATCGGAATCAGCTCCTCAGCTGCCATGCCGGCTCCGTCGGCGCTCGTCGAGGAGGGTCATGCCGTCCTCGACGTCGAGCGCGGTCGTGATGTCCTCGAGGCCGAGGCCGAGCTGCACCATCGCGACCGCGACGTCGGGCTGGATGCCGACGACGATCGTGTCCGCACCACGAAGCTGAGCGGCGTGCGCGATCCCACGCAGCGTCCGCGTGGCAAACGAGTCGAGGACGTCGAGCGCCGTCACGTCGATGATGACGCCGCGCGCGCGAAATCGGCCGACGCTCTCGACGACTTCGCAGCGAAGCTCATCGAGATCTTCGTCCGACAACGCCGCCAGGATGGAGGCAACGAGGACGTCACCGAATTTGAGTACCGGCACCATCAGCCGACGCGAACGCCATGATCGCCCTGCCGTTGCACGATCTCGAAGCCGAGGATCCGCTCGGCCTCCTCGAGCCCACCTTGAAGATCGCCCACCGTGTTGAACCGGCCGACGTCGAGGCCGATGGCCACGAGCGACTGTGCGACGTCCGACGAAAGTCCTGTGACGATCACATGCGCCCCCATGAGCCGCGCTGCGCTGACCGTCTGCAGCAAATGGTGGGCAACCTTCGAGTCGATGGTCGCGACGCCGGTGACATCCATGACGGCGACGCGCGCGCGGTTGGCGCGGATCGAACGCAGCAGCCCGTCGGTGATGAGCTGGGCGCGGTGCGTATCGATCACGCCGATGATCGGCAAAAGGAGCAAGCGGTTGCGGAGCTGCAGCACCGGCGTGGAGAGCTCGCGAATCGCTTCTTGCTGCTGGCGAATGGTGCGCTCGCGCTCGTAGACGAGGACGTCGAGAATGATGCTGACGTCGAAGAAGGCAAGCTTCTCGAACGAGGTGAACCGATCGAACGCCTCCGCTCCGCCCTCGCGCATCACGCGGACGCCGACGCTTCGGACGAGTGCCTGGAACGCGCCCAGAAAGACTCGCGTGTCGAGGCCCGCGCGCGCGTAGAGGAGACCGAGCCGCAAGCGCTGCTCCACGTAGCTCGCGTCGTAGGTCCCGCCCACCATGGCGAGGAGGTGCTCGCGCTTCATCGTCCTCGCGCGGTCGGTGAGCTCGTGGTTCGACAAGAGCGTCTTCGCTTCGTCGATGGCAACGAGCTGATCGAAGAACACATCGACGAGCTCGGCTGCGTGCGCCGCGACGATGGGACGCAGCGCGACGAGCTTCACGACGTCGTCGGGACCGAACGTGAAGTGGCGTTTCCGGCGGTCGATGTTTTGCGTGTCGAGACCGAGCTCTCGCATCAGCGTCTGTTCCGTCGCGTGGCGTGCGGGTTCCATCGGGGCGCAAGCCTAGCCAATCGCGGTGCAGCGCGCTATCCAGGTTGGCATACTGCGCCGGCAGCTCTCCCCTCGGCTGCTCGCGCGCACTCGTTCACGGTGCCTCGATCCAACGTTCGAGACACGCTCGCAGCGCCGGCGGGGCGCACGGCTTCCCGAGGACCTCGTGAGCCAGGGCGCCGTCCACGGCGCGTTCTACGTTGCCGGACAAGAGAACGCGGACTGCTCGAGGGTACCTCGCTCGTACCTCCGCGAGCAGCGCGATCCCGTCCATGTCGGGCATCATCAAGTCCGAAACGACCACGTGGGCCGGCTGCCGCGCGAGCTCCTCGAGCGCCGCAGCGCCGCTGCTGGCGAACACGAGCTTCCAGCGTTTTCGATCGCGGTAGAGCGCGTAACGCAGCGCCTCCAACACCGCACGCTCGTCATCGACGAAGAGGACCGTTTTCATCTGCAACACACGGTACGGCGCAGTCGACGCGCATCTTAAGACGAGCTGCCCGCCAGCCGTACGATCGTCATGCCTGTGCACGACTCGTCTTCGATCGAGCGCCGATACGCGGACACGATGTCCCGCCTCACGCCGCTCGCCGCCGTCGTGGGGCTCGGCATTCAGGGGATGACGCTGGCCGCGCTCTGGGACCGGCCGCGCGCGATGGCCGTGAGCCTCGTCGCGTTCGTGACGATGCTGGCGCTCAACGTGTACCTCAACATGGTCGTGCTCGAGCGACGAGGACCGCGGACGACCGAGCTCTTCAGGCTCGTCGTCTCGGTGACGACTTCGGTGCTGACCAACCATTACACGGGCTGGCCGCTACCGACGTGGCTCTGGCTCCCGTATCACGGATTGACGACCGACGGCCATCGCAAGTGGAACTGGATCGCGCTCGTTTCGTTCGTCGTCGCGCTCGACCTCTGCGCGATCCACGACCACCAGCGGCTCGTTCGTCCGTTGCTCTTCACCTTCCTCGCGATCGCCGCGCGTGTCTTCACCGACGCGCGCGTCGCGATCGTCCGCCGAATGCTCGAAGAGAGCGAAGTGCACCGTCAAGCGCTCGACGCCGCCAACGCGAAGCTCCACGCGGAGATCGTCGCTCGCGAAGAGATGGAGTCGCGTCTGCGGCAAGCGCAAAAGCTCGAAGCCGTCGGCCGGCTCGCGTCCGGCGTGGCGCACGAGATCAACACGCCCGTGCAGTTCGTGAACGACAGCGTCTCGTTTCTCTCGGACGCGCTCACCGGTTTTGCGCGCGTCATCGAGGCGCACCGTGCCGGGCGTCCCGACGTTGCGCGCGTCGAGGCCGAGGAGGATCTCCCGTTCTTGATGACGGAGGCACCTCGGGCCGTCGAGCTCACGAAGGTCGGCCTCGAGCGCATCACGGCGATCGTCCGCTCGATGCGGCAGATTGCGCACGCCGACGGCCAGAAGATGGAACCGCTCGACGTCACCCAGGCGGTGACGACCGCCGTGACCATCGCGATGAGCGAGTGCAAGCTCGTCGCGGATGTCGAGACCCGGCTCGAAGCTTCGCGTCTGCTCGTCTGTCACGGCGGCGAGATCGTGCAGGTGCTCTTGAACCTCATCGTCAACGCGGCACATGCCATCCGCGACACGCACGAGCGCGGCCGCATCGTCGTCTCGACCGCGCAGCACGGCGAGCGCCTCCGCATCGACGTGTCCGACACTGGGCTCGGCATCCCCGAATCGGTGCAAGAACGAATCTTCGAGCCGTTCTTCACGACGAAGAAGATCGGTCAGGGCACGGGGCAGGGCCTCGCGATCGCGCGCGGCATCATCACGCGTCACGGTGGGACGCTGACGTTCACGACGGGCCATGCGGGAACGACGTTCCACATCGAGCTGCCGTTCGAGCCGGCGAAACTGAACGCGGCGGCGTGAGCTGACGAACGCTCTCGCCGCGCGCGCAGCGAGGGGGGCCGCAGTCGCGCACCACAGGAGCGACGCCCTCGTGCCGTCGCAAACGCCGCACGGCACGCGCGCTCGATGCCCCAGGGCGTCTCGCCCAGCTTTGCACCGTGGGGTGGAGCTCGGCACGTTGGCGTGGCCCAAGCTTCCACGCTCGCGTCGGCGCCGCCGCCGACGATTCGCTAGTGCGAGTCAGCTTCCTTCCGAGACATGATTTTGACCCGCGCCGACGCCCCAAAGGTTCAAGAGCGTCGCTCCGAGCGTCTCGGGCGGTAGTAAATCCGTGGCTGGCACCGTCGCGTGAAGCAGCCGTCCGGCTCGCGTCGCGAGGGTGCCCTCCTGGAGTGTTCGCGGATCGAGCCCACACGGCCACGGTGCGGCGCGAAAGGCGTTCTCTGCGAGTGCACGAATCACTTTCGCGCCGAGTTCGCGGACGGCGTCGGCAACGGTGACGGACGCCGCGGTCCCGCCGAAGAATGGCGCGCGGACCACCTGCAGCACTTTGATCGACATCGCGACGTCGTCGGCGATGATCTCGCTCAGCTCGACTGGGCTCGGGTTTCCCGCGAGCGCGTCCTCGAGCCGCTTGAAGGCGTCGGGTCGTGAAGGGAGCGTCGTGCGGGCGACGAGCCCCGCCCGGATACGTTCATCATCGATCCACGCGACCGCGTCGCGCGCCGAAACGATCATCTGCAGCATCGTCTGCGGGCCACAAGGTTTACCGAGGAATCGGTGCGCGAGCGCGACGGAGCGCATGACGGCATCGAAATCCGTCTGACCGGACAACACGAACCGCGCAGCGCCGGGTTGGAGCTCCCGTACCTGTTCGAGCAAGTCGACCCCGCTCACCTCTGGCATCCGCATGTCCGTGACGAGAACGTCGACGGGGCGGGCGCGGAGTATCGAAAGTGCACCGCGCGCGTCGGTCGCGATGGCGACCTCCCATTCGCCGCGATGGGGCCGCAACGCGCGCTGGAGGGCCTCGAGCACGCGCGGCTCGTCGTCGACGAAAACGACGAAGGAACGCGGCGTCGTCATCCGGCACGTCGCGACGGTCCGTCGACGCGGAGTCGAACGACGAACGTCGTGCCCCGGCCGAGCTCCGAATCGAACGTGAGCTCGCCGCAATGTTTGTCCACGACGATCGCTCGCGCCAACGAGAGCCCCTGTCCCGTTCCGCGCCCGACTTCCTTCGTCGTGAAGAACGGCTCGAAGACGCGCGAGCGGATTGCTTCCGGGATCCCGCAGCCGCTGTCGGCGATTGTGACGATGACGTGTGCCGCCGATTCCTGTGCGCTGCGAATCTCGATCTTGCCGCGTCTGCGCGTCCCCTTTTGATTGTCCCCGACGGCATGAGCGGCGTTCACGACGAGGTTGAGGAAGACCTGACTCAAGTCGTTCGCGAACCCCATCACGCGCGGTACGTCACCGAGCTCGAGCGACACGTCGGCGACGTATTTCGTTTCACTTCGCGCGAGCATCACGACGCTGTCGAGCATTCCGTTGATGTCGACGAGCGCGGGCGCCGTCGAATCGTCGTGGTGCGCGAGCACCTTCATGGCCCGGACGATGTGTGCCACGTGCTCCACGCCCCTCACCGAGCTCGAGGTCGCCTGCGCCGCCTCCTGCCGCAGAAACTCGAGGTCGTGGTCCTCCTCGATCCGGGCGACCTCCTCGCTCTGAGCTGCGGGAACGAGCGACCGCACGCGGTCGTAGACTTCGAGTAGCGCCGTCACGGATGTCTTCAAGAAATCGAGATTGTCTCCGACGAATTGGAGCGGCGTATTGATCTCGTGCGCGACGCCGGCGGCCAGGCGACCCACGGCCTCGAGCTTCTGCGCGTGGCGAAGCGAAACCTCGAGCTCGCGCTGCGCGGTGATGTCGCGCTGAACGGAGATGTTCCACAACGGCTCACCTTCCGCGCCGCGGACCGTCGAAACCGTCACCGTCGCCCAGACCGTACTGCCGTCGGCGTGAACGTATCGACGGTCGAAGGTCAGCGGCTGGTCGAGCACCTGCGAGGACCTCGCCCACGTGTTTGCGCGCTCCTCCGGGTGAACGAAGTCGAGCCATGGCCGACCGAGGATCTCTTCGCGCCGCCGGCCCACCATTCCTGCGAAGCCGTTGTTGCATTCAAGAAGGGTCCCATCGAGGCTCGCCTGCGTGATGCCGACCGCCGCTGAATCGAAGATGGCGCGTATCCGATCGCGCTCGCCTGCAAGGCTGTGCGCGAGCTCCGACATTTCTTCCGCGGAGATCGTGATGGAGCGTTCCAAGCGATAGCGGCCGAGATCGGCGTCGACATAGGCTTGGCTGACGCGCTGCAGGAGGGCCGCCCACGGTCCCGACTCCGGCTCGGTCGCGATGCCCGCGCGTTCTAGCTGCTTCGTGAGGAGCCCGTGAAGCTTCACGCTGCGTCCTCCCACAAAGTCGTCAGGGTCATCGTCTGGTTGTGAAGATCGCAGTGGCCGGTCGCGTAAGGGGAAATTTCCCCGTACGAATAAAAGCCGACGAGGTTGGTGGGCTGCGACAACGCAGAAAAAACTGCTTCCACTTCTTCTTCCGCACGCTCCCCGAGGACGAGGCGGCGTCCGACGCAGCTCACGGCAATGGTCAAGCTCTCGACCGCTCCGCGCTCAGTCGCCGTTGCGAGCGCAGCGCTGCTCGCTCCTTCGATGAGCCGATCGAAATTTGCATGCATCAGCTGCGCGAGTGCCCCCGTCGGGACGTCGCCCGCGAACGTCATGGAGTTCGTCGCTTCGTCGACCGAAAGAACGGTGCGAACGAGGGTTTTGCGGTCGTCCTTCGACGTGCGGAGCGCGAGCGGAAAGAGGAGCGCGGTCGACGGCAAGCCGGCGGCCCGGTCGCCCAGGTAGCGCTTGTATAGCTCGAGAGCGGGTTTGCCATCGAGCTCGTAGAGCACGTTGGCCTCGGAACGTGTGACACGGCGCTCCGGTCCGAAGATGTCCCAGCCGCCGCGAGAACCATGCGTCGCCCGCAGCGCGTTGCCGTAGAGCCCGACGGCGGTGACGACGTGCTCCTTCGGGATGCCTCGCTCGAGCACCCAGGTCCGCGCGAAGCGCGAACCGTCGGCGGCGAGCCCGCCTGTCGCGACGACCTCGCACGGCAGGCGGGAGTTCAAGCCCCTGACGAGCTCGCTGCCGTTGATACCGAGCCCGTCCGAGAAAATGTGCACGCTTCGCAAATCATTTCGCGCGAGCTCGCTCGCGATCCGCTCGCCCGCCTCGAACGAGCGCCCCGGCGCGACAGCCGCGGACGCGAATGCGGCGCGAGAGCGTTCGAGCCTCATCACGGCGACGGAGAACCCGTCGTCATGAATGCGTGTCCCGTGGATTTCGCCGGCCGTCGAACACCCGACGATCACGGACTGGCCGAAGAAGCTTCGGAGCTCGCGCAGCGCTGCCCGCAGCTCCAGGTTTGCCGCGACGTCCGCGGCCCCGAAGACGAACACGACGGTCGATGGCCCGTCCATCTCCGTCGGCAGCGCGCAGGACCAGCCAATGCCTCTACGATACAGGAGCAACGCTACTTTCATCTGCTCGTCCTTCCTCCACACGAGCTACGGACCATGGTCGGCCGATTTAAGCGGGGCAGCTCGACGCCGCCTGCGCGCTCAGGCCACGAGCTGGCCTTGACTCGCCCCATCGCCTCGTGCGCCCAGCGGGGCGTGCGCCGGCGAGCCCGAACGAGCCCGTGAAGGTCATTTCCGCGCCGTCGACGACGACGTGAGTGGCTTCGATCACCGGGCCAAGCCGCTCGGCGAAGGCGCGCGCCTCCTCGACCGCGTCGGGTCGGGTGATGGTGCACCGTGCGGCTGCGCGTCGCCGTCGACCCGTTCGTACGCCCTCCAATTTGGTTGCACTTCCAATCATCCGCCCCTAACGAGAGGGCGGTGAACGTTCCCGTCACCCGTTCCTCCGTTTTGCGAGCCGTGCGCCGGATGACGAACGCGATGCCCCGCCTGCTGACCTGGGCATTGCTCGCGGCGGCCACATTCGCCGCGATCTGCATCACGCTCGCGCTAGTGCTCAGCCCGAGGCGCCCCGCTGCCGCCGAAGCGTTCTCGTCCATTCGACACCCGGCCGGAGTCCTTCCGAAGCTGTGGCCGTCGCCCCACTTCTCGCTGGTCGATCAGCACGGCGCCCCCGTCACCGACGGCAGCCTTCGTGGACAGCCGTACATTGCCGACTTCATCTTCACGCAGTGCACGAGCGCTTGCCCGATGATGACGGCGAAGATGGTTCAGCTTCAACGTCGCTTGCGCGCCGCCGAGGTCCGGTTCGTCTCGTTCTCGGTCGATCCCGCGCATGACACGCCCGCAGCGCTCGCGACGTATGCCACGCGCTGGAACCCTTCGGAGAGCCGGTGGTCGCTTCTGGCGACGACGCCGGACTCGCTCGCGCGCGTCATGGAAGGGTTCCGCGTGACCGCGGAAGCGACTAGCGATCCCGGCAGCCCGATCCTTCACAGTACGCTTTTCTTTCTCGTGGACGCCGACGGGAACGTGCGCTCCGTCTACGACAGTGACGACACGCGTGCGCTCGACGCGCTCGTCGGGGATGCGGCCTCGCTCGCCGCGAGCCGCACGGCATCGACCGGGGCTCCCGCGCTGTACGGGTCGCTCGGCTGCGCCGGCTGCCATGACAATCCGCAGATCGCGCCGCCGCTCGTGAATCTCCGCGGGACGCGGCGTCTCGAAGGCGGCGGGACTGTGACCATCGACGATGACTATCTTCGCTCGTCGATCCTCGATCCGGCGCGTGACCGCGTTGCCGGATACACCGTGCGAATGCCGAGCTATCGCGGGATCCTCACGGACGCTCAGGTCGGCGCGCTCGTCACGGAGCTGCGCGCGCGTACCTCGGATGCCGGCTCGGAGCACGACGACGTGCGCGTGGTCGTCGATCCGGTTTGCCACATGAAAGTGCGCACGGCGCCGGGCGCCTTCCACGCGACGGTGGACGGCGCGGAGTACTACTTCTGCTCGGCGACCTGTCGCGACGCCTTTTTGAAGGACGCGAAGAGGTACGTCCCCGATGCAGCGCCATAGCTCAGAAGTTGGTGCCGACGTTGCCGATGGAGATGCTCGGGCCGAACACGAATCCGAAAGGCGAGCCTGGCTCGGAGCCTAGGTCGCGCGAGATTTCGTATTCGAACCACGCGTGGAGGTTGATGCTCGTCTCGGTCGCGAGCGAGCGGTTCGCGATGGGGACGCTCAAGCCGACGCCGGTGACGACCGCGACTTGCGTGAGCGAGTGCCCGCTCGCGTCGGTGTCGTTCGCGAGGCCCTCGGCCATGACGCCGCCCTCGAGACCGAGGAAGCCCTCGTGGCCTTCGGAGTCGAGCCACGTGACGCGCATGAGCACGCCGAGGTTCAGCGAGAGGATGCCGCTGTGGCCCGAGTCGGCGACACGATACAGACCCGTCGGGATGGCGGTCGTTCCGTAGAGACGAAAGTGGCCGGTGCCGAAGACGACGCCCCACTGGATGCTGGGTTCTTCCTTTTCGGTTTCCGCCTGCGTGCCCTGTACGTGCGAGACGCGCACCGTCACGTGATCGAACGGGCCGGCGACGTGCTTCAGCCATCTCGAACGCGGCCGATCGCCGTTGCGGAGGACGACGGATTCGAGGACGTGCGCCTCGGGCCGCGGCTCGCCGTCGACGCGCGTCACGGTGACCTCGAGCTGAAGGTGCTGCGCGCCGTCGTCGGGCTTGAGGCGTTCGCGATGAAAGACGACGCGGCACGCGTCGCGCTCGCTGAACGACACGTGAGCGACGTCGCCCGGCGCGATGCGCCGCTCGTCCATGCCGCTGCCGCAGTCGAGCTCGACGACCGAGGCGAGCGTGACAGCGATGGCACCTTCGTGGATCGGGCGCTGGAGCGGATCGTCGACGATCGCGAGATCGGCGGCGTCGAACGGCGCGGGGAGCGTCGGAACGCGCCACGCGAAGCGAAGCGCGACGAAGCCTGCAGCACCGCGTTGGCCACGAAGCAACGTATCGCCGCGTTCGGTGCGCACGTCGTAGACGCCCTCCACGGGGAGGAGCACGAGGCGACCGAGACCTTGCGCTTTCGCCCAACGCACGACGGCGTCGCGGTTGGTGGGGACGAAGTCGATCGTCTCGCCCGTCCCGAAGGAGAGCGTCGCGTGCGGAAATGGCAGGACGCGAGTCCTCGCGCGAGCTTGGCCGATGCTCGAGGCGTCCGCGCCGCCGCGCGTCGCGGTGACGACGACCTCGTCGCCGTCGACGCGGTCGACGCCGAGCAGCACATACGCGGCGCCGGCAGATTGCGTGACGCCGAGCACGTCGAGCGCCCTGCCGGCGCTGAACCATCGCATCGTGCCCGCGTCCGCTGCGCAGCGCGCGTCGACGCGCACGACGAGCCGCGTGCGGTCCACGTCGCGGATGACCTCGCCCGACGCGATCGACATGCCGCACGGAAGCACGGGGACCTGCACGAGCGGCGTCGCGTCGAGCGTGTCCGCGTGGCGAAAGAAAACCCGCGGCGCGAGGCGCATGCGCACCGCGAGCGCGCTCGACAAATTCGAGACGCCCCCGACGAGGATCACGTTTCCCGAGACCGCGCAGCTCGCGGCGCCGCAGTCGGCCGACGCGACCGCATCCGGATGCGCGAGCGCGATGCGCGCCGTGCCGCCGCCGGTGAGATCGACCGCGACGCCGGGCGGGACGAGCGAATCGACGACGATGCGCGCTGGATGCAGGAGCATCGCATCGCGATCGACGCGCCGCGCGGCGGCGTCGAAGGTGACGACGTCGGGCGCATCTCGAGAGCCCGCCGGCATCTGCCATAGATCGCTCGCGCTCGGATCGGCGGGCAACCCGCGCGCAACGGCCACCGAGCACTTTTCGCCGCTGGCGTCGGTCTGCGGCGCGACGCACCGATCCTCGCCCGCGTGGCCTTGCGAGAACCAGCGGACGATGGCCCCACGAAGCCCGCGACCGTGGAGCTCGAGGCGGGCCTCGTCGACGAAGAGCGTCGTCGTGGTCGGGTCGATCGTCGCGAAACGCGCAGTCGCGACCAGCGTCAGTGTGCTCGCGGTTGCACACGACACCGCGTTCGCCGCGACTTTCACGTCCGCGGCGCGGCCGATGGCGTCATCGGTGGCGGGCGGACGAATCCCCCGCCCGTCGGCGTCGAGCACCCATCCGCCTGTCGCAGGCCCGCAAACGACGCGCCCCTGGAGCGGCAACGACTTGCCGCCGACCGGCGCTTCCCACGTCTCGGCGCGCGCGACGCGCGCTGACAAGAGAGCAACCACGAAGACAGCGAAAACGAGGAGTCGGTTCACGTCTGCAGCCGTCCAAAGGCAGCGCATCGTGCGTCGAGGTCGTTGCACTTGCAACAATTTTGACCGCGCGCGCGCGCGAAGTGCGAAAGATGGTGCGAATGACTCCTTCCCTCGAAGTCTTCATCCCCGACGAGCTGTGGCTGCGGGAGTACGGCGTGCGGCTGGGCGGCGCTCGATTCAACGCACGCATGACGGTCATCAAGCTGCGAAGCGGTGCGATTCTCGTTCACTCGCCGTGCGCGTTCGACGATGCCGTCGCTGCGGAGGTCGCTGCGCTAGGTGAGGTTGCAGCCGTCATCGCCCCTGGCAACCTCCACTGGCTGCACGTCCGGTCGTGGCAGCAAGCATTTCCGGACGCTGCGACCTACGTTTGCCCCGGCGTCGACGAGCGCGCGCGAGACCTGCGGTTCGACTCTGTCCTCGGCGACGACGCACCGCCGCTCTGGGCCGGCGAGCTGTCGCAGGTGGCGCTCCAGGGAACGCGCGTCATGCGCGAGGTCGCTTTTTTTCACCACGCGAGCCGCACGCTCATCCTCGTGGACCTCATCGAGAACTTCACGGCGACAACGCCCGGCACCAACCTTTTCCTCCGGATGCTTTTTCGCGGCCTGGGCATGTGGAACCGTCCGCGCCCGGCACCCGAGTACCGGTTCGCGTGGGGCGATAAGGCGCGAGTGCGCGAAGGCTTGGAACGCATCCTCGCGTGGGACTTCGAGCGCGTGATTCTCTCGCACGGCGACATCATCACCCACGACGCCAGGCAAACGGTTACGCGCGCGTGGCGGCAGATCCTGGCTTGAGCGCGACGTGGGACGACGAGGACGATGGCGCAGTAGGCGCCGGCGTCGATGAGTTCCGCTTGTCGGCCGAGATTCGCGAAAATCAGGGTGACTTCGCACGCCGACCGCGCACGCGAGCTTGCCGAGCGCCGCTGCCCCGCCGAATGCGAGTCCTCGAGTGCGAGGCCAAGCGCGCCGGCGCCTCCCGCGGCGAGAAAACACAGCGACGAAGCCGAGCAGGTCTCGCAGGGTCGACTCGAGGCCGATGTGAAACAAGAGAAGCATCACGCCGAGCTGCGCGAGTCGAGCGAGGCGTCGGTACCCAGCGCCCGCCCGAACGCCCAAGGCAAATTGCCCAGCAGGATGCCGGCGAACAGCTCGCCGAGCACGGGCGGCTGTTTCAATCTCGCTGCGACTTCTCCTGCGAGCTTGGCGGCGACGAGCACGAGCGCGATAGCCAACGAGAGGCGCGCCATCACGGTGCGAGCTTAGCGGTCCACTGTCGTTGGAACTGCAACAATCGCCGCGTCGTCCACGAATGCGCTGGCGGCGCGCTCAGAGGGAATTACGTTCACCGGCAGCCACGATGGAACGCATCTGGGAGTACATTTTCGTCACGAATCGCTCGTTCACGCAGCGCGCTCTCGTTGGCGCGGGCTGCACGCTCGGAGGCTTCGGCATCGCGTACGAGCTGCATCGGACGATGGGCGTCTATTTCACGTTCGTCATCATCATCACGGCCATCGTCGTCGGCGTGTACGCGGGCGGCATCCTCGGGGTGCTCTTCGCGCTCGTACTCGCGCTGGCTTCCGATTATTTTTTCGTTCCGCCCATCGGAACGGTATTGAGCTCGCACGCTGGGCGAGAGCACGTGTCCATCGTCGTTGCCACGGCGATTGCGATGGCCTTCGCCAGCTCGTCGGTTCGCAATGCGTTTCGTGAGACCATCAAAGCCGAGCAGGCCGCCGAACGTGCCAAGCGCGAAGCCGAGGAAACGACGGCGCTGATGGAGCAAATTCTGGCGTTCGTGTCGCACGACGTCCGCAATCCGCTCGCGACGGCCAAGATGGCGCTCCGCGTCCTATTCCAACCCTCGAACGACCGGCAGCGCGAAGCCGAGGCGATGCTGCTTCGCAACATCGAGCAGGCGGACTCGATGATTCAATCGTTGCTCGACGTCGCAGCGATCCGTGCGGGGCGATCGCTGCCGCTCGAGTTCCGCGACTGTGATCTCGGAGAGGAGCTTCGCGGGATGGTCACTTCGCTCGCATCGCGCGATCGCATCGAGCTCGTCGCCGAGCCTGGGCTCCGCGGGGAATGGTCGACGAGCGGCATTCTTCGGGCGCTCCAAAACCTGCTCGCCAACGCGATGAAGTACGGCCAGCGCGGATCGCAGGTCCGCGTGGGCTTGCATCGCCACGAGGAACGCGTGCTGCTCTCGGTCCACAACGACGGGCCTGCAATCGCCGAAGCGGACCAGCGCGAAATCTTCGAGCCGTTTCGCCGAACGAAGCAGAGCATCCAAAGCGGGAGCACGGGTTGGGGCCTCGGTCTGACGATCGTTCGCGCCGTCGCCGAGGCGCACGACGGTACGGTGAGCGTCGAGAGCGCGCCCGCCACGGGCACGACGTTCACGATATCGATGCCGTCCCAAGGCCGCGCGTCGGCGAAGACGGGCGACTGACCGTCGCGATCACGTTCCGGGTGCGGAAGCGACGGCGCTGGTCGACGCGAATTCGGACGTTCACGTGCCCTTGCCCTCCCGGCCGTCGGGCCGCCGATGCGCGAGGCCCGTGAGGTTCTGCGTCACGGAGTCCGCGAGCGGTTTGGACGCGTGGTATTCGCGGCGTCATTTTACGCCGGACGCGCCTAGGAAACGCGCCGGCGCGGCGGATGATGGGACTCAGTTGTTGCAATTGCAACAAGATTGAGCGAGCGGCAAACCGAAAGTCAGGCCAGCTCGCGCGCGATGCCTTCGAGCACTCGGCAAGCGATCTGAACGTCACGCGCCGGCACTCGTTCGAGCGCTCGCCGAAAGACGGATTCGATCGTCCCCGTGCGCTGCTCGGCGATGCGCCGACCTTTTGCGGTCAGCGCGAGGGTGATCGCACGCCGATCGGTGGCGTGCGGTGAGCGCCGGACGAGGCCTGCGCTCTCGAGACTGCGCAAAATGACAGTCACGGTGCTGCGGTCGAAGAAGAGGCTGCGCGCGATCGCGCTGGGGGCCGCGTCCGGCGCGATGAGCAGCATCCGGAGTACGAGGCGTTGCGGACCCGTCACTCCCGTTCGTGCCCGCATTCGCTTCGATTGAGCGTGCAAGCGATGGTCTAGCTCCCACACCGCGCGCAGCAGGGTCAGTGGTTCGTCGGTCCGTAGAGACATTTGCGGCTTAACCTGCCCGAAAAGGCTTTGCCACTGTTGCGAAAAAAGCGCTTCAAGCAAACCGTCGAATCAGCTGGCGAGACGGTCTGGCGTGACCTGCCGAGTCGCGATCGTTGCAACTCCAAGCATATGCTAGGGTGCGCGGCCTAGGTGACATCCACGACTCCAGCATCAGCGGATCGGCCGCCCTTGGGCGGGTTCGGCGATCGCTTCCGTCGCTGGCGCGCCGCGGCCCTTCGCGCCGAGCTCCGCATTGCGCCGACAGAACCGCAGCGACTCTGGATCCTCACCATTCTCATCGGGGCGGCGTGCGGGTTCGCCGCGGTCGGATACCACGAGGCGATTTTCGTCGCGACGAGGCTTCTCCTCGATCGCGCTTTCGGTGCCGCCGGCTGGTGGTGGGTGGCCTGGAGCGTGGTGACGCCGCTCGTGGGTGGCCTGCTTTGCGGGCTCGCCGTGCGCTACGTGTTTCCTGGATCGCATGGCAGCGGCATCCCGCAGGTCAAAGTCGCGTTCGCGTCCCGCGATGGGGCCGTTCCATTGCGCGACGCGATCGGAAAGTTCATCGTCGGCACGCTGCAGATCGGCTCGGGTGCGTCGCTCGGGCTCGAGGGACCCACGGTGCAAATCTGCGCCGGGCTCGCGAGCACGTTCGGGCGTCTCATTCGCCTCTCGCCGCAGAGCCGTCGGCGGTTGATCCCGGTGGGCGCAGCTGCGGGCATCGCAGCGGCGTTCAACGCGCCGCTCGCCGCGGTCACCTTCACGATCGAGGAGGTCGTGGGCCAGCTCGATCAGACGGTCCTCTCGGGCGTCATCGTCGCGGCGGCGATCGCGGCCGTCATCGAACGCAGCGTTCTCGGGCAAAATCCGGTGCTCAGCGTCCGGCAGCCGTATGGTCTCAGCGATACGCGGTCGCTATTGCTCTACGCGTGCCTCGGCGTTGCCGCTGCCGTGGCCGCCGTCGCATTCAGCGATGGGTTGCTGCGGCTTCGCGCGCGGTTTCGTCGAAGTGCACGCATCCCGTCGTGGGCCCACCCCGCGATCGGTGGCGCGGTGACCGGCGTACTCGCCGCGGGCGTCATGGCGTGGTGTCACGTCGGCGGGATTGCGGGTGGCGGCTATCACGTGCTCGAGCAGGCGCTCTCCGGTTCGCTCGCCGTTCGCGTCATGCTCGTGCTCTGCGTCTGCAAGCTCGTCGCGACGGTCTTTTCCTATTCGAGCGGCGGCGTCGGCGGCATCTTCGCGCCGGCACTCTTCATCGGAGCGACGCTCGGCGGCGCGTTCGGGGCGCTCGACAAGTCCCTCTTTCATCACGACGACGTCGGAGCGTTCGCGCTCGTGGGCATGGGAGCCGTGTTCAGCGCCACCATCCGCGCCCCGATGACGAGCGTCCTCATCATCATCGAGATGACCTCCGGATACGGGCTCATCGTGCCCTTGATGATCGCCAACATGAGCGCGTACGTGCTCGCGCGCCGTTGGCGCCCGGACCCGATTTACGATGCGTTGCTCGCGCAGGACGGCGTGCATCTCGATGGGCGCGCCGTGCTGAGCGCGCTCGAGCGATGGAAGCTGGATGCGCTCCTCGCGCCGGTCAGCCGATGCGCGACCCTTCGGCCGGCGGAGCGCCCGGCGGAGATGCTCCGTCGAGCCGCGAGCCATCGAGACCAAACGATCTTCCCGGTCCTCGACGTCGACGCGCGAGTCGTCGGCGTCGTCGCGCTCGAAACACTCCAACTCCTCGAGGACAAGCCCGAGCTCGAGTCGCTCGTGACCGCGTTCGACATCGCGAGCGCCCCCGTATTCGTTCGAAAGACCGACGATCTGCGGACGGCGTTCGAGCTGATGCGCGCCGAGGGGCTTCACGAAATTCCAGTCGTCGATGACGCCGACAAACTGCTCGGCCTCGTGAACGAAAGGGACGTCGCCCAAACGTATCTCCGAGCCAATACGGGCGGGCAGTGGAAATGAGCCCCTCGGCACGCAATCGCCCACGTGTGCTCGTCGTCGAGCGCAACGAGGACATGCGAGAGCTCGTGCGATTCGCGCTGACCATCACGGGCCTCGACGTCTCCGAAGCCACGAGCGGCGCGGAGGTGCTCGCGCTCCTCGCGACGCCCGATCCGGACGGCGCGGTACCCAATCTGATCGTGGTCCAGCTGGAGCTACCGGACATGCCCGGCTCGACGTTGGTCACCAAGCTTCGTGCGCGCGGTGCGTGGATGCCAGTGGTGATCATCGGCCGCGATGCGCGGCAGTTTCGCTCGGCGATGGCGGAAATGGGCGTCATCGCCACGTTCGATACGCCTTTCGACATCGACGACTTTCGGGCCGAGGTCCTCGGCGCCGCGACGTTGCCGTCGAGGTAACGATTCGGCCGCGATCGAACGCGCCCATGCGAGAGCAGGATCGTGCAGATTCTCGTCTCCGGACTGGGAATCGCCGAGCCGTGCGTCGCATATTGGGGCGCGGCGTTCGATGTGGCCGATCGAATGGGAGTCACGGCGAAAACGCTGGTCCCACTCGATGCAATCAGTAAAGGTCACCATCGAGCTCGCCGTGATCAAAGTCGGGCGGACACCGATCGGATGATTTTGTGCTCCGAGCCAGCCGTTGCGGCGACGCCCGGCCTGAGGCAGACTTCGTCGATGCGCATTTCCCGCCTAGTCGTCGTGTGTGCATCCATGACCGCCGTGATCGCGATCGGGTGCTCGGCAGGTGACGGCAGCGTCGGCGGCGTTTCGTACGCGGAGCTCTGCGCGGGCACGCCGCCGGTGAACGCCGACGGGACCGCGACGATGGCGAGCTGCCCGTGGGTCCAGCAGGCGAGCAACATCACGAAATACGGCGTCACCCAACAGCGTGCGCTCTACGACGGCACCGGCGCGCGCGTCGCGACGGTCGCGAGCACGTGCGACAAATGGACGCTCGCGACCGGCGACGACGGCATCACGGTCATCGTCGCGCAAGACACCGGTCGCGTGATTTCGCACGGGAGCGTTCACCCCGGGCAGCCCATCTCGACGCTGCCGACGACGCTCGCGCTCCCGCTCGAAGTGCGCTAGCGCGTCTCGACCGGTCCGTGGTCGTCGCAGTGCCCGCCGTCGCAGCGGTGGTGCAGGTGGCCCTGGACGAGGTAATCGACGTGGCCCGCGTGCGGCACGGCGGGGTGGCCGCAATCGGCGCCGTGCACGTGGTCTTTCGCGTGCGCGTCGCACACGTGCGGGCGGCATTGATCGGGGTTCGTGGTCGTCGCGGCGATCTCGTGCTCGTCGACGCCGCTGCCTTGAACGCTGTGCATGTGGCCGTCATGCAAATAGTCCACGTGGCCATCGTGCCTGATGCCAACGTGGCCGCAGCCCTGCCCGTGAACGTGCTCGTGATTTCCGTGTGTGCGAGGATCCATGGTGCGCGCTGCCATCAATGAACGTGCCGTCCGTCAGCGCGCGAGCGCGCTCCGCACCCAATCCGAAACGGCTGCGTCGGTGAGCGCGTAGTAAATGTGTTTGCCGGCGCGTCGCCGGGTCACGATGCCCTCGCCGCGAAGGAGCCGGAGCTGCTGCGAGACCGTCGACATCGGCGTCGTCGTGTCCGACGCGAGATCGCCGACGCAGTGCTCTCCATCGAGCAAGAGCTCGAGCAAGCGAATGCGCGAAGTGTCACCGAGCGCGCGAAAGAGCGTCGCGGCGCGCTCGACTGCGCCGTCGGGCGCGCGTTTTTTCCGCCGCGCGTCTTCGTGCTCGGTCGGCGCGCACGTCTCGGCCACGCGCCGCTTCACAGCGACGGCTCCCACGAAAAGGAGTACGTCGCCGCCGAACGCAGATTCGAAAAGAGATTGATGCTCGGCTGCGTGTAAGTCGCCGTCCCCGGCGCGTCGCTGAAACCGTACGTGCTCGAAAATTTCTCGAGCTGGGAGAAGTCGACGTTCACGAAGAGGCGCTTCGCGTCGACGCGCAGGAGAAGCCCGCCGCTCGACTGCACCGAGACGTTCGTCGGGATCGGCGAGACGATGCGCTGTTTGCAGGCTGGATTTCCGCCGCCGACTTGGTTCGAGGGGACGCGGTTGGTGCCGATCGTGATGCTCCCCTCGAAAGGAATGTCCGCGCCGAGATCGTCGGTCGCCGTTCCCGCGACGACGAGGATCTTGGTGACGTCGCCCGTCGCGTTCACGTCGCCTCCCGTCAGCCAGACTTGGCCGACGAGCGTCGGGTACGTCGAGCCGTGCCCCGGCGAAGGAAACATCTGCGGCGCCGGCGAGAGCAAGTCCACCGTCAGCCCTGACGGCCCGCCGTCGAGCGACGTGCCGAGCACCTCGCCCGTGTACGTGCCGGGCAAGATGCACTGCGTGTCCTGCGAGCCCGAGACCGGCTGACTCTGATTCAAATAAAGCGCGCCGACGTGGAGCGTCGCTTGCGTGAGCGTGACGTGCCACACGTGCCCGTCGCTCGTCGACTCGTCGAACGAGAGCGGCGACGTCGCGTCCGCGGCGCCGGCGGCGGCGGCGGCAAAATCGAAGAGCTGATACTGCGTCGAGCCGACGCACCCGACGACGAACGCGGCGGCGATCAAGCGCTTCACGACTTGCCTCCGAATCGAAGCGTCAGGCTTCCGAAAACGCCGAGCGGCGGTCCAGCCGAAAACATGCGCTCGGGGACGAGCGTCGGCTGCGCTTGGCTGTGGAAGTCGGACGCGAAGTTGTACTCGCCGAGTCGATACTGATTGTTCGTGATGTTCGTGCCGGTCACGCCGACCTCGACGTTTCGCCACGCGAAGGACAGCGTGGCGTCGAGCGTGAAGAGGTCGTCGCTCCGCTGCCCGAACGGAAGCGGCCGCGGCCCTACGTAGGTGACGCCCGCGCCGACCGACGCTTTGATCTTGCGGCCCGCGATTTTGATCGGCAGGTCCCCGTAGACCGCCGTGTCCGACCGGAGCACGACGCCGGGCACGTACTCGACGAGCTCGTGCGTGTCGTCGTACGTCGAGCTCACGAGCGTGAGGTTCACCGACTGATCGAAGCTCACCTCGGATCCGAAGACGTGCTCGCTCTGGAGGCGCGCCGCGCCGAGCCAGCCGCTCCGCGTCGTGCCGACGCCAATCACGTTGCGCCCCTCGGTCTCGCTGAAGATGAGGTCTTTGTCGACGTGCGTCTGGAAGAAGACCGACCGCGCGACGAGGAGCGTCCGCTCGCCGAGCGCGTGCGTGTAGCCGGCGCCGCCTTCCCACGCGAGCACGCTCGCGAACGGCGTCGACACGTTTTGCGTCACGTAACCCGGGTCGACGGAGCGAACGCCGCTGCCCACGCTGCCCGAAAACGAGAAGCCCTCGAACGGCCCGAGGATGATCGAGCCGCGCGGCATCGTTGCGATGCTCGCGGTCGTCGTCCGCTGGTTCGCTTCGCGGTGAATCCCGAAGTCGCGCTGCGTGAGGCAGCTCTCGTCGATCGGCGGATTGGTCGTGCTCGGGTGCGCGACCGATTGCGCCGCGCAGTTGTCGAGCACGTCGAACGTGAAGACGTCGGAGCGAAACCCGCCGCGCAGGGCGAGCCAATGCAGGAGGTGAATGTTCGCGTCGGCGTAGAGGCCGATGTCGGCGAGCGTCGATTGCAGGTCCGTATCGGTTCGGTAGGGGATCCCCGTCGCTGCCTCGAGTCGCTGCTGCGTGCCGTGAACGACGTCGCCGCGCGCGAAGTAGCCGAGCTCGAGCTCTTGCGGCTGCTTGAAGAGGCGCGCTTTGATGCGGGCGAAGCCGCGCGCGCCCATCGTGAGCTCGTCGGAGTTCATGTCGAGCTCGTCGCCGCGCTGACCGTGGAGCGACTGGAGCGGCTCCTGCACGTCGAGCAAGAAGCCGGTGAAGTTCTCGAGGAGCCGCATGTCGCGCTTGATGAGAAAGACCTGCTGCTCGAGCGTCGTGTCGCCCTGGCGCGTCTCGACGTCGCCGGCGATCGAGAAGCGCGTCGCGTCGCCGCCCTCGGGCACCGCCTCGTGCGCGAACGAGCTGAGATCGTAGCTGTCGTAGAAGCCCACGCGCCCCGACTGAAAGTCGTCTTGCCGAACGAGGCCCGCGGAGTGGAAGTGCGTCGCGTAGGCTTGCGCGGTCAGGTGGTAAGCGCCGCGCTCGCCGAGGCGCCCTTCGTACTGGCCCATCGCCGAGCCGTGGAGCGCGTCGCGGTTTTGGCCGAAGCCGTCGGTCGAATAGATCTCGGCGCCGGCGAACGTGCGATCGCTCATGCCCTCGGGCCCGTAGAGAATGAGGCCGCGCTGCGTGTTCCACGATCCCCCGGTGTATTTCATCGTGAAGCCACGCTGCGGAAGACCGAGCTGAAAATCGGCGCTGCCCGCGACCGCGTAGTTTCCTTGGCGCGGATCGAACGGACCCTCGACGACGCGGAGCGACTGCACGAGCTCGGGGATGATGAAGTGCGTGTCGGCGTAGCCGTTGCCGTGGAGGTTGCCGCTCTCGTTGATCGGGACGCCGTCGACGGAAAACTCGATGTCTTGTCCTTCGCGCGCGTCGAAGCCGCGGAGAAAGACTTGCTCGGCGTGCCCCTCGCCGCCTTCGTTCGTGAGCAGGATGGGCGTCGCCGATTGGAGGAGCTGCGAGGCGTTGGTCGTGGGCGATTCGTGGGCGAGGCGGAGCTTTCCGATGTCGAAGTGCACGTCGCCGATGCCCACGCGCGGGAGCGGCGGCGGCGCCCAGATGCGAACGTCTTCGATGTCGTCGTGCGCCGCTTGCGGATGTGATGCGGCCGGCGCCTTCACCGCGACGGGTTGCGGCGGCGCCGCGGTCGGCGGTGGCGCGGTCGTGACCGGCGGAGGCGTCGGCGCTACGGGTGGCGGCGGCGCGAAGTGAAACGGAATCTTGATGCGCGCGGCGAACGGCTTGCCGTTGCGAGTCGCCGGCGAGAACGTCCACTGGTGGACGGCAAGGACTGCCGCCTCGTCGAACGCCGCGCCGCCCGAATTCGCGATGCGCACGTCCGTCACCTTCCCGTCGGCGTCGAGCGTCACGAGCAAGATGACGTCCGCGTGCTGGGGCGCCATCGACTCTGGGTAAACGGCATCGACTTGGTGGACGACGACGGGATGCGTGATCTCGCCTTCTTGTTGTGCGGCGGCGCTCCGCGCGAGGAGAATCGTCGCGAGCACAACGAAGGCGAACAGCGCGCGTCGCATGCGGATGACGTAATGTAATCGCAACATGATTGCAACTACATCATTTGTGCGAGCAGTCGTTGCAGCGACCCGCGAGCTGCACGTCGACGTCGCGCGAGCGGACGGCGCGAGGCGCCGCCGCGTTGCCCACGATCTGCACGGCGACGCCGGTGAGGCAAGAGACCTCGCCGCAGTCGGTGCAAACGAAATGCGGATGATCGACGGGGCGCTCGCCTTTTTTTGCGGCCAGGAGCTCGAAGCGCCAGACGTGATCGCCGAAATCCGTTCGGCGCAAAATGCCGCATTCGGCAAGATCCACGAGGTTTCGATAGACGGTCGCGCGATCGATCCCGACGTGCGCCGCTTCGAGGCCTCGCACGACGTCGGCGTGGCTCACGGGCCCGCGCGTCGTCGTCATCCAGCCGAGGACCGCGACACGCGGCGTCGTTCCACGCAGGCCTGCCTTGCGGAGCGTGGCGCGCACGTCGCTGTCGTTCCAAGAAACTCCGGCCGTCGTCTTCTTCATTTTTTTCGGTTGCGTGGGTGGCTGGCTGCAACTAGATCGTTATTGCAACTAGATTGCAATTAGTTCGACACTTTTACAAGTGCGGAAGTGACGAATCGTTCAAGGAGGCTTTCGATGCGCGCAGCGGCTCTTGTGGCTTTACTCTTGTCGGCGACGGGGTTGGCCCTCGGCGCCGGTTGCTCGGACAACAACCCGAGCGGCGACGGCGGGCCAGACAGCGGCGGCGACGTCGTGACGAACGACGTGACGACGACATGCGACGGCGGCGCGACCAGCGGCAGCCTCGCTGCGTTTACGCCTCCGACGGATCCGGGCGGTGGCGGGATCATCTTCGCGGCCTCGGGCGAAGTGCTCGCGCTGACTGGTTATCCCTTCCCGCCAGCGAACGCCGGCGATCCCGCGTTCGTCGACGGGTGGGACGTGCACTTCGATCGGCTGCTCGTCACGCTCGACAAGATCACGCTGTCCGAAAATCCTGATCTCAATACCGGCGACGAATCACAGACGGGCAAGCTCGTCGCCGAAGCGGACGGGCCGTGGGCGGTCGATCTCGCGCATAGCGATCCGAATTATCTCCCCGGCAAAGGCGGCGCGGGCGAGGAGGCGGCGCCGATCGTCGCGCTCAAAAACCAGAACCTCAACGGCGGCGCGTCATTCGCGACCGATGGGACACGCTACGCGTTCGGCTTCGACGTGATCCCCGCGACCGCCAAAACGTGCGACGGGCGCTCGACGATGAACGTCAACCTCGATGCCGCCGGCCAGAGCGACTACCAGACGATGATCACCGAGGGCTGCGGCATCCTCTACGTCGGCACGGCGACGTTCAAAGGCGACCAAGGGCCGATGCCGACGTGCAACGCCGACCCGGTCTACGCGACGTGGCCAAAGACCATCAAGTTCAACCTCTGTTTCAAGTCGCCGACGAGCTACGTCAACTGCCAGAACCCGGACAACGATCCCGCCGCGCCGCTCGCCAACGAAGAGCACGAGCGAGGGATCGCGTTCCTCTCGAATCAGTCGATCATTGGGCAGGTCACCATCCACACCGACCACCCCTTCTGGGACAGCGTGCTGCACGACTCGCCCGCTCACTTCGATCAGTTCGCCGCCCAGGTCGCGGGCCAGGCTGACGCGGGCACGCCGACGGTCACGCTCGACATGGAAAAAGGCGTCGACTACACGGCCGTCAAAGACAAGCTCGGCAACGCGCTCCAGTGGCGTTACTGCATCGCCCCGCCGACTGACGTACACGCGCAGTTCACCGGGCCGATGGCGTTCGATCCGCAGAGCGTGCCCCACGCGACCGGAGGGGATCCGTCGACGGGTCTGCGCGACTACTACGACTTCTCGACGTACGACCAGAGCACGCAAGGCCACCTCAACTCGGACGGCCTGTGCTTCGTGAAGCGCAACTATCCTTCACCGCCATGAGCAAGCTCGCGGCTGCGGCCTCCGCTCTCGCGCTCGCGGCCTCGGGCTGCGCGAGCGGGCCGTACGCCGTGACCGTGCGGAGCGCGCGAGCGCCGGCTTGCGATGCCAGCCTCGCGGCGCTCGCGCGCGCGCTCCCGTACAGCGACGATTATCCCGTCCGCGTCGTGCGCGAGGCGCCGCTCGACGGCACGCACCACGACGCACGCGGGCGCCTCGTCGTGCCGCTCGAGACGATGGGCCGATACCGTTACCTCGGCGAGATCGAAAGCGAGCGTGCGAGCTCCTACGTCTCGCAGGCATTCGCGAGCGTGCTTTGGATGCCGCGTATGCACGAGACGACCAGCCCAGCGCTTCGGGCGCTGTGCTGGGCGCAGGCGCCGCTCCGCGCAGCGACACTCGGCGCCTGGTCCGTGCTCGCGCCGACGAGCTGGCCTTGCTTCGCGCTCTACGACCGCGACGACTCGATGCACATGGCCGAGCTCGAACGCGCGGCCTTCGCGATGGGGGCGAACACGCTCGTCGTGTCGGGGCGCGAAGAGGAGCTCGCGATGTCGTCGCGATCGCACCGCTTCGTCTCGACCGGCACGCGCGCGCTCACCGCGTACGCGTTCATCGACACGTGGGCGGCGCCCCAGGTCGTGACGCTCGACGCGCCGGTCGCCGATCGACTCGCCGCGACGGCGGCGCAGTGCTGGAAGCTGCCCGCCGCCACGACGATCGTGCGTCGATAGTCATCGCGCTGCGGTTTGGGCAGTACGGCATGCACGGCTACCCGGGCTCGGCAATTTTGCGTGTCGGCGCGGTTGCCCGCGTCGCGACGGCTCGCTTCGTACTGCGAAAGCCGTCCGTACGGCCTTCGCCGACCTGGATCAGTCCTCGTTTGCCGCGCGCGAGATCGCCGCCGCGGTCTTCGCATGGCCGTTGGTCCGCGCGATGTCGGCCTCGTCGGCGAGCTCTTCGAGATCGACCGCGCTTGCGAGCGCGCCCTCGAGCGCGCGCTCGAAGCGAGCCCAGAGCAATGGGCTCTCTTCGGCCTCGGCGAGCGCGCCGAGCGCGCGAACCCACTCGGGCGACGACGCGTGGCCCCAGAGCGCGACGGACGCGAGATCGATTCGCTCGAAGACCTTGGGCTCCGCTGAGTCGTCGAGCTGCGCGGCCGCCTCGATCCGCGCGAGCGCGTGCATCGGTTCGCGCATCGCGTCGTCGAGGATCGCGAACGCGTCCTCGTATCGCGCGGCGACGAGGAGCGCGCCCGCCACCATCCGTCGCGCGACGCGTGCATCTTGCACGTAGTTGCCCTCGCGATAAAGCGCCTCCGCACGCCTTGCCGCGTCCGCGGCTACTCCGGGATCACTCACGAGCGATCGCGACGCGACGAGCTTCCACGCACGCGCAACCAAGTCGACGGGTGCGCTGGTCGACAGCGTCTCCGCGAACGCGACGAGCCGATCGCAAACGTCCGCTCCGTCGTCCGCCGCGAGCGCGGCGAGATGCGCCTCGATCGCCATCCGGCTCGCCGGAGCGTGCAGCTCGACGCCCGCGCGGAGCCAACGCCCGAACGGCCGCAGCGCGCCCTTGATCGTGGAAAAATACGGGGACTCGATCTTCGCCGCCGCGCTCGCCGCGCGCGAGACCCAGCGATCGTACGTGTCGTCGATCGCCACGAGCCGAAGCACGAGCTCGGCAGGCGCCTCGCGCGACGCCTGGCTCACCACGTGCTCGAGCAACGCTTTCCATGCGTCGACGGTTGCCGCCGCAAGCGCGCGGACTCCATCTTCGGATCCGGAGAGCAGATCGGCAGCATCCATGGGTCGACCGTTACGTTCCATATACGGCAATTCTTCCACCGCGGGACAAACCGGTGCCGCGCTCGAGTGGGGCCCTGGCGAACGCGCTCGTCATCGCGGCACCAGCATCACCAGCACGGCGGTCGGCGCACATCTGCGGTGCCGAGACGCGAGTTTTCGCGATTGTTGCACGCGTGGAGACGGGCCGGATCAAATCGCATGCAGGATACACGCATGCGGATCGCGCACCTCTCGGACATGCACCTGCTCGAGCGGACCGAACGCCATGCGCTGGCGGCACGGTTCGTCAGCCTCGGACGCCGGCTCGACGCCGACGGCCGGCTCGACAAGGCGCGCGCGGCAGTCGCCCATGCGCGCGCCGCGGGCGCCGGGCACTTCCTCTTCACCGGCGACTTGACCGAGACCGGCACCGCCGCGCAGTTCGAGGCGCTCGCGGGCTTTCTCGCGGAGTGCAAGCTGCGATCGGAGGACGTCACCCTCGTCCCCGGCAATCACGACGCGTACACGTCCGCGACTGGATGGCGCGACGCGCTCGAAGGCCCGCTCCGTCCCTGGGCGCGGCACGCGGCGCTCGAGCCCGGCAAAATCGTCGACCTCGGGGAAACGTTCATCTTGCCGCTCGACGCCACGTTCCACCAGCCGGTCACGCGCTCGGCCGGTCGTTACACCGACGAGCTTCGTGTCGCGGTGGAACGCGCCGCATCGGACGCGGCCTTCACGCGCTTGCTGATCGCGATTCATCATCCGCCGCACCCACGCCCCGGGCCGTGGCAGTGGATCGACGGCCTCCTCGGGTGTGGGCAGTTGCTCGATCTCATCGCGGAGCGCGAGCACGTCACCGTCGCGCACGGCCACCTGCATAGGGCGGCCACGCGCATCCATGGTCGCGCGCGAGTGATTGGGGCAGCTGCCGTAGTCGACGGCGCGTTGCCCGAGCTCCTCGGCGAACAGTCGGCTTCCGCGATGGTCGCCTAGGATGGCGCCGAAGGCGCTCGCGCGCCGGCGCCGATGGCGCGTTCTCGCGGGAACAGCGATGGCGCTGGGTCGAGTGTACATCAGGCTGGGCCGTCGCTATCTTCGACGAGGATGTCCGATAGTCGACTGCCCCAGCCGCGAGGCCGTGCCGAACATCCTTCGCTGACTAGACGCGGGCCTTCGCGACGTCACGGGCGGTCGAGCGTTAGCGAGCTCGCGGTTTGAACGACGGCGGCTACCGCACGAGCGCGGCGACGCGCCGCACGAAGTCCGCGGGCTCCACCGGCTTCGCGACGTGGGACGTGAAACCCGCGCGGAGGGCTTCGTCGCGATCCTCTTCGCGCGCGAGCGCCGTCAGGGCGAGCGCGGGCGTCCTCGCGACGTCGCCCGGTAGGGCACGAACCTTCGCGATGAGGCTATAGCCGTCTTCGATCGGCATGCTGATGTCGCTCACGAGGACGTGCGGCCGCATGAACTGCAAGAGCTCGAGGCCCTCCCGCGCGCTCGTCGCGACCGCCGTCTGCGCGCCGCTCATCTGAAGCACGACGTCGATGAGGCCGCGCGTGTCGGCCTCGTCGTCGACGATCAGCACGCGGAGGCCGGCCAGCTCCCTCGCGGGCTGCGCGTTCGACTCGGGGAGCGCTTCGTCATCGGCGAAGACCCCGATGGGGATGTCGACCTTGAACGTCGCGCCTTTGCCCTCGCCGTCGCTCTCGACGACGACCGACCCGCCATGGGCCTCGACGAGGTGCTTCACGATGGCCAGTCCGAGCCCGAGCCCGCCGTGGTTGCGCGTACGCCGCACGTCTGCCTGCTCGAACCGACTGAAAACATACGGCAGAAAATCCGGGGCGATCCCGCTGCCACTGTCGCGGATCACCAAGTTCGCGTGCGTGTCGTGCCGTTCGAGCGCGACGTCGATGCTGCCGCCCGCGGGCGTGAACTTGATGGCGTTCGAGAGGAGGTTCCACGCGATCTGCTGGAGTCGATCCTGATCGCCTTTCACGCGGAGCGACTCGAGCCGCATCGCGAGCGCGAGCTTCTTCGCGTCGAGCTGCGGTCGAACGGACTCGACGGCGGCCTCGATGGCTTGCTTCAAGTCCGCCGCGTTGAATTTCACGTGCAGCTTGCCGGTGACGATGCGCGACACGTCGAGCAAGTCTTCGATGAGGTGGGTCTGCACTCGGATGTTGCGCTCGATGACGCCGAGGCCGCGCGCGGCGACGTCGCGCGGAAGGTCCCCGCCGTTGATCATCCGTATCCACCCGAGCATGGCCGTGAGCGGCGTCCGTAGCTCGTGCGAGACGAGGGCGAGGAACTCGTCCTTCGAGCGGCTCGCACCCTCCGCGTCCGCCTTCGCACGCTCGAGGCGTTTCTCATTCTCCTCGAGGCTCCGGCGAACCAGCACGTGCGCCGAGACGTCCCGAAAATAGCAGACGACGCCGAGCGCGCCCTCGCCGAGCGGAATCCGGTGGATCTGCCAGTCATAAAATTCATGCGCGCCGGTGTCCGCGCGGTCCGCGTTGAATTCGCGCACCGCGTAGGACTTGCCAGTCGCGAGCGTCTCGCGGAAGTGCGAGACGACGTCGTCGGCTACGGCGCGCGGCCAAAGGACACGCATGACGTCGCCGAAATCTTGGCCGATCACGTTCGGGATGCTGCCGAAGACCGGCGCGGCAGTCGGGTTCACCTGCCGAATGCGGAATTCTTGGTCGACCAGGTAGACGCCCATCGGCGCGCGGTTCAAGAGCGTCTCGAATTGCTCCTTCTGCAATCGAACGACATCGTCGGCGCGCTTGCGTGCGGTGATGTCGCGGAACGCGACGAGGAGCGTCTTGGGTTGGTCGGCGTCTCGGGCCAATATGCGCGCGTCGACCAGCAATGTGCTCGCGCCCCGCTGGACCTCGATCGCTCGGAAGTCTTCGTCCGCGTGCGCGAGGACGTCCCGAAGCGCGGGCCACAAGGCAGACCCCTTCCAAGCCTCGTCTCCGCAGTCCGCGAGAAAAGCATTTTGCGCCCGCTCGCGCGGAATCGCGAAGACTTCATAGAACGCGCGGTTCGCCGTCTGCACGCGCAGTTCCGCGTCGAGGACGACGAGAGGATCGATGACCGTGTTGAGGATGGTCTTGGTGTATTCGCGTTCGTGGATGGCCTTCGTGATGCTCGCGCGAAGCGCGGTCACGTTCGAGAAGGTCAGAACGACGCCTTCGATGCGGTCGTCGACCTCGTAGGGCGACGCGCGAACCACGAACGATTGGTCGTCGCGTTCGACGTCGCAGCGCAAAGGCTCGCCGTCGGCGATCACGCGGGCGCAGAGTCGCCCGAGCCCCGGAACGTGATCAAGGGCTGGGATGCTCGACGCGAGCCGGCCGAAGTCGTCTTGGCCGAGCGCCAAGACGCTCGCCGCAGCCCGATTGAAGCGTGTGATCGTTCCATCGCGGTCGACGACGACGATGGGCACATCGACGCTGTCGAGGATTCCCCCGACGGCGACCGTCACCGCTGCGCTTCCTTCGAATCTTGGTAATTCTTCCGACTCCGCGTCAAGACCGAGTCCGCGACTTTGGGCAAGTTCTCGCGCAACGCCAGGAGAAGCGCCTGCGAGCGCGGCATGTCGAACGGCGGGCGGTACGACGACAAGAGTTTCTCTTCGATCGCGCGCGCTTCTTCGGAGCCCACGGTGTCGCGAAGCGCGTCGGCAACGGCCCGCTCGAGCCGCGCGTAGTCCTCGACGGGAATGAGGTGGGAGTGGTTTTGCCCGAGGCGCGGCAGCATCCGCGTGTGGACCTCGCCGTCGAAGTTGTCCATGATGAAGGAGCAAAAGATCGCGATCTCGTGCTCGTTCGCGAGGCGATCGAATTGATCTTCCAGGGTCATGCTCGCCGCGACGTTGCCTTGCTCCCAAAGCACGTTCACCATCTCGCCCCACCAGCGAATCCTGGGGTAGCGTCCGGAGTCGCGCGCCTTCGCGATGACGTCGCTGGCGATACCCAGAAAGACAGGCGCGTCCGGCATCGCGTTGCGCATGAACTCTGGCAAGAGCCTGTCGGCGTCGACGACGGTCAGCTGTCCGCGATCCTGGGCGGCGGCGACGTCGATGCCCTCTGCTTCGAGGCGCGGCCGAAACGCGTTCCAGTGCTCGTCGGTCGGAACGAGGATCACACCCTCGCCGTTCGTGATCGCCGCGGCCGCGAAGCGACACACCGCACGATTGAGAAATTGTTGATCTTGATAGAGCTGAACGATGTGATCGCGCGGGCCAGCGCTCGCCAGCACACCATCCCAGGTCGACTTCTGCGCCATCCCTTTTTCTTTTGCCTTATTTTCGAGCCTCCCGTGAGTGGCATTTTGCCGCAAGAATGACGGGGACTCGTCGTTTTGTGGCGGGCAGCACGACGCCGCGCCACGCCCGCGGCGAGAGGCGTTCGTCGTTCCGACCATCTGGCCGCAGCCCGCGAGCTGCACCGCGCTGAATCGGCTAAGGGTTCACGCGCGACGGAGACTCAACTATCCTGAATCGGATGATCGCCGCTTCCACGTGGTTCGTCTCGATTGTCGCCGTGGTCACGATCGCATGCAGCGCGAGCCCCGCGCCGGCCGATGGCGGAACGGACGGCGGCCTGCCCGACGCCATCGCGAGCGACGCGAGCGGCGACGCGTCCGGCGACGCGACCGAGGGCGGTCTCGGCACAGGCCTCTGGGTCGACCCGATCAAGGGAAGCGACGGCAGCCCCGGAACGAACCTGTTTCCGTTCAAGACGATCAAGAAGGCGTTCACGGTCGCGCAGAAAGGCGACGTGGTGAACCTCGTGGCCGGGACTTACGGCAGCTCCAACGGCGACGATTTCTCGACGCCGATCCCCGACGGCGTCGCGCTCGTCGGAACGACGCCGAACGGCACCTATGCAGTGACGCTCGAAGCGCCGAACACGAGCGACACGCTCACGTTCGCGGGGTCTGGCGCGGTGTCGAGCGTCTGGCTCAAAGGGTTCGGCGTCTCGTTCACCGCGACGACCGGCACGCAGGCGCTCGACACCGTCGCGTGGTCCGGCGGCGGACCAAGCGTGAGTGGCTCCGCGCAGATGACGATCAACGGCGTCACGGGAATCAACTCGGCGACGATCGGCACGGTGTCGAACACGGCCAAGCTCGTCATGAACGACGCGACCTTCGGCGACGTGACGGGCATCCCGACCTGCTCGGACAACGCGACGTTCTCCGCGACGAACCTCACGATGGCGAGCGCGAGCAACGCCTTTTTCTTCACGGGCTCGTGCACGGCCTCGATTTCGAAGGCCAAGATCGGCTCGAGCGCCGGCTTCCTGACGGGCAACGGCGCGCCGAACGTCACGCTCGACAGCATCGACATCAGCAGCGACACACCCGCCGTGAACGCCGCCGGCGGCACGATCACCATCACGAACGGGACCTACAGCAACACCCTGTCGGGAAGCGCGATCACCTCGTCGAACGCGACGGTGACGATCAGTGGCGCCACGATCGAGAACAGCCCCAAATACGGCATCGAGTTCGACACCGGCAGCGTCACGGCAACGGGCATCACGATCACCAACTGCAGCTTCGGCGGCATCTATACGAGCGCCGCGCTCAAGCTTCGTTCGTCGACGATCCAAAACACTCCCGGTCGCGGCGTGCAAGGCTACGGTCTGGCCGTGCTCGACCTCGGCACGACGACCGATCACGGCAACAACAAGCTCCTGAGCAACAGCGTGACGGACGTCGACATCACGCTCTTGAACAATCAAACGGTGAACGCGAGCGGCAACACATGGAACGCGTCCACGCAAGGGGCCGACGCGGCCGGGCATTTCGCGGCCGGAGCGACGTCGGGATTCAATGCCACCGGCGCAAACTTCATCACGAGCTCGAGCGCCCAGCTCTCCCTCGGCCCGTGAGACGATGTTGAGAGAGAAGGCTTGTCACCTCGTGGCTCACGCTTGCAACCCTCCGCGCGAAGCGACGTCGACGTCCGGCAAAAAACAAAACCATGCTCATGAGCTGCACCCTCGGGCGTGCGCGGCTAGCCTCTCGGAGTGCCGTCCGCGCCGCGCAAGGTCCCTGTCGGAAGTGGAGTCTTCATCCATGAACGAGCCGGACGCGCACTCGCTATCGAGCATCGGCAATTGCAGACCCTCTGCCGGAACCTCTCCAAGCGACTCGTCGTCGGCCTCATCGGTGCGCTCCACGCGGCCGAGAAGTTCGCGGCGCTCGGCGACATGGCGTCCTTAGAGAAGGACGGGCGCGGCAAGCTTGCGCTGTTCCCGCACACCCATGAGCGAAACGTGCGCACGCTTTACATGTTCTCCTTCGCAACGCTCTACGAGGCGATCGATGCTCTCGAACGGCTTCGCGGTGCGGGCGTCGCCGCCAAAGTGGGAAAGGATTTCGAAGCATGGAAGGGCCTGGACGAGATGCGAAAGACATGGAGCAAGAACCGCGTTCTTGCGAAGCTTCGACACGCCTTCGGATCACACTTGGACTTCGACGAAATCGATGATGGGCTGGACCGGATCAAGAACGGGCATCCGGTCGTGCTGATCGATTTTCGAGACGGCAGACGTGTGAAGGACGCGACGTTCCCGATCGTCTTGGAGGTTCAGCGCCTTCCACGCTTCGGGCGATCAGGGCGATCTCGGCGACCCGGGCGGCGCGGGGGCGACCGCAAATTCGCCCGACACGAGCATGAAGCTGGAGCAGCAAACGATCGTGG
>DASXHD010000095.1:0-41790 GCA_036488725.1 Polyangiaceae bacterium | reverse complement strand
GCACCGCACCGCCGCCGTCTGCTTGAACGGTCCACGTGAAGCCGATGGTCGAGACGCCCGTGCCTGGCACCTGTTCGCCGACGCCCCAGAGCTCGTCGACCGGCACGAGGGTGCCGCTGCCGAGGATCTGCTCGCCTTTGATTTGTTCGATCGTCGCGTCGATCGTCGTGTCAGCCGTGCGACCCGAAAAAGTGAGGTCGCAGTAGATGACCGTCGTGTCGGCGAAGAACACGTTGCGCGGGCGCGTTCCCGTGCCGTCGAGCGCCATGTAGATCTCGCGCACCTCGCTCGCCGCGGTGCAGCCCGTGGTCGCCGTCGTGGCAAACGTGGTCGCAATCACCGCCGCGACCGCGAGTGCGCAGCCCGCCTTCAGAGCTTTCATTCGCGCTCACCAGCGTATGCGGACGCAAGAGCCGGGTCAACGTGCCTTGTGCCCCGGCGGATTCGCATTATTGTGCCGCCGCCATGACGACGACGCCCGATTCGGCGACCTACACGCTCGCCATCGACACCATCAAGGGACTCGCGATGGACGCGGTCCAAAAAGCCAACAGCGGCCACCCCGGCACGCCGATGGGGCTCGCGCAAATCGCGTTCGAGCTCTACGCGCGCACGATGCGCCACGACCCGCGCGATCCGCAGTGGATTGGGCGCGATCGCTTCGTCCTCTCGGCGGGGCATGCGTCGATGCTTCTCTATTCGATGCTGCATTTGACCGGGTATCCGGTTTCGCTCGAGGACATCGAGAATTTCCGCCAGTGGGGCAGCAAGACTCCGGGGCACCCCGAGCACGGGCATACCGCGGGGGTCGAGACGACGACCGGGCCGCTCGGACAAGGCGTCGGCAACGCGGTCGGCCTCGCGCTCGGCCAAAAAATGCTCGAAGCGCGATTCGGCGAACCGTTCCAGGGGCAGCACGTCTTCTGCATCGCGAGCGACGGAGACATGATGGAGGGCGTGAGCGGCGAAGCTTCGAGCATCGCCGGTCACCTCGGTCTCTCGAATCTGATCCTCTTCTACGACGACAACCACATCACGATCGAGGGCGACACCGGGCTCGCGTTCAGCGAAGACGTGGGCGCGCGCTACGAGGCCTACGGCTGGTCGGTGCAGCGCATCGACGGGCACAACGAAAAAGAAATTCGCGCGGCGATCGATCGCGCGCTCATGAACAAGGACAACCCGAGCTTCATCGTCTGCCGCACGCACATCGCGCAGGGCGCGCCGACCAAGCACGACACGTCCGGCGCGCACGGCGAGCCGCTCGGCGACAGCGAGGTCGCCGCGACGAAAAAGCTCATGGGCTGGGACCCGAACGCGAAGTTCGTCGTGCCCGACGCGGTGAAAAAATATTTCGCCGGCCGCGCCGAAGAGCTCGCGCGCGATCACGCGGCGTGGAACGAGCGTTACCAAGCCTGGCGCGGCAAGAACGCCGAGCTCGCCAAGCAGCTCGACGCGTTCCTCGCGAAAGAGATCCCGGCGAATTTGTTCGACCAGCTCCTCGCCGCCGCGCCCGAAAAAGAAGACGCGACGCGAAACCTCTCGAACGCGATTCAGCAGACCGTCGCCAAGCTCGTTCCGCAGCTCGTCGGCGGCGCGGCCGACTTGGCGCCCTCGACCAAGACGCTCGTCAAAGACGGCGGCGCGGTCGAGCGCGGCAAGTACGGCGGTCGCAACCTGCACTTCGGAATCCGCGAGCACGCGATGGGTGCAGTCTGCAACGGTCTCGTCTTGATCGGCGGGTTCGTGCCGTACGGCGCGACGTTCCTCATTTTCAGCGACTACATGCGCCCGTCGGTGCGTCTCTCGGCGCTGATGGAGCAGCAGTGCCTTTGGATTTACACGCACGACTCGGTCTTCCTCGGCGAAGACGGGCCGACGCACCAACCCATCGAGCACCTCTGGGCGCTGCGGCTCATTCCGAACCTCGCCGTCGTGCGGCCCGCCGACGCGCGCGAGACCGCCGCGGCGTGGGCGATCGCGCTCGGCCGCAAGAAGGGCCCGACCGCGTTTTCGCTGACCAGGCAGAAGTTGCCTGTCATCGAGCGCGATCAGGCATTCGATGCACGAAACATGTTGCGCGGTTGTTACGTCGTCCGCGAGGCGACCGGCGGCAAGCCGGACCTCGTGATCGTCGCGACTGGAAGCGAGCTTCACCTCGCGACCGGCGCGCGCGCCGAGCTCGAAAAGCAGGGCAAGAAGGTGCGTGTCGTCTCGGGCCTTTGTCTCGAGACGTTCGCGGAGCAGGACGCGGCTTACCGCGAATCGGTCTTCCCGCGCGGCGTTCGCGCGGTGAGCATCGAAGCCGGCTGCAGCGAGCCGTGGCTCGCGATCGTCGGCAAGGACGGGCTCGCGATCGGCATCGACCACTTCGGGGCGAGCGCGCCGGACAAAGTCATCGCCGAAAAATTCGGCTTCACGGTGCCCGCGGTCACGAAGAAGATCGCCGACTGGGCTCGCTGAGTTTTTCTTGCAACGCGACCGCGTGAAGCGCGGACGCGCCGGTGTCGTCGTGCCTGAAGATGACGAAGCCGTCGTCGATGTCGGCTTTTTTCAGGCGCTCGGCGAATGACGCGAGATCGCGCGCGGTGTAGCGCGATTTGCGCAGGCGCACGTACGCCCACGGCGCGGTCACGACGAGATCGAGCGGCTCGTCGTCCGCTTCGGTGACGCACCACGCGACGCCCGCGTCGCGCATGGCCGCGCGCACGTCGTCCGCGCGCCACGAGGGATCGCGAAGATCGAGCGCGACCCTCCGCTTCGGCGATCCCGGGATCGCTCCCATGAAGTCGCGGAGCAGCGACAAATCTTTCTTCACGTGCGCGGGAAATTGCACGAGCAGCGGACCGAGCTCGTCGCCGACCGCGGCGAGCAAATCGAAAAACTCGGCGAGGGGCTTTTGCGCATTTCGGAGACCGGGCCCCGCCGAAAAATAACGCGACGCCTTGAACACGAATCGAAACGAGCTCGGCACGCTCGCCGCCCACGCGCGCAGATTCGCCGGGTCCGGTCGTCGATAAAACGTGTTGTTGATCTCGACCGTCGCGAGCCGCGACGCGTAATGCGCGAGCATCTTCGCCGCGGGCAGGTCCTTCGGATAAAATCGCGGCTTCCAGTCGCGATACGAAAAACCGCTCGTCCCGGTGCGAATCACATCCCGCCGGCGGCTTTGTCGATGACCCAGTGAATCGAGCCGCGGACGTTGCGGATGACGCGCGCCGGCGTGTCGCGGAGCGAGCCGGACACCGACCAAACGCGCTCGAGCGCGGCGGTCTTTTTCGCGCCGACGGCGAGCACGAAGACGGTCCGCGACTGCTCGATGACCGGCGCGGTCACCGTGAGCCGCGGCTCGCGACCCTCCGTTTTGCCGACGGCGACGACCGCGCGATCGGTGATGTCGACCGTCGGCATGCCCGGAAAAAGGGATGCGGTGTGCCCATCGTCGCCGACGCCGAGCACCATCACGTCGAGCGCCGGCACGCCGCCTTGACCGACCGGCACCTTCGTCTTCAGGATTTGCTCGTACTCGCGCGCCGCGTTTTCGAGATCGCTCTCGTCGGCGTGCATGCGATGAACGTGGCCTTCGGGAATTTTCGCCGGACCGAGCAAGCACTCTTTTGCCCATCGATAGTTGCTGCGGTCGTCGTCCGGCGGCACGGCGCGCTCGTCGACGAAGAAGACCTCGACCGCGCTCCAATCGACGTCCGGCTCTTCGGCGAGGCGCGCGTACGTCTGCTTGGGCGTGTCGCCGCCCGAGAGGGCGATGCTGGCTTTGCCGCGCGCCTTGATCGCGTCACGAAGCGTCTTCGCGAGCCGCGCCGCCGCCTCGCGCGCGACGTCCTCCGCGGCCGGCACCGCGATGAGCATGCCGGGGACCACTTTCGTCGTCATCGCGTTTTGTCTATCAGGTGCACGCCGCGCCGTCATCGTCGAGCTTCTCGGCGAAGTCGACGGCCTCGTCGAACGCCTCGTCGCGCGCGGGGCGGTGAAGGGCGCGCTCGAGCACGCGGGCCCCACGATTCGCGCCGAGGCGCACCGTCTGCTCGCCGGAGCAGGGTAGGTTCACGTCGAGCTTGTAACGGAGCACGTCGACTACGTCACCGTCGAAATCGCGCGCGACCGTTCCGTCCGCCGTGATGCCGCCTTCGCTCGCGTGGAGCGAGACGCTCGCGATCGCGAGCGGCGCGACGCGCTCGGCTTTCGGCATCGCCGCGAGCTCGACGCGCACGAGCTTGCCGTCAGCGCGCCGAAATCGGAGCGCGCCGCCGATCGGCTCGATCTTCCACCCGAGCCGCGTCGCGAGCCACCCGAGAAGGAGCGCGCCCTCGGTCCCGAGGCGCGCGCCCTTGTCCGACATTTGCACGAGCCGAAGCGACTCGACGCGCATCGCGAGCGGCCGCATGAGCGGGTCGTCGAAAAATCGCGCGCACATCTCTCGCCAGACGGCGATGCGTGTCCACGCGAGATCGGCGATGCCGATTTTCGCGTGCGTGCCGCGCGCCCACCGCGAGAGCGAGAGCAAGCTCGCGAGCGACGTGTACTCGGTGTCGAGCACGACGCGCTGGCTGTCCGCCGCGAGCTCGCGAAAAATCGGATCGTCGACGTGCACGCGCCCGAGCCAAATGAGCGTCGTCGGCAGCTCCGGCACGACGAGCGCCTCGACGATGCTACCGACGCGCGCCGTCGCCGCGCCCGACGCGCGCATCACCACGCGCTCGGAGCACGTTTGATTGTCGACGCTGCAAACCGCCGACACCTCGCCATCGAGCGAAGCTTCGGCCGCGTTCGGCGTCATCGTGACGACGACCACGCGCGCCGGGAGGGTCTGCGTGACCGCGTCGACGATCGGCGTGTAATGCGTGGCGATCTCGGCCGAGCTCGTCACGACGACGAGGTTCATCGTGCACACGCGCGAACGGAGCGGCTCGCCCGGCGCGGGCGGCGCCCACAAATCGCGCAGCCCCTGCTCGATCCGCGCGAGCACGTCGCTCATCGGCCGATGCGAAGTCGATTGCGGCGCCGGCTCTTCTTGCGCGCTCACGGTTTCCTCCAGCGTCGACCGTCCTTCGCGAGCAAATCGTCGGCGGCGTCGGGGCCCCACGAGCCACCCGAATAAATCGGCGGCGGCACCGCGCCCGCCATCCGCCACGCGTCGAACACGTGGTCCATGTAAGCCCACTGCTCCTCCACCTCGTCGCGACGCGTGAAGAGCGTCGCCTCGCCGCGCATCGCATCGAGGAGGAGCCGCTCGTACGCTTCGGGCGTGTTCGACCCGAACGCCGCGCCGTAACGAAAGTCCATCGCGACGTCGCGCAAGATCGTGTGCTGCCCCGGCTCCTTCGACGTGAAGCGCACCGCGATGCCTTCGTCCGGTTGAATGCGGAGCGCGAGCACGTTCGGCGTGATGCCGCCGTCCGGCGACATGAAGAGCGGATGCGGCACGCCCTTGAACTGCACGGCGATCTCGGTCACGCGCCGCGCGAGCCGCTTGCCCGCGCGCACGTAAAACGGAACGCCGCCCCAGCGCCAATTGTCGACGAACACTTTCATCGCGACGTACGTCTCGACAGTCGAATCTTTCGCGACGTCGGGCTCCTCGCGATACGCCGGCACTTCGTCGCCGCGCACGAACCCGCGCCCGTACTGTCCGCGCACGACCGAGTCGCTCACAGCGCGACGCTCCATCGGCCGGAGCGATCGCAGCACTTTCACTTTCTCGTCGCGCACCGCATCGGCCGAGAGCGAAATCGGCGGCTCCATCGCGGTCAAACAAAGCAGCTGCATCAAATGGTTTTCGACGATGTCGCGCGTGACGCCAGTCTGCTCGTAGAATTTGCCGCGACCTTCGACGCCGATTTCTTCCGCGACGGTGATCTGCACGTGGTCGACGTGCTCGCGGTTCCACAGCGGCTCGAACATGCTGTTCGCGAAACGGAAGACGAGGAGGTTCTGAACCGTTTCTTTGCCGAGGTAGTGATCGATGCGGAAGACCTGCGACTCGCGAAACACCGCCGCGACCGTGTCGTTCAGCGTGCGCGCGCTCTCGAGATCGTGTCCGAATGGTTTTTCGATCACGACGCGCGTCCAAGGCGACGACGCTTCGCTGACGAGCTTCGCTTCGCGCAGCCCCGACAAAATCGGCCCGAACTCAGCCGGAGGGACCGCGAGATAGAAGAGCCGGTTGCCGCGCGTGCCGCGCTCGCCATCCACTTTCTGCAGATGCGCTCGCAAGTCCTCGTAAGTCTTCTGAACGTTGAAATCGCCGCAGACGTAGCTGATCGACCTCCCGAAATCGTCCCACAAGGCTGGGTCGAGCTTACGCCGCGAGTATTTCGCCACGCCGTCTTGCATCTCGGTGGTGAACTGATCAGCCGATTTGGTGCGACGCGCCACGCCGACGACCGCGAAGTTTCCGGGAAGGACGTGGCTCACGGCCAGGTTGTAGAGCGCAGGCATGAGCTTCCGGCGTGTCAGGTCGCCCGACGCGCCGAAGATCACCACGGCGCAAGCGTCGCCGGTGCGCTCGTCGAGCAGCGAATGGCGGAGCGGATTTTCGAGCGGCGAGGCGGGTCGTGCGATGTCGTTCATGGTGCGCGGGCGCGAGCTTAACTCATCCGTTGGAGTGCGCACGAGTCTTGCTCTTGCCTGAGGTAGTGCCGTGCTTACGTTGGAAAAGGAAGCCATGAACGAGTTCGCCACACCTCAAACGTCCGCGGGTCGGTTGGTCGGCGTCGTGCAACTGCGCGTCGCAGGCCGTCTGTACGCGGTCCCGGTTCAGGCGATGGACTTCGCCAGCGACACGTCCGACTCGACCGAGCCGGGCCCTCGCGGTGGGTTCTTCGTGAATGGAGATTCGATGGGCATCCTCGTCGAGGAGTCCGCCGATCAGCAAGAGTTCCAGAAACAAGTGATGGAGGGATGCGAGCAAGCGGTTCGCCACCTGTCCGCAAAATTCCTCAACTGAGCAGTCCCGAATAAACCGAATCCCGGCAACAGCCGTTCTTCTCTTCGTAACTCCAAACCCACTCCGGCGGGACGGTCCCGCCAGGAGCCCAGCCGAGGTATGTCATGTCCGAACAGTGGAATCATCAAGACGATCAGAACGTCGCCAGCACGGCGCCCGAGTCGGCGCCCGAATCGACGGAAGAAAAAACGTCGAACGAGGAAAGCGGAGAGCACCCGACGGCGACTCCGACGCCGAAGAAGCGTCGCGGCTTCGCCGTGATGGATCCGAAGCGCGTGAGTGAGATCGCGTCGAAGGGTGGCAAGGCCGCTCACGCCGCGGGCACCGCGCACGAGTTCTCGCGCGACGAAGCGCGTGAAGCGGGCCGCAAGGGCGGCTATGCGACGCACGCGCGACGCAAGGCCGCCAAGGGCCAAGGCGCGCCGACCGGCGGCGGTTGATTCACCCGCTGCCTGAACCTTGCATTCTGCATGCGTTTGGGTGAACGTGGGCGCGTGGCCGAGATGCCGCCCGTCCGCGTTCCGCATCCTCATGTCGAGTGCAGGGACGACGTCCTGAATGGGAGCCCGTGCGTCCGAGGCACGCGGGTTCCCGTACGTCGTCTCTGGTCTTGGCATCGGCGCGGGACGACCATCGAAACGCTCCTCAAGCGCTACCCGCAGCTCGGGCCGGCGCGCGTCCTCGACGCATTGGCCTTTGCGTACGACAACGAGGAGCTCGTGAAAGCGGACCTCGAACGCGAGAACGATGCACTCGACGGCGAGAAGCCGCCGCGGGACCCGAAGCAAGTGAAGCTTCCGTTTTAGATCGTGGTGCGTGCTCGGCCGTAGAGGCGGGGTGCGCATTTTTCATTTTGGGGTCGCGCTCGTGGCCTCGGTCGTCGCGAGCAGCGCAATCGGTTGGCGCGTCGGCTGGCAGGCGCCGCCGCTCGGCTGGCACGGCAAGGTCGCCAAGATCGTTCGGGGCGGAGGCGGCGCGGAGCTTCGCGGGAAGCATCCGCTCGGCGAGGGCGCGCTCGTCGAGAGCGGCGCGGACATCGCGACCGACCGCAAGCAGCGCGCGCGGCTCGAGATGAGCGATGGCTCGGTCCTCGTCCTCGATCGCGACACCGAAATCGAGCTCGACCCGTCGCCCGCGACGCGCGTCGTTCACGTGAAGCACGGCGTCGTCGCGCTCGACGTGGCGCACATCGACGGCGCTCGTGCCGCGAAGATCGAGACCGATCGCGGAGAAATCACGGTGATCGGCACCGAGCTCACAGTGACGGCGACCGACGACACGACCGACGTCGAGGTTCGGCGCGGATCGGTCCGCGCGAAAGCGGGCGGGGGCCGCGAGCTCGAGGTCGCCGCGGGCCAGGAAGCGCTCCTCACGGCGACCGGCGTCGAGGTCGGGCCTTCGGCGAACGCGGGCAGCGATCTGCTCGGCGAAAAACCGAGCGACGAGCAAGAGCCCGGCGCGGTCGGCGAGCTGCGCGCGCGCCGCGCGGGGCAGAGCGACGAAAACGATCGCGCGCTCCGCGTCGCGAGCCACGCGGTGAAAATTCGCGTCGCCGGCGCGATGGCGCGCACCGAGGTCGAAGAAACGTTCGCGAACGACACGAACGAGGACCTCGAGGGCATCTATCGCTTTCCGGTTCCGGCCGGCGCGCTGGTCGATCACCTGGCGCTCGACCAGGACGGTAAGCTCCAAGAGGGCGCGTTCGTCGACAAGACGCGCGGCGAAAAAATTCTCAAAGGCGCGATCGCGAACGCGACGCCCGTGCGGCAGTCGAACCAAGACATCGTGTGGGTGCCCGGACCGTGGCGCGATCCGGCGCTGCTCGAGTGGAAGCAGGGCGGACGATTCGAGCTTCGGATTTTTCCGATTCCCAAGCACGGCACGCGGCGCATCGTCCTCGGCTACACGCAGACCGTCGACGCGTCGCTCGGGTTGCGGCGCTACGTTTATCCGCTGCCGAGCGCGGGCGGCGTGCGCATGGACGACTTTTCGATCGACGCGCAAGTCCTCGGCGCCGATCCGGCCGTCGGCGTTCACGCGCGCGGCTACGACCTCGCTCGCAACGGCGATCGGCTGACGTTTCACGAAGCGGGGTTTTCGCCGACCGGCGATCTCACGCTCGAATACGCACTGCCGAATCGAAAGAGCGAAGTCTCGGCGTGGGCGTTCGACGCGGGCGGCGAGCGATTCGTCGCGATGGCACTTCGCCCGCGGCTGCCCGCGAGCGCAGAGGCCAAGCCGCGCGACTGGGCCGTCGTCGTCGACGGCGGGCGCACCATGTTCGGCGAGCGATTCGCGCGGGCGTCGCGCGTCGCGGTCGCGCTCGCGCAGACGGTCGATCGCCGCGATCGCGTGACCGTGCTCGCATGCGACGTCGCGTGCCGACGTAACCCATTGGGATTCGTTCAGGCGGGAGCGGCGGGAGCGAAAGCCGTCGGCGATTTCCTCGGACCCGTCGTGCCGGACGGCGCATCGGACCTCGTGTCCGCCGTTCGAAGCGCGAGCGCGCTCGGCGAGACTGGGCGCGAGCTTCGCGTCGTGCTGGTCAGCGACGGTGTCGCGACCGCGGGCTACGAGCGCGCATCGCGCGTCGCCGAGGAAGTACGCGACGCCGTCCCGAGCGACGCGGCGGTCATCGCCGTTCCGGTCGGAAGCGACGCGAACGCTGACGTCCTCGGCGAGATCGCGCGCGGCGGCGGCGGCGTGGTCGTGCCGTATGCGCCGGGCGAGCGCGTGAACGACGTCGTCCTCGCCGTGGCGGGCGCCGGCGCCGGCGAGCTCCTGCGCGACGCGACGCTCGAGCTTCCCGCGGGCCTCGACACGGCGTCACCGCGTGCGCTTCCCACGCTGCGCGCGTCGGGCGAGACGTACGTCGTCGCAAAGATGAGCGACGCTCACATTCGGGGCGACCTCGTCTTGCGCGGCAAAGCGGGCGGGGAGCCGTTCGAGGCGCGTTATCCGGTCGATCTCACCGCGACGAGCGACGCCGGAAACGCATTCGTACCGCGGCTCTTCGCGGCGCTTCGGATTCGCGACCTCGAGCGCGAAGGCGGCGACGCCGCGCGCGGCGAAGCCGTGTCGCTCTCCGAGAAGCTCTCGGTTCCGTCGCGATTCACCTCGCTCCTCGTGCTCGAGAGCGACGCGATGTTCCGTGCCTTCGGGATCGAGCGCGCGACGAGCGCGCCGCAGTGGACGGGCGAGACGCTCGGCGAAGCGACCGAGGTGGGCACGAACGCAGCCGAAGCAGCGGCCGAAGAAGCTCCGCTCGCGTCACTCGCGAACGGCGCGGGAGGCGGTGGCGGCACCGGCGGCGGACATGCCGGCGGATTTTTCGGCGGCGACTTGTCGGCGGCACCGAGGGCGGCGCCGCACATGAGGCCCATGGCGATCACCCCCTCGGAGGACAAGTCCGAGCGCCTCGAAGATCTCGAGGCCGCGCGATCGCGCGGATGGCGACGACGGCCAGGACGATTCATGCGTCGTGTATTTCACCGCGAGGCGACCATCGCGCCCGACAGTGGAACGCTCGTCGACAGCGCCGACCGCGTGACGGCCGCGCGCCTCGCGCTCGCGTCCGCACCCGACGACCGCGGAAAGCACCGCGACCTCGCGCGCGCGCTCTTGCGCCGCGGGTCGCTCGACGAGCTCGACCAAGTCCTCTCGGATTGGCAGAAGCGCGATCCGCTCGACGGCGACGCCATCGCGCTCCGCTCCGAGCTGCTCGCGTCGCGCGGCGACCGCGCGGCGGCAGCGCGCGTCCTCTCTGGGGTCGCGACGTCCGGCGATCCGGCGCGCATCGACTCGATCGCGACGGGCGCCGAGCACGCCGGGCAAGACGATCTCGCTTGCGCGCTCCGGGTCGCCGCCGCCGAGAACGCTCCCGAAGATGCGACGCGCGTCGCGCGCGCCGTTCGCTGCGAACGCTCTCGCGGCCGCGCGACTTCAGCCGAGCGCTGGCTCAGCGAAGCAGGCTCACGCCGCTCGGCCGTCGAATCCGCGCTTGCGACGATCGACGCACGCGACAGCGTCACCGGCGACATCGTGCTCGACGCCTCGTGGACCGGAGGCGGCGACGTCGATCTCGCGGTGATCGATCCGAACGGTCAGCGCCTCGCGTGGCTCGCCGGTCGCGGCCGCGTCGCCGATGCGACCTCGCGCACGCACGAGAAGCTCGGCGTCGCGTCGAGCTCGGTCGGCGCGTTCCTCGTCGAGGTCGCGCGCAGCGACAAGTCGAACGACTCCGTTCCGCTCACCGGCTTCGTGAACGTGACCGCGTTCGGTGGGATGCGACGCGTCCCATTCGTGCTCACCGGCGGCAGCACGCGCGTCGCGCGCATCGACGCGCGCTGGGTGAGCGAGCTCGTGCCCATCGAGGAGCAAGCGCCGACGCGTCCATTCGACGTGTCGGCCGCGCACACGGCGACGTCTGCGATCTCGCTCTCGGCATGCTCGAGCGCGACGAGTGACGGCGTCTTCGGCGCGGGCAGCGCCGACGTGACGTTCTCGCCCTCGGGCGCGGTCATCAACGTGCGGCTCGCGCCGCCGTTCGCGACGAGCCGCGCCGGCGCGTGCGTCCGCAATCAGCTCTTTTCCGCGCGCGTCGCGCCATTCACGGGCTCCGCCGGCACGGTCACGCGAACGTTCGTGATCGCCCCCTAGAGCTCACTCAAACGGCGGCTTTTTGCCCGTTTTCGCCGTCGATCGCGCGCGCGAGCGCGTCGAGCGCGTCGAGCACCTTCTGCCGGTCGCCGCGGTTGATCTTGTCGAGCACCGTCGCGAGCGCGTCCGCCGAGCTCGCGGTCGCCGCGTCGGCGGCGCGCTTGCCCTTGGGCGTCAAACGAACGTCCGTCTGTCGGCCGTCGTCGCTCGCCTTCTTGCGCGTGACGAGCCCCGCCTTCTGGAGACCCGCGAGGTTGCGGCTCGCGGTCGACGGGTCGATGCCGAGCAGCGTCGCGAGCGTCGAGGTCGACACGGCGCCACGGTCGGCGATGAGCTGCAACGTCTCCGCTTGCTGCGGTGTCACGTCGTCCGCGCGCGCACGCTCTCGGCTGATGCGTCCGAGCCCGCGAGCAACCGTTTGAACTGCGCGAACGAAGCGATCGTGTTCGGCCATGGGGCTCCTTGCATCCTACAACCGTCTCTTTCCGTCAAGAGGGTCCGTCGAAAATGTGGCCGAGCTCGCGCGCTCGCGACGATCACGAAGACGACGCGAGCACACGCGCAACGCGCGGTCGGCCGCCACGACGCGTTCGCACCGCAGCGCGAAAATTCGCGGCAGTCCCTTTGCAGTGGCGCCGCCCTCCGCTATGCTCCGCGCGCTTTTCGGTGGGAAGCCGGCGCGCCATTTCGCGCGTAGTTCTTGCTAGGAAAGAAACGTCGCGATGTTGAATCCCGTCATCGAAGAGCGAATCCGAAACGGTGAAACCTGCCGGATGTTCCGGAGTGATTTCTTCGAGTGGTTCTCGCGCATTCACCCAGCAACCCCGTTCGTCACCTACTTGCCGATCCTCGGGTACTTCTTCTGGCGCATCGGCGTGCGTCACGATCTCTCGTGGTTCGCCGTGGCCGGGGTCGTCATGCTCGGCCTGCTCATGTGGACGCTCGCGGAGTACGTGCTCCACCGCTACGTCTTTCATTTCATCCGCGAGGCCGAGTGGGCGAAGAAGCTCCACTTCTTCCTCCACGGCGTGCACCACGATTTTCCGAGCGACAAAGATCGTCTCGTGATGCCCCTCGGCGCGAGCTTGCCGATGGCGGTGCTCTTCTACTCGATCTTTTATTTCACGACCGGCGGCCCCCGCTTCGCAGAGCCGCTCTTCATCGGCTTCGCGTTCGGCTACCTCTGCTACGACGGCTCGCACTACGCGATTCACCACTTCCGTCAGACGACGCGCGTCGGCAAGTTCTTGAAGAAGCACCACATGAAGCATCACCACGGTGACAACTTCGGGGGCTTCGGCGTGAGCTCGCCGCTTTGGGACGTCGTCTTTCGGACGATGCCGCGCATCGTGAAGAAGAGCGAGCGCGCGAAGGCCGCTGCGGCCTGAGCTACTTCTGCGCGACTGGCGGAGCCTGCGGCGCCGCGACGTGATCATGAGCGATGGTCACACTGCGGCCGTGGCGGTCGAGCGAGCTTCCGACGCGTTGTCCCACCACGAATGCGAGCGCAGCACCAATTAAGACGAAGAAAGCGACGGCGAGCATTCGAGGATTCTCATGCTTGTCCATGACGCCTCCAAAACCAGGTGACCGTGACGTGCCCCATCGTACGTCCAGCCGCGCCGAAAAGCCCCTCTTCGTACGAAAATAGGTGGGTTCGCAGAGCACATTTTCCGCTACCTTCGAATGCATGAGCGGAGCGGGCGGGGCCATCACGTTGAACCGAGACATCTTTTTGGCGCTCGCCGCGATCGCCTGGGCCGACGGTCGGCTCGACCCGGACGAGGCCGACGCGATCGTTCGCGCCGCGGTCGAGGCCGGGCTCGAGCTCGAAGCCATCGAAGAGATCGAGTCGGCGACGCGCGAGCGAATTGATCTCGGCACGGTCGATCGCAGCGGGCTCTCGAAAGAAGACCGGCTCTTCGTCTATGCGCTCGCGTGTTGGATCGCGCGGCTCGACGGTGAGGTCACCGAGGAAGAGGGCGCGGCGCTCGCGGCGCTCGGCGAGCGGCTCGGCGTCCCCGAGCGGCCTCGCAGGTACGCCGAATCCATCGCGCGCGAGATCGCCGAGCTGCCCGAAGGCGATCGCCCCGCGCGCTACGACGTCGTGAAGCTCCGCCAGACGATCGGCGACAGGCTGAAGCAGGCGCGAAGCCAGCGGAGCGACGCGTAGCCGGCTGAGGATTCGTGATAACTTCGGCGACGCTGCCATGTCGTCGCAAGACAAGCGCGAGACTCGCTCGGTGCCGCCGGCGGAACCGAAGAGCGAGATCGGATCGCTGCTCGCGAATCGCTACGAGGTGATCCGCGAGCTCGGCAAGGGCGGCATGGGCGTCGTCTACTTGTGTCGCGATCTCGCGACGAGCGAGCGCGTCGCCCTGAAGCGCCTGCGCATTCCCGAGGACAAGAGCGCGCAGCGGCAGGAAGAGACGTTTTGGTTTCATCAAGAAGCGCGCGCGGTCGCGTCGCTCGAGCACCCGGCGATCGTGCGCGCGCGCGATTTCGGGCAGCTCGCCGACGGGTCGCCGTACCTCGTGATGGATGTCCTGCCGGGGCGAAGCGTCCACGAGTGGATGTACACGACGAAGATGCCGTTCTCGCTCGTCTGGGCGCTCGTCGACCAGACGCTCGCGGGGTTGGCGCACGCGCACGCGCGCGGCGTGATTCACGGCGACTTGAAGCCGTCGAACGTGATGCTCGACATGGCGTCGGGCACGTCGAAGGGGCCGCGCGCGTACATCCTCGACCTCGGGCTCGCGTGGCTCCGCGCGCCGCGGCACGATCCGCGTCTCGACGGGGGACCTGCGCCGGAGGCGTCGATGCACTCGGGCGCCGGCACGGTCGGCTGGGTCGCGCCCGAGCAGATTCGGCGCGCGGCGACATTGGTTGGACCTGCAACCGATTTGTACGCGCTCGGTTGCATCATTTATCGCGTGCTCGTCGGCAAAGAAGTGTTCGAGGGAAACGCGCAGGAGGTCTTGCGCGCGCACAAGCGGACGCCAGTGCCGCCGCTCGAGTTGCCGCCAGACGTTCCGGCGGGGGTGAGCGGGTTCGTGCAGAAGCTCCTTGCGAAAAAGCCGTGGCAGCGGTTCGAGTACGCGGCCGACGCGCGGCGTGCATGGGCGGCGTTTCGGCCGGCGCACACGGCGACGATGGAGGACGTGATGGCGAGCGCGCCGGCGGTGCGCGCCGCGCCGGCTTCGTCGCGGCCGGCGCTCGGTTCGGCGGTCGCGGCCGCACAGTCGCTCACGCCGGGTCTACTCAGCTTGCGGCCGTCGCCGATGATCGCACGCGACGACGAGCGCGCGAATCTCTGGCAAATCGTGCTCGCCGTGTGCGGGGCGCCGCCGCGGAGCCCGTACGCGCGGAGGATGGTCGCAGTGATCGGCGAAGCGGGCGTCGGCAAGAGCCGGCTCGCCGAGTGGCTCTGCGAGCAAGCGCACGAGCAAGGCATGATGGTGCCGCTCCGCGCGCGTTACGGCCGCATCGCGACGGCGCTCGACGGCATCACCGGCGCGGTGAACCAATATTTCGGGCTCGAAGGCGCGGACCGCGCGCTCGTCGAGCAGACGCTCATGCAGCGCTGGGAGGTCGACCCGAAAGACGACGCGGCGCTCTCGTGGGTTGCGGCGACGGCCGAGTGGCTCAGGCCTTCACCGGTCGGCACCAACGTGCCGCTCGGCCCGACGGGCAAGCGATTCGTGCTCGACACGCCCGAGCTTCGCGTCGCGGTCACCCAGCGCGTGCTCGAGCGCATCGCGCATGACCGGCCGCTCTTGATTTGGTTCGACGACCTGCACCTTTCGTCGCCGAACACGTTCGACGTGCTCGCGCGTTTGCGGCGCGCGCCGGGAACGCTGAAGATGCTCGCAATCGCGACCGCGCGCAGCGAGACGCTCGCGACCGATCTCGACGCGGCGCTTCGGCTCGAGGCGACGCGCGCCGATTGGGGAGGGGAAGTGCTCGACCTCTTGCCGCTCGCGCCCGAAGAGACGCAGGCGCTGCTGCGCGCGACGTTGCCGCTCGCGAGCGAGGCGGTGAAAAAGGGCGTCGAGCAAAGCCACGGCAATCCGCTCTTCGCGCTCCAGCTTCTCCACGCCTGGGCCGGCGGCGGATACTTGAAGCTGAATGGAAATCGTTACGACGTGCCGGTGAGCGCGCTCGAGGGACGCGCGATCACGACCGCCGAGCTGTGGGACGAGCGCCTCCGTGCGGTGCCGACCGATCTTCGTCTCGCGGCGTATGCGGCCGCGGCGCTCGGCGAGGACATTCGCGGCGAGGTCTTGAAGTCGCTCATCTCGGAGCTCGGCATGGACGCGCGCGAGGCGCTCGTCGCGCTCACGCGCGCGCAGATCCTCCTCGCGGCGGGGAACGATCGCTATCGCTGGCCGCACGCGCTCTTGCTCGAGCACTTGCTCCTGCGTCTCACCGAGCGGAACGACGCGCCCGCGATTTATCGGCTCGCCGCGGCGTCGCTCGCCAAGCACCCGGCGTCGGGCTCGCGGCGCATCATGAAGCACCGCGTGACGAACTTGCTCCGCGCCGGCGACGACGAGCCGGCGGCGCAGCTCATGTTCCGCTTCATCGAGGGCTCGTGGCGGCGCGGCCGCGACACAGCGGCGACGTTGCGCGATCTCGAGCTGCTCGAAGGGCACGTGCACGGCGCGGCCGCGGCCGAGTACGCGCTCTGGCGCGCCGAAGCGCTGCGGCATGCGGGCAAGCTCGACGCCGCGCAAGAGAACGCCGAGACCGCTCAAGGCGCGTTTCGCACGGCGGGCGATCGCGGGCACGAAGCGAGCGCCATGCGTCTTCTCGGACACGTGCTCTCCGACCGCGGGCAGCCCGCGCAAGGTCACGCGCTCGTCGAGAACGCGCGCCGCCTCTTCGAAGCGATCGGCGACGAGCCGGGGCAGGCGCATTGCCTCGTCGTGCTCGGCGAGATCGAGTATTTGCTCGGCCGCCACGAGGACGCGCGACGCATTTTGATGGACGCGTCGAGCCGTTGCAGCGAGCTCGACGATCCGCTCGGTCGCGCGCAGTGCCTGATTTTGCTGGCGATGATCAACACGGCGATCGGCGCGTACCGGCGTGCTCGCGAGCGTGCGCTCGAGGCGCGCGCCGAGCTCGACGGGATCGGTTATCGCCTCGGCATGGCGCAGTGCGACGTCGTCCTCGCGCACGCCGATCATCGCGCGTTCGAGTTCGAGCGCGCGCGGACGACCGCGCTCGCGGCGCGCGCGTCGCTTCGCGATTTGCGAAACCCGCGCGGCGAGGCCGCCGCCGAGCGTTTGCTCGCGATGATCGCGATCGACATCGGCGATCTCGACGGCGCGACGGTGCACGCCGTGGCCGCGCGCGCGATCTACGAAAACCTCGCCGACCCGTGGGGCATCGTCGAGGCCAAGCTACTCTTCGCGCAAATCGCGCTCGCGCGCGGCGACGGCTCGGCGCGCACGTTGGTCGACGAAGCCTCGTCGTACGAGCTCGACGAAGCCGAGCCGCGACAGCACCGGCACCTCACCGCGGCGTGGCTCGCGCATTCCGAGGAGCGCTGGGACGACGCGCTGCGCGAGCTCGAGGCCGCGCGCACCGCGTTCGGCGACACGCGGCGCACCGCCGATCACACGCCGCATTTGCTCGCGCGCTTCGCCCGGATGGGCTGGCTCGAGCCAGTTGCAAAATGCATCGATTCTTGGCTCGCGACCATCGAGCGCCAGAGCGCCGACGGCACGATGGCGCTCAGCGCGATGACGACGCTTCCCACGACCGACGAGCTCGAAAAAGCCAAAGCGTGATAAACCTCCCGTCATGACGACCCCGCAAGCTCCCGCCAAGCGCCACAAGCAAAAAATCCGCCGCGCGAAAAAGCTCGCCGAGTGGCGCGAGAAGCACCCGAAGCCCGCCGCTCCCAAAAAAGAAAAATGAGCGAGCCGTCGGTTCAGGAGCGTTACGCGCCGAAGAACGAGTGCTTCGGGTGCGGGCCGGCGAACGCGCGCGGCCTACGCATTCGGAGCTTCGAGCAAGGTGACGAGCTCGTCGCCGAGTTTCGGGCCGAGCCGCATCACCTCGCGTTCCCGGGCGTGCTGAACGGCGGGATTTGCGGCGCGCTCCTCGACTGCCATTCGAATTGGGCGGCCGCGATGCACTTGATGCACAAGACCGGCGCGGATGCGCCGCCGTGCACCGTGACCGCCGACTTCCACGTCACGCTGAAACGTCCGACGCCGATCGATCAGCCACTCGCGCTGCGCGCGAAGGTCGTCGAGTCAGCCGAGGACCGCGCGACCGTCGAGGCGACGATCACCGCGGGCGGGAAGGTGACCGCGACGTGTCGCGGATTGTTCGTCGCGGTGAAGCCGGGGCACCCCGCGTATCATCGCTGGTGAGACGGTCGCGCGCGCTATTTGACGTCCACCAAGGCGCGAGAATGCTCCTCCAGAGATTCGGAGGCGCTCTCCGCGTCCTTCAGCGCGGCGTCCTCGAGCGTCGCTTCGGCCACGTGCGCTGCGTCGGCGGCCGCGTAGGCGCGGGCGAGGGCGGCGACGTGATCGGCGATTCGCTGATCGAGACGCGTCGAGACGGCCGCGGCGGGTGACGTAATCCCGACGAGCGTCTTGGTGCGCTCGACGCGCAAGCGCGACTCGGCGAGCTTCGCGAGCGCACGCCACGTGGCGGCGACGGTCATGCGCGTCGCGTCGTCGAGGACGACGTCGCGCACTTGGCGGCGGAGCGCCGCGGCGTCACGCAGCGACGAACGCGCTGGATCGGTCACGCCGCCGGAGAGCGCTTCGAGCGAGGCGGCGAGCGAATCGTCGGCGTCGACGAGCAGCGGCAGTGCGACGAGCACGGCGCACACGAGGAGCGCGACGATGCGAACCGCGGGCGACGCGGACGCGTAGGCCGTGGAGAGCGAGCCCGCGAGCGCGCCGACGAGGGCGGCCGCGCCCACGTGAACGACGCGAGCGTTCGTTCCGCGGACGCGCGTGGTTCGTTCGGCGAACGCGAGCGCGACGAGGACCGCGCCGCCTGCCGCGGGCGCGACCGAGCCGAGCACGTGGCCCGCGAACGCGCCGAGCGCGCCCGCCGCGATCGCGAGCGCGGCGAACGACCCGCTGGCCGCGAGCGCGAGGAGCACGCCGAGCGCGACGAGCACCGCCGACCCCGGCACGACGCCGAGCTTCGCGACGAGCGGCCCGCAACCGAACGCGGCAGCAGCAGAGAGCGGCAAGAGCAACTTTCGCATGGCGGGTCTCCTAGTAGGCCGTTCGGGCGAGGTTTTCCCAGTCGTTCTGGAACGCGCGCTTCGCTGCCGCGCGACCGGCGCCGCTTCCGGGCGCCGCGTGGAAGCTCTTCTTCGTCTCGTCGTAGACGGTGACTTGCTTCTCGAGCTGCGCGGCGATCGGCGCGGGCGCGGTTGCTTGGGCGGCGTGGAGATCGGCGACGTTCTTGTCGATGAGGCTCTGCGCGCGGCTGACGTCGCCGGCAGCGTAGGCGTTCGCGGCTTCGATTTCGCGCTCGGAGGCGATGACGCTCGTCGCGTCTGCGAAGACGAGCGGGTCGCGCGAGTCGTCGACGGTCTTCGGATCGATCGCGCCGCGGATGCCGAGCGGGGAGACCTCGACGTGCGCAGGCACGAACGGCACCGACGCGCTCGGCAGGACCTGCGTCCAATCGGCGTTCGCGCCGAGACGCGCCTCCTCGCCGGCGTCGAGGCGCGCGGTGAGGTGGACGATCGCGCGCCGCTCGTCGCGCGCGAAGAGCGCACCGAACTCGAGCTCGATCGATTTTTCGTCGAGCACGCGCGCGTCGGCGCCGGTCGCGCTCACGAAGTGGAGCCCGGCGGGCAAGTCGAGCTTCACCTTCGCGCCTTCGATCGTCGTCGTCGCGGTCTCGTGGAGCTCGCGCTGGAGAAACGCCGAGAGCGCGGCGCCGTCCTTCACGAACGCGAAGTTTCCGTGCCCTTCGCGCGCGACCGCGCCCATGTACGACTCGTCGAAATCGAGACCGATGCCGAGCGATGAAATCGTGACGCCGTGCGCGAAACAGTCTTGCGCGATGTGCTCGCTTTCGAGCCGCGAGCTGTCGAGGCCGTCGCTCACGAGGACCACGCGCCGCACGCGCCCGCGACCCGCCTCTTCGAGCGCGTTCATCGCGGCGTGCATGCCGAGCGGGATCGCCGTGCCGCCGTCGGCTTCGATTTGCCGCACTTGCGTCGCGAGCGTGCCGCGAACGTCGCCCACGCGCGCGAGCGGCTGAACGATGCTGGCGCCCGACGAGTACCGAATGACCGCGATTTGATCGTCGTCGCGCATGTCGCGAACGAGCTCCATCACCGAGCGCTTCGCCTGCTCGATTTTTTCGCCGAACATCGAGCCGGACGTGTCGAGCGCGATGGCGAGTGCGAACGGCGCGCGATCGGTGCCGCGCACGGCCGGGTCGGCGCTGAGCTTCACCTCGGCGTAAACGTCGCGATCGCCGCCGGCGAGGACGGCGGTTTGGCTGACGCTCACCGAGCCGTGGAGGCCGGGACCGACGAAGGTCGCCGTCGTGCCGTTCGTGTGCGTGCCGATGGGGCCGGCGAACGAGGTGCCGCTCGTGCGGAAAAGGACGAGACCGCCCGTGGCGAGGACGACTGCGCTGACGGCGATCGAGCGCCGCACGCGGGTGCTTTGAAGCCAATCGGCGATGGACATCGCCGTTCGGACGCACGAAAACCGTAAAAGTTCTTTTAGGCGGCCGCGATTTGCCGAATCGTCGCGGCGTAGTCCACGCGGCGCGGGCGCTGGGGCAGGGGCGGCGGCACGCGGCGCAGGTGACCGCGCAAAATCAGGCGCGAAACCGACGGCATGTCGACGAAGCGAAGGCCGAACGCGCGCCCCTCGTCTTCGGGCCGCCGTCCGCGAATGAGACGCGTGATCTCGGCCTCGGTGTCGAACCAGAGCCCGAGCGTCGTCGCCTGGAAGGTGACGAACACGCGCTCGCCGACGCAGACGTCGGTCGCGGTGCGTACGAGCATCCCTTCGGCGGAGAGATCGAGGGTGCGATGCCCGACGAGCCGGAAGTCGTTCTCGCGGACGACCTCGCAGTCGATTCGGACGTGATGACGAGTGGCCCTGCGGTCGTTCTTGGAGACGAGCATGAAGAAATCGTATCGGAGCGCCCGCGCCGAAGTGAAATTAGCGGCTCACTCCTCGGGCGGCGGGCCCGACGCGCCCATCAAGTCTTGCTGGCGAACTTTGTCGACGTTGAACTTCGCTGCCTTGTCGCGCATCGCGGTCAAGACTTCGTCGATCGGCGGCGGCTCGCTCTTCGAGAAGCGCAGCGGGTTGATTCGCGCGACGACGAAAGGCCGCAAATAAGGGCTCGTGAGGCCTTTTTCGCGGAGGCGCTTCACGATGTCCGAGACTTTTTCCTCGAGCTCGCCGAGGAGCGCGGCGGTCTTTTCGCGCGCGCGAATCGCCTTCGAGATCGGGTCGCTCGAGAAGCGTTCGGCGCGACGCAGCACCGATTGATACGCGCCGCCGGCGAAGCGCGCGTTCTTCTCGTAGACCGCGCCGAGCGTGATCAGCGCCGGGTCCTCCAGATAAAAATCGAACGACTGCTCCGCCTCGTCGCCGCGCTCTTCGAGCAAGCTGCGATAGATGCGAATGACCTCGAGCGAGCGCTCTTTCAAGTTGTGCGCGCGCTCGGTGTTGAGCGCCAAGATTTGCCACGCGACTTCGTGCTCGGGGACGACGAGCGCGGTGATCGATTTCGCGCCGAGCTCTTTCATCGCCTGAAGACGATGGTTGCCGTTCGGCGTCCAATAGCCGCCCTTGGGTGCCGTCACGCAAACGATCGGGTCCAGGAAGCGCCCGGTCTTCGCGATCACGTTTTCGAGCTTTTTTTCGTGCGAATCGGAGACGTCGCGCTGGAACGGCGTCGGCTCGACTTTTTCGATCGGCAAGAGCGCGACGAGGAGCGGTTTGCCACCGAACGGATCGGCGTAGGTTCCGATGACTGCGCCTTCGTCGCCTTCGATGCGCGCGCGGAGCTCGGCGAGATCGGTTCCAGCGGTCGCCGCAGCGCGCGCGGTCGGCGCGACGAGCGCTTTGGTCTTTGCCTTTTTGGTGACGCGCTTCTTCTTCGCAGCCATCTTCAGAGCTGCACGCCGAAGATGTCGCGGACTGCGGGGTAGGGATCGTCGTCCCACTCGAGACCATCGAGGCCGACGCGGAAGGACGTGGTCATGCCGTCACCCCACGGCCACCACAAACCGAAAGCCACGACCGGCGTCTGCTCGCGCGCGGTCAGCAGGAACTGTCCCATGCGAAGGCCGCCGCTGCGTTCGGCGACGCGGCGCAAATCGCTCGACGCGCGCGCGAGGGTCGCCGCGGTGTATTCGAGCGGCAAGGTATCGAGCGCCGCGGCGCGCGCCTTCGCGTCGAGCTCGACCGCGAAGGACGACGTCACGCAGACGAGACGGCTATCCCAGCTCCACGCGCGGGCGGGCCAATTCGCTTTCAAGCGAGTGAAGCGATCGAGGAGCGGCTTCCAAGAAGGATGCACCATTGAAGCGAGAGCGTAGCTTCACCCGAGGCCCGCTCACAAGTTTCACTTCAAGTTTCGAAGCGCGGGTGCATCCAGAGCCAGCGCTCGGGCGAGAGGCGGATGCGGCGGCCGAGCTCGGCGTTGATTCGCGCGGTGAGCTCGAGATCGCTCGCGCAGGGGTCGAGTCGCGTGCACGTGACTGTGAGGATATCGCGCGGCTCGACCGTGCAAACGACGACGGGCGCGCCCGTTCGACGCGCGATGCGCGCGGGGCCGATGGGGGTCATCGCGACGCCGCCGAGGAGCGGGACCGGCACCGATTCGGCGCGCGTCTTGAGATCCATCGGGATGCCGAGGACGCCGCCGCTGCGCAAGGTTCGCACGATGCGAGCGCCCGCGCCCGGCGAGCCGCGCGCGATGGTGCCCAAGCCCGCGCGCGCGCGAACGGCACCGGTGATGCCATCGAAGCGCGGGTCGTAGCTCTCGCGAACGATCGCGGTGAGCGGGAAGCCGCACGCGACGAGCGTCGCCGCGAGACGTTCCCACGGTCCGAGGTGCGCCGACGGAAGGACGACGCCGCGGCCCTCGGCGAGCGCGTCACGCAAGATCGCCCGCGAGCGTTCGTCCATCGGGAGCGTCTCGACGGGCGTGTCGAGCGATGCGATCGCATCCGCGAGATCGGCGCCGAGGTTCTCGAACGAAGCGCGCGCGAGCACGCGGCGCTCGCGTTCGTCGAGATCGGGAAACGCGACGGCGAGGTTCTGGAGCGCGCGCGAGCGAAGACCGAAAGACGCCGCGTGGAGCACGCGCCCAAGCCTTCGGCCGAATCGGACGAGACGCGCGCGGCCGGCGCGGCGCGCGCAAAAAAGCGCGGCGCGAGCGAGCGTCCAGATCGCGTCGTTTTTCGCGCGCTGGGCGAGCGACCACGCGCCCCCTTCGCGCAGGTCGACGCGCGCGACGTCGCTCACCGCGAGCACTCGCCGCACGTCGAACGCACTCGCTCGCGCGCAGCCTCGACGCGCTCGCGCACATGCGTGCACTCGGCGCCGGAGTCGAGCGCGCAGAGATGCTCGGCGGCGCGCTCCATCGACGCGAGCGCGCGACACGCTTCGGCGCAATCGCTCTGCGCGGCCGAAATCCGTTGCTCGGCGCGATCGACCTCGCTGCGCGCCGACACGACGGCCTCGGGCGTCGACTCGTTGCGCTGACCGGCGGACTCCGGCGACGTGGGCGCCGCCGACGCACCCGCGGGCGTTTGCGACGGAGCCTCTGCCGCGCCGCCGCACGCCGCGACGCTTGCGATCAAGAGCCACCCCGCGCGCTTCATTTCGCCCCTCCGTCGAGCGCGCGACCGATCACGCCCTCCTGCACGTCGACCGCTTGCCGGAGCAGCGTCACGGCGTGCGCGTTCGCTTCCGCCGCGGCCGCGTCTTGGCCGGCGTCCGCGAGCTGCGACGCGCGCGTTTGTTCGACGACTCCGTAGACTTCGAGCAAGTGCCCACGGAAATACGTCGGGTCCGGCGCGTGACGCAAGCCCGTCTCGACGTCCTTGCGCGCATTGCTCGTGTCGTTCGTCTCGACCTCGAGATCCGCGATGCGCGCGTACGCGTCGGCGACGACCTCTTCGACCTCGGGCAGCTTCTCGCCGTCGTGCGGCTTGGGCGCGGTCGTGATCTTGCGGAGCGCGTCGATCGCGCCGCGCTTGTCGCCGCTCTGTTCGAGGATCGTCGCCTCGTGATGATGCGACCGCGCGAGCGACAAGAACGCGAGGAGCTGCGTGTCGACCACCGCGGCGTCGTCTCCCGCGGCCCCCTCGGGCGCGCGATCGCAACGCGCGAGCACCAGCGCGAAGGCTGTGATCGACGCGAGCACGAGCGCCGCGAGCGAGAAGCGTCCGTCGGTCACCGCACACCCCATCGCGCGAAATGGTTCTCGCGCAAGTCGTCGGCGCGCGCAACGACGATGCGATCGATGCGCGCGCTCTCGCCGCCTTCGAGATCGAAGTGTCCTTGAAAGAGCTGCTGCGTCGAGCGCGCGCGAGCGAGCGACGGCGCCTCGGGCTGCGGCCGACCGCGCCAGACGAAGAGAAGAATCACCGCCGCCGCCGCGACGAGCAGGCTCGCCCCGAACGCGACGCGCACGACGACGCCTCGCCGCGACGACGCGACCGCTCGATCCACGGCTTGGTCGAGCGCCTCTTTCGCGATGGCCTTCGGCTTCGCCGCGCTCTGCACCGCACGCAGGAGATCGGCGTCGGCGCTCTCTTTCGCCGGGTCCTCCAGCGCTTCTCGCAGCCGCTCGCTCTCGCGGATTTCTTCTTCGCTCGGCGGGGCGAAGTCATCGTCATGGTTCATGGGCCGATTCCTCCTGAAGAGCCTTTTTGAGCGCCGCCGTCGCACGATGAAGTAGCACGTCGAACGTCGCCGGGGTGACGCCCAGCTCCGCGGCGACCTCCTCGCGCGGCCGCTCCTCGATGACGCGCATCCGAATCGCGCGCGCGTAACGCTCGTTGATCTTGCCGAGCGCGACCTCGACGCGCGCCTTGGCCGCCTCGCGATCGCGCCGCTCCTGCACGGCCTGGTCGAGCGGCGTCGTCGTCTGCGCCGCGTCGAGCTCGCGCTGCAGATCGTCGGCCTCCCAAAGCACGGTCCGCTTTCGCGCGCGAAGCGCGTCGATCGCGACGCGAAGCGCGACCATCCGGAGCCACGGATAAAACCCCACGTTTTGCCATTTGAACCGGTCGAGCCGCTCGACGACTTTCGCGAACGTGTCGGCGAGCGCGTCCTTCGCGGCCGCCTCGCTCCCGAGCCGCGGCAAGAGCACGGTCGCGTAGAGCGCCTGACCATGTTTTCGAAGCAGCTGCCCCATCGCCACGCGGTCGCCCGCTTGGGCCCGCTCGACGAGTGCGCGTTCGGCGTCGAGATCGTCCGAGAGCGCGACCCCCTCCCGCCGAAGCATGCGGCCGACCATAGCCCATTCGGCAAAAGGCGAGAGCGCGGTCATGGGGAGACAACGCGAGCGCCCCCCTCCTCCTTACGGTATAGGATGCCTCCCATGTCTCGGATCACGCTCGCGGCCGGCGCCGACCAAAACGGTCTCGCTGTCATGTTGGCCGATCTCCTGCGTCAGAACCTCGACAGCAAACCCCACAAAATGCGCGACTTGCACGCCATCACCGGGCGCATCGCGATCGTGGCCGAGGACGCCGAGGTCGCGATGACGCTCGCGTTCGACCACGGCGATCTCACCGTTTACGACGGCGTGGTCGGCGTGCCCGACGTGGTCGTGCGCGCGTCGTCCGACGTCATCATCGCGCTCTCGAACGTTCCTCTCACGCGCCGCTTCGGCCTCCCGCTTCCCGCGGCCCGCGACAAAGACGGCCGGAAGACGATGGGCGAAGTTCTCAAAGCCATGCGCAGCGGCGCGCTCGACGTGACCGGCGCCGCGCGCAACGCCGCCATGATGTTGCATCTTACACGCATCATGTCCGTGAACGGTTGACATGCATCTCTCGCGAAACGAATTCGACCAGTTGATGAAGCGCAAGCCCGCGATGCTCGCGCCGATGGAGGACGTCACCGACGCCGTCTTCCGCCGCATCGCGCGCGGGTTCGGCACGGATTTGTGCTTCACCGAGTTCGTCAACGTCGAGGGCCTTCTCCGTGGCTGCAAGAACGCGCGCCGCAAGATGACCCTCGAGCCGGACGACGCGCCGACCGCGATTCAGATTTACGGCTCGAACCCCGAGCGCCTCGCCGAAGCCGCGCGCGTGGCCGAGTCCGCCGAGCCGGCGTTCGTCGACATCAACTGCGGCTGCTGGGTGCCGAAAATTGCCGGCCGCGGCGCGGGCGCGGGCTGGCTGAAAAACCCCGAAGCGATGGTCGCGATGACCAAGATGGTCGTCTCGAACGTCTCCTGCGTCGTCACCGTCAAGACGCGCATCGGGCTCGACGAAGCGCACACGCCGATCGTCGATCTCGCGCGCCGGCTCGAGGATACGGGCATCGCCGCGCTCGCGATTCACTGCCGCACGGCAAGCATGGGCCATTCCGGCTCGGCCGATTGGAGCTGGGCCGCCAAGACGCGCGAAGCGGTGTCGATCCCGGTCATCGTCAACGGCGACGTCGACTCGGCGGACGCGGCCGAGCGCGCGATCCGCGAGACCGGCTGCGCCGGCGTGATGGTCGGCCGGCGCGCCATCGAGCACCCGTGGGTCTTCCGTGAAATCCGCGCCCGGCTCGACCGCGGCGCCGACGTCGCGCCGCCCACCCTCGAGGAACGTCTCGGCCTCTGCCGCGCCCACCTCCAGGCGAACGTCGCGCATCGAACCGAGATTTTCGGCGTCCGCGTCACCCGCCGCCACCTCTCGGGCTACCTCCGGGGCATGCCGGGCGCGGCCGAGCTCCGCCGCCGCCTCCTCTTTTGCGACACGCTCGAAGGCTGCCTCGCCATCTTGGACGACTACGAACGCCGCGAGGCGGCTTGACCTTGACCTGGGCGCGCAAAAAAACTAGTTTCCGCGCCCCGCTGGACCAGACGTCCTGCTAGCGGCCCGGTTATCGGGTGCTAGCCTTGAAATTGGCCGCGTTTCCAAGGTTTTTCATGGTCACCATCCGTCTTTCTCGCCAGGGCACGAAGAAGCGCCCGTTTTATCGTCTCGTCGTCGCCGATGCGCGTCGCCCCCGCGGCGGCCGCTTCCTCGAGAACATCGGCACGTTCGATCCCGCGAACGACGGCGTCTTCGTCGTGAACCAAGACCGTCTCTCGTACTGGACGAGCAAAGGCGCGCTTCCGTCGGAGACCGTCGCGCGGCTCCTCAAGCGAGCGGCCAAGACCCCCGCGGCTGCCAAGGCGTGACGATGAACGGCGACTCGGGCTCACCGCTGAAAGAGCTGATTCGAGCCATCGCGGTCGAGCTCGTCGACCACCCCGATCAGGTGGAGGTCCGCGAGATCGCGACCGAGAGCAACAGCGTCATCGAGCTGCGCGTCGCGAAGGAAGACATCGGCAAAGTGATCGGCAAAGAAGGCCGCACGGCGCAGTCGATGCGGACCATCCTCGCCGCGGTCTCGACCAAGCTCGGCAAGCGCGCGCACCTCGACATCGTTGACTGAAGATCGTTGGGTGCCTCTCGCGGAGGTCGCGCGTCCGCACGGCGTGCGCGGCGAGGTTCGTTTGCAGCTTTACAACGCCGAGAGCGATTTTTTGCTCGAGGTCGACGAGGTGCTCGTCCGTTTGAAAGACGGCGCCGAGCACGAAGTCTCGATCGACGCGGCCAGGCGCGCCGACAAAACGATTTTGCTCAAGCTCCACTCGGTCGACGATCGCGATCGCGCCGACGAGCTCCGCGGCGCGATCCTCTGCGTGAAGCGCAGCGAGTTTCCGCCGCTCGAAGAGGGCGAGTTTTACGCGTGCGACGTCGAGGGCTCCGAAGCTCGCGTGCAGAATACACGCATCGGCACCGTCACGCGTTTCGTCGAATATCCGGCCGCGTTCGTGCTGCTCGTGAAGAAGGACGACGGCGGCGAGATCGAAGTGCCGCTCACCGACGCGTACGTCGAGAAGATCGACGCCGAGGCGCGCGTCGTGGTCCTCTCGAGCGTGGACGGTTTATGAGGGTCGACGTCGTCACGCTCTTTCCGGAGCTCTTCGAGGCGTTCAAGACGACGAGCCTCGTCGGGCGCGCGGTCGAGACCGGCACGCTCGCGATGCGTTTTCGATCGCCGCGCGATTTCGGTCTCGGCAAGCACAAGAGCGTGGACGACACGCCGTACGGCGGCGGCAGCGGGATGGTGATGCGCGTCGACGTGATGGTCGCATGCATGGAGTCACTCGACGAAGAGCCGCGAGCGCGGCGCGTTCTGCTCACGCCGCAGGGGCGGCCGTTCGATCAGTCGCGCGCGATCGCGCTCGCGAAGGAGCCGGCGATCATGCTCGTCTGCGGGCGATACGAAGGCTTCGACGAGCGCGTCCGAAAATACGTCGACGACGAGATTTCGCTCGGCGATTTCGTGATGACCGGCGGCGAGGTCTGCGCGATGGCGATCGTCGAGTCGGTCGCGAGGCTCTTGCCCGGCGTGCTTGGCAACGAGACGTCGACGCACGAAGAGTCGCACTCGCCGGGGAACGCCGGGTTGCTCGAGTATCCGCACTACACGCGGCCGGCGGATTTTCGCGGCGACGGTGTTCCCGAGGCGCTCGTGTCGGGCAACCACGCGCGCATCGCAGCCTGGCGCGCCGAGCAAGCGCTCGAACGAACGCGCACCCGGCGCCCGGATTTGCTCGAGAAGAAACGATGAGGCGCGTCGCGATCGCGCTCGTGCATTGGCCGGTGCTCGACGGGCGCGGCGAGATCGTGACGAGCGCGATCACGAACCTCGACGTGCACGATCTCGCGCGAAGCGCGCGGACGTTCGGGGTGAGCGACTATTTCATCGTCCACCCGATCACGGCGCAGCGCGAGCTCGTCGAAAAAATTCGCGTGCACTGGGCCGAGGGATCGAGCGGCAAGCGCATTCCGACGCGAAAAGACGCGCTCGCGCTGCTGCGGCCCGTCGCGTCACTCGCGGACGCGCACGCGGCGCTCGGCGGGCGCGAGGCGATCGAGGTGTGGACGACGTCGGCCGCCGAGGACGCGCGGGTCCTCACGATGGCCGATGCGCGCGCGCGCTGCTCGCGCGAGGACAAACCGCTACTCATCGTATTCGGGACCGCGTGGGGCCTCGCGGCCGAAGTGCACGCATCCGCGGACGCTCGCTTGGCGCCCATCCAGGGGCCGGGCGCGTGGAATCATTTGAGCGTGCGCTCGGCGTGCGCGATCTACCTCGATCGATTGTTCGGGCAGACCTAAAAGCGCACGACGAGCGAGGCGCCGAACGCGGTCGGGCCCGGAGCGATCGCGACGCGTGGGGCGGTGAGCCAGACGACGGCGCCGGCGGCGACGAGGACCGCGCCAACGATGAACGTCGCGGTCGATGCGTCGGCGATCGAGGCCGCGGTGCCGCGCGCGGCTTCGAAGTCCGGTTCGGATGGACCGGTCGCGAGCGCGGCTGCGTCGTTCTTTTTGGCGATGGCGACGCCACCGAGCGCGCCGGCGGCGGCGAGCGTCGCGATACCCGCGAGCATGAGGGCGACGCCGGCGGTGCGTTGCGTGTGGCTCGGCGCGCGCGGCGTCGGGGCGATCGCGTTCTCGTGAAGCTCGGGCACGACGACGCGAACGGTCGCGGTCCCCTCGGCGCGAACCTTCGCGCGCCAGTCGTCGTGGCCGGCCTCGGTCGCGCGGACGACGTGCTCGCCGGGCGCAACCACCGCGACGTCGCTCGCGTCGCGATCGTCGATCGTCACGCGAACGCCCGCGGGCGCCGCGATTGCGATCCGCGGCAAGAACGCGGCCTCGGTCGCGGCGCGGTCGCGCGCGAGCTCCGCGCGGTCGTCGTGCTCTCTCCGCGCGAGCGTTTCGGCGTCCCGATAGCTCGCGTACGCCGAAGCGTGATCGCCCAGCTTTTCGCGGCATTCGGCGAGGTTCAGGAGCGCGCCGATCGACGGCTCGATCTTGAGCGTGTCGAGAAAAAATGGGATCGCCTCGGCGCACTTTCCGGACGCGGCGAGCGCGCGGCCGTGCGCGAAGAGCTCGACGGCCGTGGCGCGCGGCGGCTCGGCGTGCGCGACCGACGCCAAGAGGAACGCCGACGCGACGAGCGCACGGCGCATCAGAATCGCTCCAACGGATCGTGCGAAGCGGACGGACGCGGGCGCGCGATCGGACGAACATGCGCGGTCGCCTGCGTTCGCGGCGCGGCCGAGCTCGAAGCTGCGACCGCCGTGACCGTCGGCAGAACGAGCGGCTCGCCCGAATCGACGGCGGGCGCGCTTGGCGGCGACGGGACCGCGACGACCGGCGGCGCGCTCCGGTGCGTGAAGACGAAAACGAGCGCGCTCAGGGCAAGGAGCAGCAGCACACCCACGGCGACGACGATCGACGTGCGCTCGCGCGGGACCGCATCGAGCGCCGAAACCAGATGCGTCGGGACGTCGCGCGGGACCGCCGCGTTCGGCGCGAGCGGCTCGACGGGCGCCGCGAGCGTGCGCGCGATCCTCTCTGCCGAGCCGCGCGTCTCGCCCGCGAACGGCTCGAGCTGCGCTGCGAGCTCGGCCACCGTCGCGGGCCGGCCGGCGGGGTCTTTCGCGAGGCAGCTTTCGATGACGCGCTCGAGCTCGCGCGGAACGTCGGGTCGATGCGCGTCGATCGGCATCGGCTCGGACGAGAGCACCGCGGCGCAGATCTGCGGCGTCGTCCGACCGGGGAAGGGAAGCGCGCGCGTCAGCAGCTCGTAGAGCGTCACGCCGAGCGACCAGACATCGCTCCGCACGTCGAGCGCGCGGCCCGACAAGTGCTCCGGCGACATGTACGAAGGCGAGCCGAGAATCGCGCCGGTCGCCGTGATGCGGCCGTCGTCGTCGTTCGGGTTCTTCGCGAGCCCGAAGTCGAGGAGCTTGATCGTCTCGCTGCCGTCGGCCTGGCGCGCGAGGAAGAGATTGCTCGGCTTGAGATCGCGATGGATGATGCCGCGCGCGTGCGCGGCGGCGAGCCCTTCGCACGCTTCGAGGATCCAGCGCACCGCGTCGGACTTGCGCGGCGGGCGCAACATGCAGCGCGCGTGGAGATCTTCGCCGTCGAGGTGCTCGAGCACGATGAATGGCTCGCCGCCGCGCGCGCGGCCCACCTCGAGGACGCGCGCCACGTGTGGGCTGTCGAGCGAAGCCGCGGCTCGCGCCTCGCGCATGAAACGTTCGACCGCGCCCCCCGCGAGCGCGTCTTTTCGCAAGAGCTTGATCGCGACGCGTCGATCGAGATCGCGATCGCGCGCCGAGACGACGACGCCCATGCCGCCTTCGCCGAGGATGCGCTCGACGCGGTATTTCCGTGCGATCACGGTGCCGAGCTGGACGCTCACGGAAGCACCATGCGCATCACTGCGTTGCCCTCGATCCAAACGAGCGACGCGTCGTCGGCGGCGAGCGCGCTGACGGCCGTCGTCGTCGTGTGGAGCGCGGCGGGCGTGCAGCTCGCGCCGCCCGTCGGGCACGACTCGATTGTCCAGTTCGCACCAGCGTGCTCGACGAAGTAGACGACGGCCTCCGACGACGGTTGCAGCACGACGCCGCCGATGACGCCGCTCCCCGCGAACGGCTTCGCCGAGGCGAGATCCTTGTCGGCGACGTAGAGCCCGGAGGTCGTTCCGAAGAAGACCTGCGCGAGCGTGGCGACGAGCCCGAGCGGCGAGAGAGCGAGCGCGTTCGTGTTGTGATCCGGCGACGCGCACGGCGGCGCGACGCAATCGAAGATCGTCGGCGCGCCGTCCTCGGCCCAATAAACGCGCGACGACTGCGGGACGACGACGACCGCGCCGGACGTGCCGCCGCCGATCGTCTGCGCGACGACCGGGCCTTCCGAAGTGCCGTCGGGCGCGGCGCGGAGCACGCTGAGGTTTCCGCTGCCCCATCCGCTCGCGACGACCCAGCTCGACGCGAGCGACGCCGAGAGACCGGTGAGCGCGAGCGACCCGAGGTCCATCATCGTCGTCGGCGCGCCGCACGCGCCCGCGCCGGCGCAGCCGAAGACTGCGCTTCCGTCGTTCCAGTAAACGCGGCTCGAGGACGCGGCGACGAGGCGCGGCGTCGCTGCGCTCGTCGTGTAGACATGCGACGGACTCTGGCAGCCACCGACCGAGCACGACTCGACCTCGGTGCCGGCACGCAAAAACACGCTCTTTCCGTCGGTCGCGATCGTCGGCTCGAGGCCGCCGGTCGTGACGAGGGTCGTCGGCGCGCACGGCCCATCGCACGGCGGCGCCGCCTCGATGGCGCCCGAGTCGGCCTGCGCTTCGGCGTCCGCGTCGGGCACTTCCGCGTCGCCCGGCGCGACCTCTTCGGAGGCGTCGGACCCGCGATAGTCGAGCCCGCCGATGTCGAGGAGCTGCGCGCACCCGGTCAGCGAGATCCCCACCGATGCGAGCGCCACGACAGGCCGCACTCTCCTCCTAGACATTGTCTAGATCACGCATGTAGACGCTGTCAAGATGCGCCCGTTGCACTTGCCCTCCCGATTGGACGAGACTCCCGCCGTTTTGGCCAAGCGCTCGCGCTACCACCACGGCTCGCTCCGCGAGGCGCTCCTCCGCTCCGTGGAGCGCATCATCAAGAAACGGGGCGTCGCATTCGTCTCGCTGCGCGAGGTCGCGCGCGACGCGCACGTGTCTCACTCGGCACCGGCGCATCACTTCGCCAACAAGGCGGGGCTGCTCACGGCGTTCGCGACGGCCGGTTTCGAAAAGCTCGCTTCGGTCGTCGAGAGCGAGGTGCGCGCCGTGGGCGCCGAGACTGGGCCCGATCTCCTCGAAGCGATCGGGCGAGCGTACGTGCGATTCGCGATCGAGCACCCCGAGCATTTCGGGGTGATGTTCCGCTCCGAGATCCTCGACACGAGCTCGCCCGAGTTCGCGGCCGCTGCCGACAAGTCGTGGACGCTCCTCTCCTCGACGGTGAAGCGATGCGCGATCGAAGGCTACGCGCGCGGCGTCGACGTCGAGAGCATCACGGCGGCGGCGTGGGCGGTCGCGCATGGTCTCGCGACGCTGTGGATCGGCGGACGCTTGCCCGCGCGCATCGAGGAGCGCGATCCGGAGCGGGTCGCCGGTCGCGTCCTCCGCACGTTCGTCGACGGCGTCCTCCGCGGCAAGTGACTCAGTCGCGGATGCCGAGCGCGCGCGCGGCTTCGTCGGTGTACGCGCCGGCGCGACGCTCGACCAGCGCCGGCAAGACGACGAGGCCCCCCGCTTTGGCGGCGCACGCCTCGACGAGCGCGACGCGCGCGGGCGCGTCCGCGGTCGCGTGCACGAGCTGAAGGCGCTTCGGCTCTAGCCCGGCGTCCCGGAACGTCGCGAGGAGGCGGGCCAAATCACTTGCAGGATACACGAAACACGCGCGGCCCCTCCGCGCGAGGAGCTCGCGCGCGGCTCGCACGAAGCGCTCGAGCGCGCCGATCTTCGCCGAAGCTGCGTCCGCGTTCGACGAAGGCGCGCGCGCCGTGCCCGGCTCGAAGTACGGCGGGTTACACACGACGACCGACGCACGCCCTCGATGCTCGCGCGACGCGTCGAGCACGTCGGCACACACGACGGTCGCGTCGGCGCCGTTGCGCGCGGCGTTCGCGCGCGCCAGCTCGCATGCGCGCGAGTCGGCGTCGACGAGCACCGCGCGCTCGGCGAGCCCGCGCGCGATCATGACGAGCGCGATCGCGCCGACGCCCGCGCCGAGATCGTAGAGCGCGCCGCGCGCGACCTTGCCGTCGCGCGCCGCAAAATCGGCCAAAATCAGCGCGTCCGCGTTGACGCGATAGCCGCGCCCGCGCGCCGGCTGCGCGAGCGACACGCGCCCGCCGAAGATCGCGTCGGCCTCAGTGCTGATACGGCCTCCGCCCGCGGAGCGACAGCCCCGTGACCGCGCCCGCGAAGACTTGCACCGTGTACGCGCCGATGAGCTTGCGCTGCCCGTTCTGCAGGCCGACCGCGCTGATGTGAATCGGAACGCCGGGCTGATAATTGAGCGCGCCGAAGAGCCCGAGGTCGCTCGTGCCTTGCCCGTTGGTGCTCGCGGTGAGATCGGGCGTCGGGTTCGTCTCGTCCGACGTGAAGTAGAACATGTCGGTCTCGCCGCGGACGTCGGTGTTGACCATCGCGCCCGAAAGCCGGACGTCGCCGCAGTCGTGCACCTCGCCCGCGAGCAAGCCTTTGCTCGTCGAGACCGACGTGCCGACCGTCGCCGTGACCGTCAGCGGATCGGTCGTGCCGACCGCGGTCGTGTCGTACGTCACTTGTCCGCCCGAGACCGACGCGTTCGAGAAGTAGACGTTGTAGTCGTAGAAATCGTACCACTTGCCCGCGCTCTTGCCGTCCGACGTGTGGATGATGAGCGGCGTCTCGGTCGGAATGTTCGCGTACGTGAACTGACGCTCGGTGCAGCCGTCGGTCGGGCACCCGCTCAGCCACGTGTTGGTGCGCGAGGGGCTCGTCGTGTCGGTCGTTACCGCGGTGCCGACGGGTGCGCCGAGCGCGCCGTCGGTTCCTTCTTGGAAGATTTCGACCTTCACGCCCGCCGAATCCTGATCGCTGCCGACGAACACTTTCAAATACCCGACGAGCGTGACCGTCTGCGGCGTGCCTTGCGTCGCGGGCGTGTCGATGCACGAAAGATCGACCGCGAGATCGCCGTTCGGCGCGCCGTAGTTGTGGAGGCTCGACGGAGCGCGCGCGAGCTCGTTCTTCGGATCTTGGACCCACGCGCAGCACGCGGCGACCGGCTTGCTCTCGAGGCACGATTGGGCCGGCGTCACCGGCGGGCAGGCCGAGCCGAGATTTCCGCCCGTTCCCGGGGCGCAGAGGGTGTCGTCGGTCCAGCCGACGGAGAGATCCTGCGCGCAAGCGCCGCCGGTCCCGCCGTCGGGTTGCGACTTGTTGCTGCTGCAGGCGACGACCGCCGAAGCGGCGAAAAGAAAAGCGAGGCATGCACGTGCGATCATGTTGGCGGCGACTACGATAGCGGAAATGACCGCCGCCGTCTCGACAGCGCCATCGCGAGAGGCGCGGACCGCGCTCGTGAAAGCGCGCGCGCGGGCGCTCGGGTTCGACGCCGTCGGCATCGCGCGCGCCGAGCCGCTCGAGCGCGAGCACGCGCGGTACGCCGCCTTCGTCGCGCGGGGCTTTCACGGCGAAATGAGCTGGCTCGCGCGCGACGAGGAAGACGTCCGAAAGGACGTGCGCTCGCACCGCATCCTCGAGGGCGCGAGGAGCGTCATCTGTCTCGCGAGCGCCTACCAGCGCTCGGCCGAGGACGAGGCGCACGATCCGCCGCTGGCGAAGCTCGTCGCGCGTTACGCGCGCGGCCGCGATTATCACAACGGCCTCAAGAAAAAGCTCCGCAAGCTCGCCGCGTTCGTGCGCACGCTCGAAGAGGGCGCGTCCGCGAGGCCGCTTTCCGACGACGCGCCCATCCTCGAGCGCGCATGGGCGGCGCGCGCGGGACTCGGATTCATCGGTAAAAATGGGCTTTTGATCGTTCCGGGCCGCGGGTCGTTCGTGCTCCTCGGCGAGGTCGTCACGTCGCTCGACCTCGAGCCCGACGCGCCGCTGCCCGAACGCTGCGGGACCTGCACGCGCTGCATCGACGCGTGCCCGACGCGCGCGATCGTCGAGCCGTTCGTCCTCGACGCGCGAAAATGCATTTCGTACCTGACCATCGAGCTCCGCGGCGCGATGCCGGTCACGCTCCGCGAAGGCGTCGGAGACCACCTCTTCGGATGCGACGACTGCCAGACCGTCTGTCCGTTCACGCACGGAAAAGCCGAGACGCACGAGACGCCGGAGCGTTACGCGCCTCTCGCGCGGTGGGCGACGACGTCGCTCGAGAGCTTGCTCGCGCTCGAGGACGGATCGGAAGCGTGGGCGGCGGTCGGGCGGGGGACGCCGCTTCACCGGGCGACCGCCGAGGGTCTCGCGCGGAACGCCGCCATCGTGCTCGGCAACCGGCGCGACGCCGCCGCCCGGCTTGCGCTCGAGCGGGCCGCCGAATCCCACCCGGCCGAGTCGGTTCGTGACGCCGCGCGCTGGGCGCTGGCACGAATCTCGTGATAGATGAACTAGGCCCCTAAGATGCATTCTGCACGCATTTTGTTGCTGCTCTCACTCGCGCTCGCGGCGACGCCGGCGGCCGCTCAGGAGTCGGCGCTCGACGGCGCGCGCGCCGCGGTTCGTGCGCACCCGGCGGATCCTTCGGCCTCGATCGCGCTCGGTCGTGCCCTCCGGCGCGCTGGCCACGACGCCGAATCGCTCGCCGAGCTCCGGCGCGGTGCCGCGTCGCTCGCGGGCCGTCAGCCCGACGCGGCGATCAAGCTCCACGTCGAGATCGCGCGAACGTACATCGCCGAGCGCGATTTTTCGCAGGCGATGGTCGCGTGCCGCGTGGCGATGGCGCAGACGGGCGGCACGAACGAAGGGCACGCGTGCGCGGCCGAAGCGGATCTGCTTTGGCGCCGCGCGACCGACGCGCTCGCCGAGCTCCAAGGCGCGGGCCGCACGTTCGACGGCAAAGTCGCCGAGGGCCGCGCGCTCGCGCTCCAGACCAAAGACGCACAAGCCGAAGCCGCGTTCCGCGACGCGATGTCGATCGAGCCGAATCGCGCCGAGCCGCATTTTTATCTCGGCTCGTACTGGGCGACGATCGGCAAGACCGATCAGGGCATCGCCGAGCTGAAACGCGCAGTCGAGCTCGACCCGACCGATCCCGACGCGCAATACGAGCTCGGTCGCGCGCTTCCGCCGGGACAAGACGCGGTGAACGCGCTCGAGAAGGCCACGCACGAGCGGCCGAATCATCTCGAGGCGTGGGTGAAGCTCGCGGAGATCGATCTCGCGCTCGGCAAAAATGAAAACGCGCGCGCCGCCGCCGCGTCGGCGCTCCACATCAACGGACAAGACGCGTCGGCGCACGTCGTCGTCGGTCGCGTCGCGCTGGTCGACGGAAAAGCGGACGACGCGATCCGCGAGGCGCGCACGGCGCTCGGCGTGCTCGCGACCTCGGGCGCGGCCAAGCTGCTCTTGGCCGACGCGTACGCGAAGAAGGGCGACATCGATCTCGCGCTCGAGCAGTACCAAGCCGCGTATGGGCTCGATCGACAAAACCCCGAGGTGCTCGTCCACGCTGCGCTCTCGTGCATCAAGGCCGGGCGGCTCACGAGCGCGCGCGCGTACGCGACGACCGCGACGCACGATTTCCCGACGTGGGGTCCGGGCTTCGCCGCGCTCGGTGACGCCCTCGCCGCCGACGGTGATTCGGCCGGCGCGCGCGGCGCGTACGACAAAGCTCTCCAAGGCCGCGGCCCAGTCGACGCGGCCGCCGTCCGCGCGAAAATCGCAGCGCTGCACTGACGCGGATGCACGAGCTCAGCGAGCGGATCTTGAAAGGCGAAGTGCGCGCGGCAGCGCGCGCGATGCGGCTCGTCGACGATCGCACGCCCGAGGCCGTGACGATCCTCAAGGAGATCTTTCCGCACACGGGCAAAGCGTGGGTCGTCGGCGTCACCGGAAATCCGGGGTCCGGGAAATCGACGCTCTGCGACCGTCTCATCGAGCACGCGCGCAAAGCCGGCATGCGCGTCGGCGTCATCGCGGTCGACCCGACGAGCCCGTACACCGGCGGCGCGATCCTGGGTGACCGCATTCGCATGACGAGGCACGCGACCGACGACGGCGTCTTCATCCGCTCGGTGGCGACGCGCGGTCACCTCGGCGGGCTCTCGCGTTCGGCGCGCGATCTCGTGCGCGTCCTCGACGCATTCGGCTGCGATTTGATCCTCGTCGAGACGGTCGGCGTCGGCCAAGACGAGCTCGAGATCACGCGCACCGCGCACACGACGCTCGTGGTCATGGCGCCCGGCCTCGGCGACGACGTGCAGGCGATCAAAGCCGGGCTCATGGAGTGCGCCGACGCGTTCGCCGTGAACAAAGCCGATCGCGACGGCGCGGACGCGACCGTGCGCGATCTCGAGCTCATGCTCGCCCTCGGCAGCGAGTCGATGGGCGCCGCCGGCAAACAGCGCGGGCACGTCGTGCACGCCGAGCGCGACGGGACGATCGAAAACGCCAAGCACGCGCGATCGTGGACGCCGCCGATCGTGAAGTGCGTCGCGCTCCGCGGCGAAGGCGTCGCGGAGCTCTGGGCTGCGCTCGAGCGCCACCGCGCGTGGGTGGAAGGAACTGCCGACGGACGCGCGCGCCGGCACGCGCGTCTCGCCGAGGAGCTGCGCGAGACGCTGCGCGAAGCGCTCATCGACGCCGCGATGGAGAAGCTCGGCGCCGCGATCGACGAAGCCGTCTCCGCCGTCGAGACGAAAGCCCTCGACCCCTACACGGCGACCGAACGTCTCGTCGCGAAGTTCTCTAGCGACGCCGAATCGTAGGCGAGAGCTCGTCGATGTCGGTCGGGTGCGCTTCGACGTGCGACGCTGCGCGGCCGAGGTCTTCGCGCATCGAGCGGCACCATCGCTCGAGCTCGGCGAGGTGCGTACGCAAGCGGAGCGACTCTTCGCTCGAGATCGCGCCGTCGGCCTGCGCGAGGCTGAAATCCGCCGAAAATGAGCCGAACGCCGCAGCCAGCTGGCGAAAGCGCTCGTCGAGACGCACCGACGTCGAAGGCGGCGGCGGCGGAAGCGAGCGCGAAGACATCTGCACCGACATCGCGTGCGACTCGGGCAAGAGCGCGAGCAGCTCGTTGCGCATCGTGTCGGCCGACGGGCGCTCCTCGGGCGCGCGCGCGAGCCCCGAAACGAGGAGCGCGTCGAGCTTCGCCCCGATGTGCGGTTGATAGTGCGTCGCGCGCGCCGGATCGCGCGTCAGCATGTTGGACACGACCTCGGTGTGCGAGCTCCCCTCGAACGGCCGCCGTCCGGTGAGCGCCTCGAAGAGGACGATCGAGCACGCGAAGACGTCGCACGCGCCGCCCACGCGATCGCCGGTCGCTTGCTCCGGCGCCATGTAATACGGCGTGCCGAGCACGACGCCCGAATCGGTCAGGCTCGTCATGTCGGTGTCGCTGATGCTCGAGCGCGAGACTGCTTTCGCGACGCCGAAGTCGAGGACCTTCACGACGAACGTGTCGCCGCCCGGCTTGTGCAAGAAGACGTTCTCCGGCTTCACGTCGCGATGGACGACGCCTCGCCGGTGCGCGGCCGCGAGCGCGGCGAACACTTGCGCGCCGACGAGCGCGACCGTTTCTTCGGGTAGCGGCGAGTCGCGCGAGATCACGCGGCGCAGCGTCTCGCCGACGAGCCGCTCCATCACCATGAACGGCCGCCCGTCCTCGAGCTGCCCGAGATCGTAGACCTCGCACACGTTCGGGTGCCCCATCGAGCCCGCGGTGCGCGCTTCTTGGTGGAATCGCTCGAGCGCGATTTCATTTTGCGCCGTCTGGTGCGCGAGCACTTTGATCGCGACGAGCTTGCCGAGCGAGAGGTTCTCGGCTTCGTAGACCATGCCCATCCCGCCGCGCCCGATGACGCCGCGAATGGCGTATTTGCGCTCGATCGTGGTGCCGACGAGATCGGCGGGGTCGCTCATCGCGGCGCCACGCCCGGGGTGAGGCGTCCGCGGGCGGTCCAGTACACGTACTGCCCGTCGATCGCGACGCAGCTCGGCGAGTCGTCTTGCGCGAGCTTCGTGACAGCGTTGGTGCCGACATCGACGCGCGCGATGCTTCCGCCGGGGATTCGCTCGGTCCAATACAAGGTCGTTTGGTTGGAAGTCTCGACCAAACCGTACGCCGCCGTCGACTTCACGAGAGCGATGGTGGGCCCGGTGACTTTGAACAAGCCGCAGCTGACGTTTTGCTGCGACGTCCGCGCGAGGCAGACGGTGTCGTCGTCGGTCGCGACCCAGAGACCGCCAAAGGCCTCCCCCTGGTTGCCCGTGAAGATGCTCGAGCCCGCCGGCGCGCCGAATTTGTAAGTGCCGATCGTCGGCGAGCCGCTCAACGCGGGGCTGTTCGACGTCCAGTAAATCGCCGTATTCGTCGCGACCAAAAAGACCGGCGGTCCGAACGTCGTCGTCGCCAATGTCGCGAGCCCTCCGCCGGTCGGCGCGAACCACACCGAGCTGTCGCCGTTTCCCCAGTACACGTTTCCGCTCGCGGCGATCACCGGACCGGGCCTCGACACGCCGTTCGCCGAGTCGGCGACGACCGTCGCGCTGCTGCCGTCGGTCTTCGCGCGATGGACCGAGCCCATGTCGTTGCCGAGGCCGACGTCGCTCCAATAGACTTGCGTGTCGTCGGCGAAGATCCCTTGCGGCACGCTGTCGCCGGTCGAGATCACTTTCGGCGCGCCGCCGTCGAGCCCGTGCGCGACGCGATACACGCCGCTCGACCCCGGGCCGCGCCCGTTGGTCCAGAAGACGTCGTTGCCGTTCAGCGCGAGGCACGCGGAGTCGCCCATCGGATAGACGCAGTTTCCGCCCATGCACGCGGCCGCGCCCGCATCGAGCACGGTGCACGAGGTCTTGCAGCTGCCGCAGTGCGCGACGTCCGAGCTCGTGTCGACGCAAGTTGCGCCGCACAAAATCTGTCCGGCCGCGCACGTCGGTCCACCTTCGCCGGGGAGCACGTCGGGCGCGCCCGAGTCGCCTGCGTCAGGCGATACGAACGTGTCTGCGTCGCACGCGACGAGCGCGAGCGAGAGAAGCAGCACGACCTTCATGACGAGCGAAGTCGCTTGTACCGATTGATCAGCCCGTTGGTCGACGAGTCGTGCGACGTCACCGCTTGACCGCCCTCGAGCTCCGGGATGATCGCGACCGCGAGCTGCTTGCCGAGCTCCACGCCCCACTGATCGAAGCTGTAGATCTCCCAGATCGTCCCTTGGACGAAGATCTTGTGCTCGTAAGCGGCGATGAGCTGCCCGAGCGTGCGCGGCGTGATCTCGGGCACCATGAACGAGCTCGTCGGCCGGTTGCCCGTGAACGTCTTGTGCGGAACGAGCGCGTCGATCCGCTCCTTCGGCGCGTTGGTCTTTTCGAGCTCGGTGCGAACCTCGTCCTCGGTCTTGCCCTTCATCAGCGCTTCGGTTTGCGCGAAGAAATTCGCGAGCAAGATCTCGTGATGCTTGCCGAGCGCGTTGTGGCTGCGCGCGGGCGCGATGAAGTCGCACGGGATGAGACGCGTGCCCTGATGAATCAGCTGATAAAATGCGTGCTGACCGTTGGTGCCGGGCTCGCCCCAAATGACCGGGCCCGTGTCGTACGTGCGAATCCGCGCGCCGCTCTTGTCGACGCCTTTGCCGTTCGACTCCATGTCGCCCTGCTGGAAGTACGCGGCGAAGCGATGCATGTACTGGTCGTACGGAAGAATCGCGTGCGTCTGCGCGCCGAAGAAATTCGAGTACCAGACGCCGAGCATTCCCATGATGACCGGCAAGTTCGTCTCGAGCGGCGCCGTTTGGAAATGCTTGTCCATGTCGTGCGCGCCGGCGAGGAGCTCTTCGAAGTTGTCCATGCCGATGGCGCACGCGATCGAGAGGCCGATCGCGCTCCACAGCGAGTAGCGGCCGCCGACCCAGTCCCAGAACTCGAACATGTTCGCGGTGTCGATGCCGAAGCCGGCGACTTCCTTCGCGTTCGTCGACAGCGCGACGAAGTGCTTCGCGACCGCGTCGTTGCCGGCGTGGAGTTTTTCCAGCAGCCACGCGCGCGCGCTCTTCGCGTTGGTCAGCGTCTCCTGCGTTGTGAACGTCTTGCTCGCGACGATGAACAGCGTGCGCTCGGGGTCGACTTCCTTGAGCGTCTCGGCGAGGTGCGTCGCATCGACGTTCGACACGAAGTGCGCGCGCATGTCCGCCTTCCAGTACGGGCGCAGTGCCTCGGTCACCATCACCGGGCCCAGGTCCGACCCGCCGATGCCGATATTCACGACGTTCTTGATCGGCTTGCCGGTGTGTCCCTTCCACGCGCCGCTGCGAATGCGCTCCGAGAACGCCGACATGCGGTCCAGAACCGCATGCACCTCCGGAACCACATCCTGTCCGTCGACAACGATCT
>DASXHD010000121.1:0-33331 GCA_036488725.1 Polyangiaceae bacterium | reverse complement strand
GAGCACGAAGGGCGTCGACTCGCGCGCGTGCGAGCGGTGAAAAACGGCGCCGACCGCTTCGAGGGCGCGCGCGAAGCTCGCGGCGCCGAGGGCGCGGGGCGGATCGCTCGGCGTCGTCTTCCGCATCGCGAGGCCCGGGAGGAGCGCGGCGACGGTGCGCCAGGTCAGACGCGACGGCCAACCGTCGAGCGCGCCGCGCGCGAGACGCACGTCGAGGTCGAGCGGCCACCCGTCGCGCGAGCGCGCCGACTCGCGCGCGAGATCCGCCGTCGCGCGGAGGAATTCGCGTGCGCGGCGCGCGAGGTCCGCGGTCGACGAGCCGAGGAATCGCGTGGCGACGTCTTCGACGCCGAGCCTGTGAAATGCCTCCGCGCGCACTTCGCGGTGGGTGCGCGCCGGCTCGCGCGCGACCGCCGCGGCCTCGGGGAGCGCCGTGAAATGCGCGCGCGCTTCGCCCGGCGAGCGCGACGCGAGGAGGCCGGCGCGGATCGCGTCGAGCGAGAGGCGCGCATCGCGTTCGAGCCGCACGACGGCGCTCGGCTCGGCGCGCGCGGCCGCGAGCCTTTCGCGTGCCGGCTCGACGACCCGCTCGGCGGTGAGCCACGTCACCCACGACACGAGCGCGCCTTGCAGCGGGCTCTCCGGCTGATCGCGGATTTCGCGCAGGCCCCGCTGGCCGGCGACATGACGGTAGGCGTCCCAATCGATGGCGCCTCGCCGGAGATCGGCCACGGCGGCGGCCACGTCGCGGTCGGCGCGGAGGAGATCCATGTCAGCCGTGGATGCTCGCGCGGTCGGTCGCGCGCGCGCGTTCGCGCACGATTTCAGCCTCGATCGAGGCGATGGACTGGAGCCGCGTGTGCGCGACGCCTTCGCTCGACGCTTGGATGGCGAGCTCGAGGAACTCGCGAAAGTGCCGCGCCTCGGCGGCGAACAATTCTTTGTAGAATGCAAATAACTCGTGGCCTTCGCCGAGGCGTTCGACGAGCAGCTTGAAGCGCTCGCATGAACGCGCCTCGATGAGCGCGCAGACGAGCAAACGATCGACGAGCGCGCCCTCGGCGCGCGGGAGCTTCGCGACGCGGCCGCGGAGCGTCGCGGCGTATTCGTCCACCGGCGGCGTACCGAGCGCGAGGCCACGCGACGCGAGGATCGCGAGGACGCGGTCGAAGTGCGCGAGCTCTTCTTGCGCGATGGCGACGAGCTTACGAACGAGCGCGAGATCGTCCGGATGGCGCGCGGCGAGCGACATCGCGTGCGAGGCGGCTTTCATCTCGCAGTGCGCGTGGTCGCGGAGCACGGCGTCGAGATCCGCAACCGCGGCGTCCGCCCAGCGCGCATCGGTGGGGGCGAGAAGCCCGAGCATATCGGGCCTCCGTTACCACAGCTTCAGCGCCGGCGCCGGCCCAGCATGCCGCCGGCCGCCGCCGCGCCGGTCGCGACGAGCGGCACCACGAACCCGGCGAGCGAAAACCCCGCCTGAGAAAACGTGAGCCCCAGCGCGAGGGCGCCGACCGTGAGACCTGCGAAGGCCGCGTCGCGCGAGGTCGTCTTCTGTCCGAAGCGGGTCACCAAAAAGCCGCCTGCCATCGCCGCGAGGACGAGCGCGACGGCCTGCGGGAGGGCGAGCCGCGCGAGGACCGCGAGCCGTTCCGAGCGCGAAAGGTCCGAAAAATGGGCGTCCCCGGCGGGGCCGAGGGTGCCGGCGGTGAGCCTTCGCCCGAGCGATTCGGCCAAATACGCGAGCGGCAGCCACACGATGAAAATCGCGACCGCCCCGAAGCCGACCCAATGCCAAGCCGGCCGCGGCTCCTCCGCTGGCTCTGCCGGCGGCTGAACCACAGGCAGACGTCGCTTCACGTCCTTGTCGGGCACCCGCCGAACATGGCAGAAAGCCGTTGCCCCGTCATGCGCCCCGTCATCGACCCCATCCGCGCGAAGAGTCACGTCGAAGTCCGCGTCCGATTCGGCGAGACCGACCTCATGGGCATCGTCCACCACGCGAGCTACCTCTCGTATTTCGAGGCGGCCCGGGTCGCGTGGCTGCGCCGCCGCGGCGTGACCTACAGAACGTGGGCGGAGCGCGGCTGGCACTTGCCGGTCGTCGAGGCGAACGTTCGCTATCGCGCGCCGGCGCGGTTCGAGGACGTGCTCACGGTCGAGGTCGCCCTCGCCGAGCTTCGCTCGCATTCGCTGCGCTTCCGTTACTGCGTGACCCGCGGCGAAATGCACTTGGCCGACGGCGAGACGCGCCTCGCGTGCGTCGACGCCCGTCACGAGCTCTTGCGTCTCCCCGACGCGCTCGTCGACGTGCTCATGCGCGCGGAGGCACGCGACGCCTCCGATGCGGTATGTTGAGGAGTCGATGAAACGTCTCGTCGCCGCCGCGTGCCTCGCGGTCCTCGCGATCGGTTGCAAGAGCTCGGGCGCGAAGAAGCTCGAAGGCAGCTGGCGCGGCATCAAGGCGACCAACGTCGCCCCGGAGCAAGTCAGCGCCGCGAACCTCTTCGCGTCGACGATGGAGCTCGAGTTTCACGGCGAGCAAGTGTCGGTGCACGTCGGCGGCGACAAGCAGTCGGGCCACTTCCGCGTCGTGCAAGACGACAAGAGCCACGTCGTCCTCTACACGGATCAAGACGGGCCGAGCGATCCGCAGACGTTCACGTTCAAAGACGATCACACGATCGACTGGGCCGTCGACGGCGCGCGCGGCATCGAGTTCCAAAAAGAATAAGTGCTTTACCTGTGAACGATCTCGCGGCCGACGCGGATGCGCATCGCGCCGCTCGCGCGCTTGATGCCAAGGACGACGTCGGTCCCGGGGGCGCCGCCGAGCTTTTCGCGCGTGTCCTCGATCGTGTGAACCGGCGCGCCGTCGACGTCGGTGATGGTGTCGCCTGCGAGCAGGCCCGAGCGCTCGGCTTCGCTGCCTTCGGCGACGAGCACGACGACGACCTCGCGCACGCCTTCTTCGACCGCTTCGCCGAGCGTCACCGCGACCGTCGCGCCGGCGCGGTCGGCGGGCGCCGGACCTTGCGCGGCGAGCGCGATGCGCACGTTGGTCGTCGCGCGGCCGCCGTCGACGCGCACGCCCTCGGCGCGACCGCGGCCGATTTCGGGCGCGTACGCTTCGAGCGCGAAGGTGCCTGACGCCATGCCGCCGAGCTTGAAGTGACCGCGCGCGTCGGTCGTCGCGACGTCCGGCGGCGTCGCGCCGGCCGCGAGAAAGACGGGCACGCGATCCTTCGCGACGCGCGCGCCCGCGACTGGATCGCCGCGCGCGTCGACCACGTCGCCCTCGACCGTGCCTTCGCTCGCGAGATCGATCGCGCCAACGTCGAACGGGCGATCCGACGCGGGCACCGTGAAAGTTTTCTGCACCGTCGCGTAACCCGCGGCGCGAACGACGAGACGCGCGGCGCCGGGCGCGAGGTCCGACGCAGTGACCGCTCCGGTCGCGTCGCTCCGCAAATGATGAACGCCCGAATTCATGTATAATACAACTTCGGCGTCGGCGACGGGATCGCCGCGCGAGCTTCGGACGAGCGCGGTGAGCGACGCGCCGCGGTCGAGGGTCGCGTCGATCGACGCGGGCGCAGCGTCGAACGAGAGGTGCTTGGGCGCGTGGCCGGGCGCGGTGATCTCCACGCGGATCGGGAGGCCCCGCGCGTTCGCGAGTCGCGCCGCGCCGTCGGCGTCGGAAAAAACGGTCGCGCGGAGCGGCACCGATGGGTCGAGCGACGTCATCGAAACTTGCGCGGACGCGACGGCGTAGCCGCGATCGTCGCGCACGGCGACGTCGACCGGATCGCGCGCCGCCGGAAGCGTGAGCGTGAGCTCGCGACGCTCGCCGTCGGCGACGGTCGTCGTCGCGCGGAGCGCGGGCGCGGTCGCGTCCTCGGTTTCGTAGACGTCGAGCGAGACGTCGTGTGGCACCGACGCGAACGCGAACGTTCCGTCGCTCGCCGAGCGCGTGTCGCGCTGGAGCGTGCCGTGCGTCGCGAGGAGCTCGATGCGCGCCCCCGAAACGGGATCGCCGCGCGCGTCGACGAGACGGCCTTCGACGCTGCCGCCGCCGCGAAGGACGACCTCGACGTGCGCTTCGCCGCCGGCGGGGATCGTCACGAGCTCGCTCCACGCCTCGACGTACTCGGGATGGCGCACGAGCGCGCGCACGCGACCGGGCGTCGCGGGGGACGCGCGGAACGTTCCGTCCGACGATGTCACCCACGGCTCGGCGCGCGGTGAGGCTTGCGCGCTCGTCCCGGGGATCGGCAGGTCCCCGCGCGGAATCGGCGGCACCGGCCCCGGCACGACGCCGAGCTCGCCCGCCGACACGAGCGCGGCAGGCCCCGGAAGCGCCGCGGTGAACTCGGCCTCGCGAAAACCGGTCGACCTCGGCTCGTCGTCGATCGGGCCGCCGGCGAAATCGGTTCCGACGATTTCGATCGTCGCGCCGCCGATCGGAAAGCCGCGCGCGTCGACGACGCGACCGGTGAGCACGCCCGCGCGCGCGAGAACGACGCGCACCTCGCCGGTGAGCGGCTCGGGCACGTTGACCGCCGCGCGTCCGACGTAGCCTTCGGCGCGCGCCGAGAGGGTCGCCGAGCCCGACGCGATCGGCCCGAGCACCGCGCGTCCGTGCTTGTCGGTGACCGCTTCGATCGGAAACGGCGAGAGGCCCGACTCGGCGAGAACGACGCGCGCCCCCGCGATGTCCTCGGCGTCCTCGGCGTCGCCGTCGGTCACGTGCGCGACGACCATGCGACCCGGCGCGAGATGAAGCGTGAGCTCTTTGTCCTCGCCGGCGCCGAGCATCACGCCGATTTCGATCGGCGAGGCGCGCGTTCCTTCGGTCGCGCGGAGCGCGTAGGACCCGGCGAAGAGACCGGCGAGCTTGACCGCGCCGTGCGGGCCGGTGCGGCCTTCGCGCGCGGGCCACAGCGAGGCGCCGCCGATTCGAACGCGTGCATTCTGCACGGGTTTTTCGGAGGGGTCGACGACGTGCACGAGGATCGACCCGAGCCGATGCAAGACGAGCTTGATCGCGGCGCCGTCGCGCACGCTCCGCGCGGTCGTCTCGTCCCAGCCTGTCGCGCGCGCGGTGACGACCCACGGCGGCTCGCCGAGCCGGCCGACCTCGGCGCGACCCTGCGCGTCCGTCCGTGCGCCGTAAGGAAGCGGCTCGGCGCCCGAGACTTCGATCTCGGCGTTCGGAATGCCGTGCCCGGCTTCGTCGACGACGTTCACGACGAACGTGTGCTCGGGGCCGAGCACGAGATCGATCGTACGCTCGCCCGCGAGGACGACCGACGACGACGCGCGCGCGCGTCCCGGGGCATCAGCGAGGATCCACGCGTGGCCGCGAGGCAGATTGGCGATGCGCGCCGAGCCCTTCGCGTCGGTGCGCGCTCCGCCCGCGGCGTAAAAGCGCCCCTCGATTTCGCTCAGCACCGAGACGCGCGCGCCCGCGACGATCTCGCCGTGCTCGTCGTGGGTGGTCGCGACGACCGACGCGTCGCGATCCGTCACGGTCGCCGGAACCGGCGGCGGTGCCGATTCGACCGCCACGGCGTGAAGCGGCGAGTCGGTCACCGTCCCGAGCGCGAGAAGGATGACCGCCACGAGCAGCCAGACGACGATGTGAGCGCGCGTCACCTTGGCGAAACCGTGCGCGAGACGCGCTTCTTCCACTGACTCGATTGTGCCCTGTTTCGTGGAACGAGGGGTGCTAGCTTTGTTTGGATGGGCTGGCGCGGTTCGAGCCTGATTTCGTGCGCGGCGGCCGGCGTGCTCCTCGCGGCCGCTTGCAACGAGAGCGACACGTTCCCGCCGTCGATTTCGGATCCGACGCCCGACGCGGGGGCGGTCGGCGACGTGGTGTTCGGCGGGAGCGAAGCCGCGCCGCCGACGTGCAACGCGGGACCGAACCTCGGGGTCTGCGCGTGCACCGAGCTCGATTTCTTGAGCGACGTGCCGAACCTCTACCTCGTGCTCGATCGCTCCGGCAGCATGGCCGACGACGACAAGTGGACGACGGTGCGCATCGTCGTTTCGCAAATCATGACGAGCCTCGGGCCGCGCGCGAATTTCGGGCTCGCGGTTTTTCCGATTCCGAGCGGAAACGATTCGTGCGCGCCCGGCGGACAAGTGATGAGCGTTCGGCCCGGCGACGCGCCGGCCGGCACGCAAGGCCCGACGACGAAAGCGATGCTGCAAATCACCGCGTCGCAACCGTTCGGCGGCACGCCGACGGCCGAGACGTTGCGCGATCTCGTTCCGACGCTCGCGGGCCTCTCGGGTCGCACGTTCGTCATTCTCGCGACCGACGGCGGGCCGAACTGCAACGGCGACGCGGCGTGCAACGCCGACGGGTGCATCGACAACATCGAGTCGCTCGAAGGCTGCCCGACGGGAGGCCCGACGAACTGCTGCGACCCGAACGTCTACGGGCCGCTCGATTGTCTCGACGCGCAGCCGACGATCGACGCGGTCGCCGCGATCCAAAAAACCGGCGTTCCGATCTACGTCATCGGCGTGCCGGGCAGCGGGCCGTACGGCGCGCTCCTCGATCAGCTCGCGACCGCAGGCGGCACCGCGCGCGCGTCAGAGCCGCTCTATTACCGCGTCGACTCGACCGACCAGAGCGCGTTCGAGAGCGCGCTCGCCCAAGTCGCGGCGAAGATCACCGCGACCTGCACGCTGACGCTCTCGCAGCCGCCGCCCGATCCGACGCACGTGAACGTCTACTTCGACGAAAAACCCGTCGCCGCCGATCCCACGAACGGCTGGACGCTGACCGGCTCGACGATCACGCTGGTCGGCGCCGCGTGCGACCAAGTGATGAGCGGCGCCGTCCTCGACGTTCGCGTCGTCGCCGGCTGCCCCACGCTCCAGCCGAACTAATGAAGCGTGTGCCACTCGCCGTCGTGCTGGACGGCGGGGACGATGCTCGCGCGCTGCGCGAGCGCGGCGTCGTCTTGCGCGGCTTCGACGATCGCGGCGCGGAGGCGATCCTCTTCGGCCTCTTCTTTGGCCCAACGCGCGAGCGTCTCTTTTGCTTTTTTGCGGCGTCGCACGAACGCGACCGCGAGGATCACGACGATGAGCGACCAGAGCATCGAGCTGCCGGTCAACATCGGCCAGTAGCTCATTCGCTTGTCGAGATCTTCGCGCCACTGGTACTCGAGGATGCGCGTCGAGTCGCCGTATGCGTCCGACAGCGCGCGATCGAACGGCGTCCCTTTGCGCACGCGCTCGATGAGCGAGCCGAAGCGCGCGCGGTCCTCGTCGCGCAAGAGATAACGCACGAAATCAGCCGATTCGGCGTACGCGATGCTCACTTGCTGATTGTCGTCGGGAAAGCTCTTGTCGAGATCTTCGAGCGGCAAAATCGATTTCGAGAGCGTCGCCGACCAGAGCGTGTGAAGGCGGTTGAAGCTCTGCTCGCCCGACGCGTGGACCGCGAAGCCCTCGTTGAACCAGAGCGGGACGTGCCGGCCTTGCGTCGCGTCGAAGAGCGCGACGTGCGCGAGCTCGTGGCGCAAGACCTCCGGCAAGTCGGTCGCCTCGGCGGTGTGCGGCTCGCGGAGCGAAATGATGATGAGGTGAAGCGACGAATACGCGACGCCCACGGCGTAGCGCGGCGGCGGCGCACCGACCGGCGCGAGCGCGTTCATGTCCTCTTGCGAGCGCGCGAGTCGCACTTGGACTTGATCGAGGACGGTTTGGCCGAGCCACGCCGAGATTTCGTTCTTGAACGTGTCGGCTTCGCTCTCGAGCGCGAGCGCTTGCGACTCGACGCTCTTCGGATACGCGAGCTCGAGCCAATCGTGACGCGTGCTCGTCATGTCCGACAAGATCGACGGGATTTTCACCGCGGTCGGCTCGAGCAAGAGCGGCGCGTCGCGCGGCGTGTTCGCGACCGGCTGCGTCGCCTCGGCGCGCGCGGGCCCACCGAGGCCGAGCATGGCCACGGCGAGAAAAAACGCGCAGAGGAGGCGCAAGGCGCGCGACATCAGGGAAGCCTCATCTGAAGATGAATCGTATCGCCTGTCTGGGCAGTCGTCGCGATGAGGATGCCGCCCGTGATGAGCGCGGCCGCTCCGATGGCCGCCCAAAACCACGGCGACTCGTAAAACGCCTTCGATTTCGATTCGTTCTTTTTGGTGGGCTGCGGCACGGTCGCGAGCGCCGGAGCCGGACCCGGCTCGATTTTCGCGGGCGGCGGCGCGACGTAGGGCTTTTCGATCGACGCGAGCGCGGCGGTCCAGGTCGGGTGCGCGCCGGCCGCGTCGGGCTCGTAACGCGCGGCTTCGAAGGCGCGCGTCGCGACGTCGTAAACGCGCGCGGTCGGCGGGTCGCCGCCGAAGACGACGACGATCGCGCGAACGCCGAGCTTGTCGCCGATCGCCGCGAGCACTTGGCGCGACGCGGCGTCGTCGCCTTTCACGCCGGCGCGGAGCTCGGCGAATTCGGCGAGGTCCTTCGCTTCGCTCGACGGGCGCTCGCCGGCCAGCACGCGCGCGCGCGGGTCGTCGATCGAGACCGGATGAAGCTCCGGATTTCCGTAGATCGCGCTCGCGAGCGGCCACGCCGCATCGGTCGCTCCGTCGGTCGCGAGGACCGCGAGCCCTTTTCGCGCCGGCTCATCCGCACGTGCGAGCGGCACCGCCGCGAAGAACGCGACGAGCGCGAGAATGAAAGAAGCCAAGCGTGCCGAGGTCATCAGCGATCACGCGCGGAGCCCAAGATGCGGAGCAGGAGCAAGAAGAGGTTGATGATGTCGAGGAAGAGCCGGAGCGCGGCGCCGACCGCGTCGTTCTCGCCCTGACGCATGATGACGCTCGTGTCGTAGAGGATGAACCCGGCGAAGAGCAGCACGCCGACGCTCGCGATCGCGAGCTGGAACACGGCGGCGTGCACGAAGAAGCCGAGCAGCATCGCGCCGAGCAAAACGAAGAGGCCGATCGTGAGCGCCGCGCCGAGGCGCGAGAAGTCCTTGCGCGAGACGAGCACGTAGCCGCTCAAACCGACGAACGCCGCGCCGCTCAAGAGAAACGCGTCGCGCACGGGCGAGGCGTCGAGCGTGTGACCGGCCGAGGCCATCGCCTGCGCGACGAAGATCGACGGCGCGATGAAGAGCCCGGTGATGAACGCGTAACCGAACAGCGCGACGACGTTCAGCCCGCGGATGTGCCGCGCGAACGACGCCGCGAAGAACGCGCCGATGTAAACGACGAGCGTGATGACCCAGTGGCCCATCGCGAAGGCGACGACTGGCGGAACCGTCGCGACGACTGCACCGCCGCGCTCGATGGGCACCGGCGTGCCCGCGTAGAGCGCGAGCAGCGCGCCGACGATCGCGAACCAAACGCCTCCGGTGAAGAGGAGGTAAACGCGCCGCAAAAACGGGAGCGCGAGCAAGGCGGGTCGCTGTTCGGCCTGTAGAGCTCGCTGTTGGAACGAATACATGGCTTTTCCTGGCCTCAACTTAACGACGCGCTGCCGGGCGTCAACCAATGCCTCGGGGCCCTGGTCAAAGCGGTAGGTGGGCGAAGGCCTGCAAAATCGCGAAATGGACCGGACAGACCTGTTCGAGCGCCACCGGAGCGGACTGCGAGGTCGCGAGCGTATGCATCGAGAGGACGAGCAAGACGAACGCGACCGGAGGTCCCACGCGCGCGAAGAGACGGCGTTCTTCGAAGGTTTTACGCGCGAAAAACGCGAGCGCCAACGCGAGCGCGAGGCCGTCGACGAGGGTCGCGCGGCCGTCGGTCGAGAGGCTCGGGGCCGCGCGTGCGACGCGAAGACCGAGGACGGCGACCGAGAGCGCGATTGAAATCGCCGCCGCGGCGGTGCCGAGCGGACGGCGGCGGCTGCGAAGCGCGGCGAGGATCGTGGCGAGCCGCCTGGCGACGAGCGCGAGAAAAACGCCGGCGCCGAGCGCGACGAGCGCGAACGTGACGCCGCCGAGCGCGCGATGATGCGTCTTTTGGCGGAGCATGCCGCCGAGGAGCGAGTCGAACCAAAGCCACGTGCAGAAGAAAAAGATCGCGCCCGCCGCGCGCTCGAGCGCGCCTTCGCCGGGGAGAAGCCCGCGGAGGCCTTCGCGCGCGAGGCGCGCGAGCGGAATGGCGATCAGCATCGGCGCGACGGCGAGGCCCGCGAGCGTGAGCCACGCGCGCCAAAGCTCGACGCCGCCTTCGCTCATGCGAACCGCGGCCGGCGACGACCCGAGCAGCGACGCGAGCGCCGCCACGCCGACGGTCGCGCCGAATCGAAAGAGAAACGGCGCGCGCTCCGGCTTGATCTCTTCTTCCTTTTCTTTCGGGTCGCTCATTTTTCAGAACCGGTCGACCGTGAAAAAGGGGGGTGACGCGAGGAGCGCGTCGGCGCGCGAGATCGCGGCTTCGCTTCCGGACGCGAGGCCGAGGCGCGAGGCGTCGCGTGCGCGTAGACCGCCGAACGCGATCGACGCGAGGGCATCCGGCTGCATCACGAGCGGGTCGCTCGCTCGGTCGTCGAGTGACGCGCGGCCATCGCGAACGACGATCCGAAACGCGTCGGGCGCGCGGAGGCTCGCTTCGCCGTCTCGCGGCCAGCCGCGCGCGGCCAGCGCGGCGCGCGCGTCGAGGAGCTTGATCATCGGGCCGGCGACGACGCGTCCGAGAGCGTGCTCGACGCGCTCGTCGCCCGCGCGCGCGCCGTCGACGTCGCCGAGCGCGAAGAGGATCGGATCGTCGTCCGCGAGCTCGATTTCGATTTCTTGCGCCTGCCCGGCCTGCATGCCGAGAAATCCCCAGAGCACCCGGCGTGCCTCGTCGCCGGTCGCGGCGAGCTCGCGCACGAGGATGCGCGTCGCGGCGTGCGGCTCGCGCTGCCACGTTTCGAACGCGACGTACCCCGCGTCCTCGAGCACGTAAAAACGGATGCGCTCGCTCGCGAGACGGCGCCGCCAAAGATTCTCGGCGCGGTCGAGCCAGCCGGTCGTAGTGCGTGCCGCTTGCGTGTAGAGTGCAATTATTTTTTCGGCGTCTTTTCCGCTCGCCGCGCGGATCCCCGAGCGGCGGGCCTGGTCGACCCAGGCGCGCGGGACGGCCCGCGGGTCGCACGCGAGGCGCCGGTTGGGCGCGACGTTCGCGTAGCCGAGGCGCGCGTAGAAACCTTGGCGAAAGGCGTGCAGGATCGAAACGACCGCGCCCGACGCGCGCGCCTCTTCCTCGAGACCGCGCACGAGCGCGGCGCCTACGCCCGAGCTGCGCGCTTCGGGGGCGACGCCCACGCTCGCGACGCCGAGCGCGCGAACGCTCGCGCCGCCGAACCACGCGCCGAGCGAAAATCCGAACGCGTGACCGACGAGCTGGCGACCGCGCTCGGCGACGCGCAGATCTCCGAGGCGCCCGAGCGCGTTCTCGACGAAGTTCAGCCGTCGCGCGGCAGCGCCGCGCTCGTCCGGGTAGCAAGCCGTGTGGATCTCGATCAAACGGTCGAGGTCGGATTCGGTCGCGGCGCGAAGGGTCACCCCGGACGACATGTCCGCGAACCATACCAGCAAGTCATGTGCACGTTTCTGCGTTAGTCTCTCGCCCTGAATGAACGGCAATGACAACGACGAGGCGCAACCGAGCGCGACGCCCCAGCGTGAAGGTCTGAGCGGAGCGCGCGCCGATTTCGTCGCGTCGCTCGGACGAAAAGTGGCCGACGCGCGCAAGACGCTCGCCGTGCTCGAGGGCGATCCGCGCGCGCAACCGCCGCGCGACGAGCTTCGCCGAAAGCTCCACGCGCTCGGGACGAGCGCGCGCATGATGCGCTTCGAGGCGATGGCGCAGGCGCTCGCCGAGGCCGAGGCCGCGCTCGAGTCGATCGATCCGGCGAACGTCGCGTCGCTTCGGAACGTCGCGACCGTCGCGCACGCGCTCGATGATTTGCCCGCGCTCGCGTGGAGCGATTCGCGTCGCGCCGAGCCGATCCCCGCCGCGCCGAAACCGCCGGCGACCGGCACCGAGCAGCCGAAGCCCGCGCCGCCGCCCGACGCCGAGGCCGAGGACATCGGCGCGCCGATGACGGCGCTCGTCGTCGGACCGGAGACGATCGCCGAAGCGCTGCTCGACGGCGACGAGCACCGCGCCGTCGAATGCGAGCGCACCGAGGACGCGCAGCACGCGGTCGGTCTCGCGCGCGCGATCGCGCCGGACGTCGTCGTGCTCGACGCGCTCGTTCCGCAGGCCGCCGAGCTCGTCGAGGCGCTCGCCGATGATCCGCTCACCGAGCCGGTTCCGATCGTCGTCGTCGGCAAGCTCTCGAGCGAAGCGACGGCGCGATTCGTCGCGCTCGGCGTCGCGCGGACGCTCTCGTCGCCGTACTCGGGCGAGGCGCTGCGAAACTTGTGCGAAGAGGCCGTCGATCAGCGCGAAGGGCGCACGATGCGCATGTCGCTCGGCGAGCCGACGATCGAACAGCTCGGCGAACGACTCGCGGACGAAGTGCGGCGCGCGATCGTCGGCGCGGTCGATTCGTCGTCGCGCGGCAAGCGCGTCGCGCTCGGCGAAGGCACCGAGGTCATGGCGGCGATTTGGGGCGCGATCGCGCGCGTGCGCGAGGTCGTGACGACGCGAACGGGCGGCGCGGTGCGCTTCGCCGGCGCGGGGCCCGAGGGCAGCGTCGCGCTCGCGTTCCAGCCGGACGCGCCCGCTTCGGATCGCGTTCGCCGCGGTCGCGGCGCCGCCGCCGACGTCACGCTCGAAGGCCGTCGCGTCGTCGTCGCCGACGACGATCCCGGCGTCACCTGGTTTTTGGCCGATTTGCTGCGCACGACGGGCTGCACCGTGCACGAAGCGCTCGACGGCGCGACGGCGCTCGACCTCGCGATGCGAACGTCGCCCGACGTCGTCATCAGCGACATCTTGATGCCGAAGATGGACGGCTTCGCGCTCTCGCGCGCGCTTCGGCGCGACGTCGCGCTGCGCGACACGCCGGTCATTCTACTCTCGTGGAAAGAAGATTTGCTCCAGCGCGTGCGCGAGCTCGGCGCGAGCGCGGCCGCGTATCTCCGAAAAGAGAGCGACGCACGCTCGGTGCTCGCGCGCGTGCGCGAAGTGCTCTGGCCGCGGGCGCGCGTCGAAGCGCGCCTCAAAGGAACGGGCGAGGTGCGCGGGCGGCTCGACGGGCTCACCGTGCGCTCGCTGCTCGAGTTCGTCGCGACGCTGCGGCAAGACGCGCGCGTCTCGGTGCGCGACGCGACGGGCCTCTACGAAATCGAGCTCCGCGACGGGGCGCCGAAGCGCGCGACGCGCACGGCCGGCGACGGCGATTTCATGCGCGGGCCCAAAGTGCTGCGCGAGCTCCTCGGCGTGTCGGCCGGACGCTTCGTCGTCGCGCCGCCGACGCCCGGCGCGCTCCAGTCCGAGCTCTCGGGCACGCTCGCCGCGCAGCTCGAAAAACACATCGCCGCCGCGCGCGGCGCCATCGCCGTCACCGGGGGCCCGCACGCGACGCGCATCGCGCGCCTCCAGCTCGACGAAGACGTGCTCCATCATTACTTGCGCGCGACGCCCGAGCCGGCGCGCACGCTCGTCGTGCGCCTCGCGAAAGGCGCCTCGCCTCGGACGCTCTTGCTCGAGGGTCAGGTCGTTCCGAGCTTGCTCGACGACGTGCTCACCGATCTCGCGGCGCGCGGCGCGGTGCTCGGCGTCGAGGACGAAGCCGGAGCCGACGTGCTGACGCCCGCGATCGAATCGGCGCTCGGCGTGCTGCACGGCGCGCCTGCGCGAAATCTCGCGCCGCTCTCGCCGATTCGGCCGAGCATGACGCCGCCGCCGATCGTCGCGAAGTCTCGCGAGGACGAGAGCTCGGTCAACGTCTCGATCGAACAAATCTTGAGCGAGGAGCCGAAGCCCGTCTCGGTGCGCGCCGCGCCGAAGCCCGACCCGATCGTGCCGGCGCCCGAGATTCGAAAGGTTTCGCCGCGCGCCGAGATGGAGACGTCGCTCCAAGTTTCGGTGCAGCAGATACTCGACGAAGAAGCGCGCGTGCTCGCCGAAGAGCGGAGGCAATCGCAGCCGTCTTCGCTCGAAGACGCGGTCATGCAGAAGCTCGGCGAGACGTCGCCGGTGCCGCTCGGAACGCACACATCATCACCGCTGCCGCCCCCGATCGTCGAGCCGAGCGCGCTGCGCCCGCGTTCGTCGAATCCGCCGGCCGAGCCTCGAGCCGAGAAGACCGAGGTCGAAACGCTGTACGAAGCGCAGCTCGCGACCCCGAGCGTGCCGGTGATCGAGCCGACGCCGACGCCGATCGCGCTCGACGAGACGAAGACCGACGAGCCGCCGAAGCTGGAGCTGCACCCGGAACCGGAAACCGAAACCGGCGCGGAGACGGAGCCGGAAGCGGAGACCGAAACGGAAGCGGAAGCGGAAGCCGAACCGGAGCCGGAGACGGCGAAGCCGAAACGCGCGGTCGAAGTGACGCCGCTCGCGGCGGTGACGCACGCGCCGGCGCCGGCGTCCGGTGGCGCGCTTCGGTGGGTTCTGATTTGCGCGGTGCTGGGTCTCGCGGCGTTCGTCGCGGTGCGGATCTCGGCGGGCCCGGCGGCGCCCGAGCCGGAGCCGGCGGCGGCACAATCGGCCGAGGCGCCGATCAATGTACTCTACACCGATTTGCCGCCCGGCGCCGCGGTCGCCGACGGACAAGGCTGGCTCGAGGTCCACGCGCCCGAAGGCACGCACGTCTACGTCGACGGGCAGGAGCTCGGGCAGGGCGCCGTGAGCGCGGGCAACCACGAGCTCAGCGCGGGGACCCGCACCAAGACGGTGGACGTCCGCGCGGGCAAGAGCACGCGCGTCGACTGGCCGTGATGCGCGCGGCGGCGCTGCTGCTCGTCCTCGCGTGCGCGTGCACGACGAAGAAAGAGCCCGCCGCCGTCGACGCAGGCGACACCGCGAGCGCGACGGACGGAGGCGCGGCGGCACGGCGCGCGATCCTCGAGCTGCCCTCGCAGCTCGATTCGTGCGTCCTCGGGCACGAAGGCATCTTGCTCGATCTCGGCGCGCCCGCCGCGCGGCCACTCTATGGCATCGGCGATGGCGGTCTCGAGACGACCGAGCACGACGGCGCGACGTGGGACCGCATCAGCGCGCGGACGTTCGTGATGCATTTTGCGGGGCCTTCGGACTTGGACCACGCCGAAGCGTGGGTCGATCTCCGCGTGCGCGGGCTCACCGCCAAGCGCGTGACGGTCGCGCTCAACGGGAAGCTCGTGGGCACCGCGCCGCTCGCGAAAAATGAAATCGCGATTCGATCGCTCCACGCGACGGCCGCGCAGCTCACCGGCGGCACCAACGAGCTCGTGCTCCGATTCGGCGGCGGCGGCAAAGCGCCCGACGCGCTCGCGGAGATCGACTGGATTCGCGTCGGCACGCGCGCCGCGCCGGAGTACGCCGCGCCGACGTACGACGCGTCGCGAACCACCGAGACGCTCGCCGGCGTGCCGCGTCGCGCGCTCTCGCTTCGCGCGCCGTCGTTCGCGCGGTGCACGACCGCCGTGCCGAAGGGAGCGACGTTCGACGCGCAAATTGGCCTCCTCGGCAAAGGCTCGGGCGATTTCGAGCTGCGCGTGCTTCGCGATCGCGCGGCGCCGCTCTCGATCGCGAAGGTGCACGTCGACGACGCGAGCGGGTGGAAGCCGCTCTCGATCGCGCTCCCCGAGGGCGCGCAGGGTGTGGTCGCGCTCGAGCTGCGCGTGGACTCGGCGGCGCCGGGCGCGCGCGTTCTCGTCGCCGACGCGTCGCTCCGCGCGCCCGAAGAAACGCCGGCTCCGCGCACCAAGACGGCGCGCGGCGTCGTGCTCGTCGTCCTCGGCGAGACGCCGACGTCGGCCGCGACGCTCCCGACGCTCGCGGGCCTCGCGTCGCGATCGCACGTCTTCGAGTCGCACAGCGCGACGAGCACGTGGGCCGCGGCGTCGGTCGCGTCGATGCTGACCGGGGTCCTCCCGATCGAAAACGGCGCCGACGGCGACGGCTCGCGTCTGGCGAACGGTCTCGTCACGATCGGCGAAGCGGCGCGGGAGGCGAGCATCTCGACGGCGATGTTCACCGCGAACCCGACGACGTCGGCCGCATTCGGATTTTCGCGCGGCTTTCAGACGTTCCAATCTTTTCTGCCCGGGAGCGGCGGCAGCGCGACGCGCGCGCTCGAGGAAGCCGCGACGTGGATCGGCGCGCACGAGTCGGAGCGATTTCTCGTCGTCGTGCACGCGCGCGGAGGACATCCGCCGTGGGATGTTCCCGCCGATCAGCTGAAGACGCTCGCGCCCGACGACTACAGCGGGCCGATCGAGCCGGGTCCGCACGCCGCCGAGATCCTCGCGCACGCGCGGCACGTTCCGCCGCAGGTTCGTTTCAACGACGCCGATCGCAAGCGCGCGTGGGCGCTCCACGACTGGGCGGTCGCGGCGCAAGACGCGTCGCTCGGACGTTTGCTCGCGGCGATTGACGAAGCGGGTCACAAAGACGACACGGCGATCATCGTCACTAGCGACACCGGCCTCGCGACGGGCGCGCACGTTCCGTTCGGCGACGACGAGCCGCTCGACGAGAGCGCGCTCGAGTCGGTGCTCGTGTTTCACGCGACGGGCGAGACGACGGGCGCGCACACGCGCGTTCCGACGTCGTCGATCGACGTCGCGACCACCGTGCTCGGGGAGCTCGGTCTCGCAGCGCCGCAATCGTTCGAGGGCGAGGACCTCGCGTTCGCCGAGAGCGACGACGGCGCGCGGCCGATCTTCGCGAGCCGCGGCGGACGTCAGCTCGTGAGCTGGATGGGCCTCGTCGCCAAGACCGGCGAGGGCCCGACCGAGCTCTGCGTCCCGGCGCTCGACGCGGCCTGCGCGAGCGACGCGTCACCGCTGGCGCCGCTCGCGAGCGAGGCCGTGCGAAAGCTCCTCGCCGACGCTTCGAAGAAGAAACGCGCCGCGCACACGCCGCCCACGCTCGACGGCCCGACGGCCGCCGCCCTCACCGCGTGGGGACGCTGAGTCAGCTTTGATGGCGTCGCGCCGTCCGTGCTACTCAGTCTGCACCCGAGGAGAGATGACCGAGTGGCCGAAGGTGCATGACTGGAAATCATGTGTGCCCGCAAGGGCACCGAGGGTTCGAATCCCTCTCTCTCCGCAATTAGACCCGCTTGACTCCATTGCCGGAATCCAGGAAGTTCCGCCACGGAGAGCTGTCCGAGTGGCCGAAGGAGCCTGATTCGAAATCAGGTGAGCCCGCAAGGGTTCCGTGGGTTCGAATCCCACGCTCTCCGCCAAGCCTTCGCTGAGCGCGAAGGCTCCGCGATCCGTTACTTCGTTGCGTGGCCGCTCGGGAGGACGAGGGCCGCGACCAAAAGCATCGGGATGAAGAGGGCCGAGCCCGACGCGATCGCTTTGAGCGTCGCGACGTCGGACGCGAGGTGGAGCGACAGCGTGTCGCTGGCGCCGTGCGCGCGGGTCGCGAGCGCGAAACGAAATTGTCCGGGCGGCGTCGCGAGCGACGCGTCGAGCTTGTCGAGATCGTGAAGCGCGAGGTTCCAGGCGAACGCGCCGAGGAGCGCGCTGAGGGAGCCCGAGAAAATCGACGGCGTCGCCTGCGCGTCCCGGAGCGGATGTTTGGGCTCGGCGAGCAAGCGCTTCACCCAGCGCGCGGCGCGTCGCGGGTCTTCGGCGCCCACCACCCACGTGCTGTCGCCGTCCGGCACGACGAGGACGACGCTCTTGCGCGGCGGCGGCGGCTTCGCGACGCCCGGCGTGAGCGCGGGTTTCGTCGTCGTCTCGATGGCGACCGCGTCCTTCGACAACCCGAGCGACGCGCCCGAGCGGATCGCGTTCGTCTCCCCCGGGCTCGGCGGCATGACCGCCACGATTTCGCGCGCGAGCTTTCCGATCGTCGCGATCGGCGCGTGCACGCCGCACACGAAACGGCTCTCGAAAGCGTCGTCGAGCGACGCGAGCGCTTTGTCGCGATCTTTCGTCGACGCTTTGCGTGCCACGTCGAGGGCCGCGCGCGCGTCGTCGAGGTCGATGCTATGGGCGCACACGATCGGCTGCCGGAGCACCTCGCCGAGCTCCTTCATCGCGACCGCCGCCTTGGCGGGATCGCGCGACGCGTCCGACGCGAGCGGCGCAATTTGCTCGAAGAGCGCCGAGAGCGCGCCGCCGGGCGCGTAAATCGTCGCGGTCGCGTCATGCTCGATGCGGCCGAACGCGTCGGGGGCGCTGCCCGTCGTCGCAGGCAACGGCGCGAGCAGCGCGCGCATCCACGGCGATTGCGGATCGTGAACGTCGAGATCGAGATCGAAGGTCAGCGACTTCGCGTCATCGCCTTCGCGAAGCTCCATCGAGCCGCCCGCCAAATCGTGCGCGAGCTGACGAACCGCCTCGTCGCGGCCGCCATCGCCCGGAAACGATTTGTCGACGGCGGCGAGCACCGGCGCGGCGAAGATTTTCCCGCGCGCGATGCCGGAGGTTTCCATCCGCGGCGCGCTTCGAAGCCACGGACCGAGCAGCGCGATGCCGCCCTCGGTCCCGCACACGACGCGACGCGAGCCCGCATCGGCGAGGTCGCAAACGATCGTCGGCGTGACCTTCAAGATGCCGGGCTTCGGCTCGCTCGCGCTCGCGAAAGTCTTCTTCGCGCGCTCGCGGAACGAACCGACGTCGTCGACCGAGAACGCCGTCGCCTCGAGATCGGCGCCGTCCTTCAACGCGATCGCGAAATCGACCGGCCGCGTCGCGTCGATGAGAAGGACGCATTCGGCGACGTCACCCTCCGCGCAGGAACGCTGGTGCGCCGCGGCCTTCGCCGAGTCGCTCAGCGCCGACGCGATCGCGGCGAGCCGCGCGGGCTGGGCGACGTGAACCCAAAGCGCGAGCGACGAAGGCGCTTCGACCGGCAACGCGGCCACCGGCGGCGCAGTCGTCGGCATCGCCTTGGGCGCTTGCACCTGAAGGCGCTCTTGCGCGGCGCCTCCACATGCGATCGAGAGCGAGACGAAAGCGAACGAAAGGATGGCGCGCACGGCGCCAGCTTAGCCGCGCGCTCACGTCGCGGAAGCACCTTTTTCTCCGCCTTCGGCTTTCTTCACCTCGCGGTGCACGAACCAAATTCCCGGGACCATCGGGAGCCAGAAGCTGAGCGCGCGCATCAAGAGCGTCGCGGGCGCGGCGGCAAAGAACGGCGCGCCGATATCGGCGAGGAGCGTCGACGACGTGACCTCGAACGTTCCGAGACCGCCGGGCAAGAAGCTCGCGCTGCCGACGACGTACGCGAGCACGTACGCTGAGATCGCGTGAACGAGCAGCAGCGGGCTCCCGACCGCGACGAGACAGAGCGCGAGCGTCGCGCCGTCCAGCACGATCACCACGAAGCGCAGCGCGATCGCGACCAAAAAAACGTGCGGCGAGAAGATGACGTCCTTGGGCGCGTCGTCGATGTGCTCGCGTAGCTCGGCGATGGCGCGGAGCTTTCGGATGCGCGCGGGGAGCTTGTCCATCGCGCCGGCGAGCGACACCGCGAGCGGAAGCGGAATGACAATCGCCGCGACGACCGCGACGATCGAAACGGTCGCCTCCCACCCGTCGAAATGTCCCGACACGACGAGCACCGCGAACGCGATGAGCACCGCGACGAGCTGCGCGACGTAAAATCCGGCGAGGCTCGCGGTCACCGCAGCCATCGCGCCGCGCTGATCGACGCCGCGCTTCTTGAGCGACGCGACGACGAGAACCGTGCCGCTCATGCCGCCCGACGGGATCGTCTGATCGGTGAAGAGCTCGGCCACCGAGAGCCGCATCAGCTTCCAAAACGGCGGCGCGCGGTCCCCGCTCTCGCGAATCGTGTTCGCCCAAACGAGCGCGATGCACGGATACGTGAGGAGCTGCAGCGCGGCCGCCAGAAAAAGCCACGCCGGACGCGCGTGCAGCGCGACCTCGGCGATCTTCTGCGGCTCGGCGTGGTGCCGCCAGACGAGCGCGAGCACGCCGATCGCCGCGATCCCGATGAACCAGCCGTAACGGTGCTTGTGCTTCGTCTGCTCAGCCACGCACGAATTCAAGCAGCGCGCGTGCCCGACGATGGTGCGCGCATTGCTTTTTTTTGCCGGAGAGCCATGCAGATGCCCCTTCAAGTCACGTTTCATGGAGTCTCGTCCACCAACGCACTCGCAAATTACATCGAGAAAAAAGCTCGGAAGCTCGATGAGCTCTACGGGCGAATCGTGAACTGTCGCGTCGCGTTCGAGGTGCCGCATCGACACTCGCGCGAAGGCCGCCGCTACCGCGTGCGCATCGACCTACGTTTTCCCGGCGAAGAGATCGCGATCAGCCGCGACCTCGGCGACTCGGAGCTCGACGCCTACGCGACCATCGACGCAGCCTTCGACGAGGCCAAGCGTCGCCTCGCAGACCACGCCGCCATCCGCCGCGGTGACGTCAAACGCCACGAACTGCCGCGCCACGGATGGATCAGCAAGCTCTTCTCGTACGAGGGCTACGGCTTCATCGAGAGCGACGACGGTCAGGAGATCTACTTCCACAAGAACGCCGTCTTGAAAAACGCGTTCGATCGCCTGAGACGCGGCGCGCGCGTGAAGTTCCTCGAAGAAGAAGGCGACGACGGCGTCCACGCGACGAGCATTTCGCTCCTCCGCGGCGGTCACGTCCTCGCCTGAGCTTCAATCACATTTGCGCGGTGACCTTCGGCGGCTGGAGCACGCCGGCGGGCGGCGGCAGCGGCTGATTGTCGTTGTCGAGCTTTCCGTCCGCCGGGAGGACCCGGCGTCCCGTGACGTCTTGCACGTCGACCGTCACTTCGACCGCGACGTTCATCGGCTCGGTCGAGCGCAGACCGAGCGTGAAGCCGATCATCGCGGGCACGTCTTGCGGCTGCGGAATCCACTGCTGAATGAGCGGGTCCTGATCGCTCGAGCGGTTCTGCAAGTTGAACGTGTGATTGAAGAGACCGTTGCCGTCGGGATCGCCGGCGTCGTTCACCGAGATGTTCATCACGGTCGCGAGATCGATCGCGAGCTCGCGCGTGTCGTCGGGCACGATCGTTCCGACGAGACGCTGTTGTTTGTCGAGCTCGTAGAAGCGGTCGTAGCCGCTGAAGTCGGGCGTCGTCTCTTCGTCGCTGACGATCTCGATGCCGGGTTGATATTTCACGTACGGGTTCCACGGATCGATCAGGAGCTCGACGGCGTGCGACGCGTCGTCGAGGTTGGTCAGCGTGAAGCGAATCGTCGTCTGCACGTCGTCGACTTTGATCCACGGCGCGCTCGTCGCGCCGAACGATTGGAGGTACGTGGGCGCGGGCCCGAGCTGCGCTTGCTCGGTCGCGTTAGGCGCGCGCATCGGCATCGTCACCGGCGTCTGCACCTCGTAGAGCGTCGTTTCGCCAACATCGTAGTAGGGCGGTGTGGTGTCGGTCATGCCGACGAGGTTCGGCCTCGTGACTTGGCTGTCGGAGCCGCATCCGGAAACGATCGCCGCGAGCAGCCACATCCCCGAAACGAGCGGCACGACGTGGGGGCGGAGGGCCGCAACCTTGGGGGCGGAGGCCCCGACAGAAGACACGGGATTCGCGAGGTTCATCACCAAAACCCCTTTCCGAGTGCGAATGTAGCGAACACCATGCCGACGCGGTATAGCGGCGATGTGGTTACGCCGATGGAGCCGATCTTTCGCGCGGAGAACGTGCGAATCGACGCCGGCGGGTCGCCCGCGATCGAGCGCCTCACGTTCGCGTCGTCGGGATCGAACGTCGCGTTCGTCGGGGCGCCGCGCGCGCTCTTCGAGGCGGCGTGTGGGCTTCGCGCGGTGACGTCGGGCACGCTTCGCATCGGCGGGCTCGAGCCGCGCGAAGCGCTCGCGCTCGAAACGATCGCGTCGGCGCCCGCGGACGTTCCGGTGCCGCCGCGTTGGACGGCGATGGATCTCGCGATCGAGAGCGCGCGACTCGCGGGGCACGGGCGGCGCGATCGACGGCGGCTCGCCGAAGCAGCGGTGCACGCGATGCAGCTCGACGCGCGCGCGCGGCTCGGCGCGGCGGCGCTCTCGGTCAAGCGCGCGGCGCTCCTCGCGGCGGCGATCGCGACCGACGCGCCGCTCCTCGTCATCGAAGATTTCACGCCCGGCCTGCCCGACGCCGAGGCTCGCGCGCTCGCTCGCGTGTTCGTGACGGCCGCGAAAGGTCGGAGGTGGGCGCTCTTCGCGGGCCGCCTCGCGCTCTCGTCGCCGCTCGGTCTCGAGGCCGAGGAGGCCGTGCTCTTTTCGGGCGGGCGCTTCGCCTACGCGGGAATGCCCGCCGAAATCGCGACGCGCGAGCGAACGTTTTCCGTGCGCACTTCGGGCGCTGCCGCGGGCGTGCTCGCCGACAAGCTGCGCGAGCGCGGGGCAGACGTCGACGCGGACGAAAGCGGCCGCGCGCTCACCGTGACGATGCCCGAAGGTCTGACGACGCTCGATTTGGTCACGATCGCGCGCGCGGCGGACGTCGTGGTCGTCGAGCTTCAGCCCTTGTCGGGGGCGGTCGGCTGAGACTACGTTCGAGATCACCTTGGCCACCGACACGCGCGTTCCCACCCACGTCTCGCCTGCGGCGCTCGACCAACCTCGGGGCGCGCTCGGCATCGGGCGGCTCGGGACGTACTCGGCGCTCGGCGCGGCGGCCGCGGCGATTCCGATTCCGATTTTGCCCGGCTCGATCGCGACGCGCGTTCGCGGCGCCCTCGTCCACGACGTGTGCGCGCGTCACGGACTTTCGGTCACGCCCGAGGCGCGGCGATTTCTAGCGAAACCCGGCCTCGCCGAAGGTCCCGAAGGCGTCTTCGGGATGGCGCTCCGCTTCGCGACCACGCGAATCTTTTCGCGGCTCGGTCCGCTCACCGTGCTGCCGCCGATTCGGAGCGCGCTACTCACGTACGCGATCGGTCATTTGCTCTCGCGCTACCTCGACCGGCGCGAAGACCCGAGCGTGCGCATCGACGTCGACGAGGCTCGCCGCGTGAGACGCGCGATCGAGAGCGCGATCGCGCGCGTCGTCGCCACGCCCGCGCCCGACGAGAGCGACATCGGCAGCGCGCCCGAGGAGCTGCGCGATCCGGTCACGCAGGCGACCGACGGGATCATCGCGGCGGTCGCGAGCCTCCCCGGTAACCTCGTGCGGAGGCTCGAGGCGGCGTTCGACGAAAGCATCGCGTGAAACGCGCGGAGCTCGTCCGCGGCGCGCGGCGCATCGTCGTCAAAATCGGATCGAGCTCGCTTGCCGGCGAGGGAGCCGTCGCACGTTTGGCGGCGGACGTCGCCGCGCTCGCGCGCGAAGGAAGAGCCGTCGTCCTCGTCTCGAGCGGCGCGATCGCGCTCGGCTACAAGAAGCTCGGTTACAAGTCGCGCCCGAAAGAAATGGCGAAGCTCCAAGCGTCGGCCGCCGCGGGGCAGAGCCTCTTGATGCACGCGTACGAAAACGCGTTCGGCAAAGAGCGCCTCGCGGTCGCGCAGGTGCTCCTGACGCACGCCGATTTGGCGGATCGCACGCGCGCCAACAACGCACGCGACGCGCTCGCGGCGCTCCTCGATGCGCGCGCGATTCCGGTGCTCAACGAAAACGATTCGGTCGCGGTCGACGAGATCAAGTTCGGCGACAACGATCAGCTCGCCGCGCTCGTCGTGCCGCTCGTCGACGCGGACTTGCTCGTGCTTCTCTCCGACGTGCAGGGCGTGCTCGACGCGCGCGGACAGCGCGTCGAAACCGTGGCCGACGCGAGCGAAGCGGCGGCGCTCGTGAGGCCGTCGAAAAAAGGCGGGCTCGGCACGGGGGGCATGGCGAGCAAAATCGAAGCGGCGCGACGCGCGACGCTCGCCGGCGCGAACGTCGTGATCGCCGACGCGCGAGACGAGAACGTCCTGCGGCGCGTCGCAGCGGGCGAAGACGTCGGGACCCTCTTCGTTCGCTCCGAGATGCGCCTCAGCGCGCGCCGCTACTGGATCGCGTTCACGCTGCGCCCGCGCGGCGACGTCGTGCTCGACGCGGGCGCGGTGCGCGCGGTGCGGCGAGACAACAAGAGCGTGCTCGCCGTCGGCGTGCTCGGCGTCCGCGGCGACTTCCGCGCGGGCGACGCCGTACGCGTGCTCGCGCCCGAGGGCGACGAAATCGGCCGCGGCCTCGTACGTGTCGCGGCCGAGGACGCGCTTCGCCTCGCCGGAACGAAGAGCGACAGCAACGTCCTCGTCCACCGCGACGAGCTCGTCGTCTGGTGACTCAGGTGGCGAGCTGCTTGTCGGCGCGGCCGATTTGAATCTTTCGCGGCTGCGCCTTCGGAAGCTTCGGAACTCGGATCGTGAGCACGCCGTCGGCCAGATCGGCGGCGAGCTTCTCGTCGTCGACCGTGTCGGGCAGCGTGTACGCGAGCGCGAACTCGCCGTGGCCGGCGCGCTTGCCGGACACACGGAGGACTCCCTTTTCGACGGTCAATTCGAGATCGTTTTCTTTGACGCCGGGGACGTCGATCGAGAACGCGACCTCCGTCTCGTTGGATCGAATGTCGACAGCAGGCGTGAACCGCGCCGACGTGGAGAAGTCTTTCATCACGTCGTCGAAAACGCGGTCCAGCGTTGGGATACCGTTCAAAAGAGCCAGCATTGATTGACCTCCTTCGTTGAACCGCTTTCAGAAATAAATCCGCGACTCGCGTCGTCAAGGTCAGTGCTGGTGGAACAGGTTCATGAGCATGCCGACCGCGACGAACCCGATGACGTCGACCTGCGCGGAGACGATGAACGTGGCGGGGACGTCACCGAGCGGCGGGCGAAAGTCCACGCGGAGGCCGAGTGGAAAATCGATGTCGTCGATGCGTCGCGGGCGGAAACCCGCGAAGAGGCCGACGACCGGCGACGCGTTCGGTACGGCGCGGAGCCAATCGCAGTCGATTCCGCCCGAGAGCGCGACGCCGAAAATTCCCACGTAGAGGACCGCGGTCGCGCCACCGCCGAGCCAGATTTGCGACGTTCCGGTCGAGCCGCCGAAATTCGCGTACGGGCCGAAGCCGAAGCCGGCCGTCGACCGCACGTCCTCTTTGCTCCACGCGAAGACGAGCTCTGGGCGCACGCCGCCGTAAAATCCGGTGGCGGTCGACGGAGACGTGAGGGCCGCGTCGACGCCGAGGATGAACGGCGCGCTGAAGCGCGCCTGCTCTTCGAACGCGGGGCGCTTCTTCGGCGAATCGGCCAACGCCGTCGACGGAAGAAAGACCGCGAGCCACAGGAAACGCGCGCGCATGCGAGGAGCATACGCGTCACCGAGCGGGCGCGCGCACGCGGAAGGTCACGCGGCCGGGCACGCCGGGCGGGCCGTCCGAGCCGGACGGGCCGTCGGAGCCGTTCGTGCCGCTCGATCCGGCGGAGCATCCGGGATCGTCGGTGACCGTGTTTCCGTTTTCGTCGGTGTGCGTCGTCGGGGCGCGGCCGGAGCCGCCCGCGCCGCCCGCGCCGCCGGATCCGCCGGGTCCTCCCGATCCGCCAGGCCCCGCGACGCTCCCGATCGTTCGTCGCAAGAGCGCGAGCGGCGCGTCGCACGACGCCGATCCGCAGTCGATCCCGACGTCGATGTCGCCGCCGTTGCCGCCGGGTCCGCCGTCGCCGCCGGGTCCGCCGTCGCCGCACTCGCTCCCGCTCGAGCCGGGCGAGCCGTCCGAGCCTGCCGAGCCGGTGAAACCCTGCGCGCCCGCGCTCGCGACGACGAACGCGTCGGCGTCGTAACCCTCGACGACCGCGAGCCACGATCGTGATCCGCTCTCGACGTCGAAAATGTAGCGCGCGGGATCGCGGTGATCGACTTTGACGACGAGGTGCGGCCCGTTCTCGCCCGCGCTCGCGCCGCGGATGACGAGGTTTTGCGGCTTCTCGTAGTGAAACGGCCACTCGAAGGACGCGAGCGTTTTTCCGCCGACGGCGATCGGCAGCGCGAATTGATCGTGCATCGCCGTCAGCGCGACCGCGCTCTGCATCGGCAAGAGATCGACGAACCGAAAGACGCCGCCCTTGTCGAGATACGCGACCGGGTTTCCGAGCTTCACGTCGTCGGCGGAGATGCACGGCGTCGGGTCGAGCTCTTTTTTCGGCGCGCAAATCGTCACGGGCTTCGACACGCCGGCGGCCTCGACCTCGAGCGCGTGACGCAGCTGGAGGTCGGGCAAAATCGAAAGCGGCGGGCGATCGTTTTTGTAACCGAGGAGCTTCGCCGTCTGCGCCCAGAGATCTTGGCGCACGAGGACGCCGCGCATCGGCACATGGTTTTGATCGAGCCAGCCGCGCGTCGGCGTTTGCTTCGCGACGTCGATCGGGTTGGCGCCGCGGATGAGCACGCGTTCTTCGACGTCGTCGGCGTTCGCGCGCACCTCGGGGAAAGGCGAGCTCGCGATGTGGAGACGCACGATCCGCCGGCGCGCCTCGGTCCGCAGCTCGTCGCTCGGGAGCCGGTCGACGAAGAGGCGCAGCGTCGTTTCGTCTTTCGATGCCGCGAGCTCGTCGAGGAGCGCGCCGTCGACACGCCGCCCTTTCCATTTTCCGTCTTCGAGATCGAGCACGTCGAGGAGCGCTTGGCCGAGCTTGGTCGCGACGGGGCCGAGCTTGTGATTGGCGAGCGCCGTCCGCAAATCCGAAAAGAGCGACGTGAGCTCGTCGTGCGAATCGTGAATTCGATTTTTGCGCTCGACGTAGAGCCGCTGCATCGCGACCGCGCGCGCCTGCATCGCCGGCGTCTTCTCGAAATCACCGCTTTTCACGAGGGATTTGTACGCGTGGCCGACCTCGTCGAGCATCGACGCGGCTTCTTCCGGCTGCGCGCGCTTGATCATCGCGTCGGTGCAGCGAAGCCACGTCTCGGGCTCGATTCGCCCGGCGATGAGACCGCGGACGAGCGCGTCGCGCATCGGCTCGGTGAGCGCGCCGACGTGCGGACCGCGCGTCTTGGCATCGCACACCGACGCGCTCGCGTCGTCTTGCGACAGGTACGCGACGAGCGCCGGCCCCGAGTCGTAAGTCGAGAGCTCGGCCGCCGTCATCGGCATTTTGAAGATCGGCTCGCTCGCACAACCCGCGGCGAAGACCGCCGCCAAACAAACTAGTCCCCTCACCTTTGATTCGCTTTCACCCGGCGCTGGCGAATATGCGGCGCGGCCGCCGCGCGGCAACGCGAGTTACACAGCTTTACCGTTCAGCTCGCGATCAGTTTCCGGCGGGAGGACCCTCGGGCGCGGGCCGTTGCGACGGACCGATGTCGAGGTTGTTGTCGCCCGTGTGCCCGAGCGCTTGGACTTGCGAGGCTTGCGTGAGGAGGTCCGGGTTGAGCGCCGCGTCGACCGGCCGCCCGCTGATCGAGCCGTGACACGTGCCGCAGAGGCCGTTGAAGAACTGACCCTGAAACGATTGGTGCGCGCGCTCGCCCGGGTAGAACGACATCTCTTCTTTTTGCCAGCGCGGATAGCCCGCGGTCTGGGAGATGGTCGTGTCGGGCAAGTGCAGCACGATCGGGACGCCGCCCGGGATGCTGAAGTACGCCGACTTGTCGCTCTGCAAATTGACGGTGCCGAGCTTGCGCCGGCGCACGTAGACCTGACCGAAGTTGTCCTTCGCGACGAACGCGCCGCCCGAAGCGAAGTCGGTGACGCTCGAATCCGGCGGCATGTCCTCGTAGACGTCGAACGAATCGAGCTTCGCGTCTTGTCCATTCGCGTCGAGGTTTTCGACCGCGCGACCCGTCGGCGTGTTCTGGAAGAGGAGCGAGCCGAGCACGCTCATGTCGAGCACGAAGATTTGCGCGTCGGCTTGCGTCGGATCGACGATGACGTTTCCGTTCGGCTCGTCGACGCGCGACTTGAACGTGCCGTGGTTGTACTTGCCGTACACCGCGACCGCGTCGACGATGCCGCCGGCCGCGACGATTTGCTGCTTCGTCTCGGCGATCGGATCGACGACGTAGAGCGCGTAGCTCGTCGCGTCGAAATTCGTCGGGTCGGCGGCCGACGAGTAGCTGACGAGAAATTTCCCGTTCGGCAGCGGCGACGGCGAGCGGTAGACGCCGCCTTGCGAATAATTGGGCGCGTTGATCGATCCGATGGGCGCGCCGTTCTCCGTTTGGATTTTGCCGCTGCCATCGAGGAACGTCAGCGAGTGGAGGAAGAACTGCTGCTCGGGCGACGAATTCGACGTCGGGTCGTAGACGCTCGCGTCGATCGGATAATCGTCTTTGTTGGTGCTGTAGAAGTCGATGCCGAGCGAGCGATTGAAGATGCCGAGCACGCCGCCTTGGTGCTGCCAGCCCGGGTTCGAAAAGACGGTCGCGAAATTCTTGTCGGCGAGCTCGACGACTTGCGTCGCTTCGTAGAAGCCGATCGATCCGCGCTGCGAATAGAGCGGGTGGTAATCGCCGCCGTCGAGGTTTTGCCGGCGGAGCGCGACCTCGTAAAAGCTCGGCGCGCGCTTGACGACGCTGTAGATCATGCGGCCGTCGTTCATGAAGCTCGGCCAGCGCTCCATGTTCAGCTGGAACGAGAGCTCGCGCACCCTGAACTGGCCCGCCTTGTTCGGGTCGGGCTCGTAGACGTAGAGGTTCGGGTTCGGCTTGGTCGGGTCGAAGGGCTCGCGCTGCGTGCCGGTGTAGTCGAAGTTCTGCGCGTAGTTCGCCGCGGGATCGATGCCGCGCGTCGAGATGAAGAGGATCGGCTGGACGCCGTTTTGATCGGGCGGCCCGTACTGCGGATCGAAATTGTGAACCGGCAATCCGTTGCTCGTGCCGGTGACCGCGTTGATGCCCGCGTGCTTCTGGCAATTGCCGCCTGTCGCGTCCATCTCGTAGACGCTGAATGGCTCGGACGCGCTCGAGCGCGCCGCGAAGGCGACCTTCTTTCCGTCGTAAGACGATGCCGGGCGTCGAATGTCCGCGGTCGATGCGCTGAGACCGCAGCCGCTCGTCACGTCGGCGTCGGCGCCGAGCTGAACGTTGCCGGCCGCGTCGAGCGTCGCGCCGAGCACGTGGAGCTCGGAGCCGGGCGCGTAGATGTCGAAGTCGTTCACTTGATCTTGCGCCGGGCTCTGCGTCTTTTTGACGTAGACGATCGCGCTGAGCGGCGTGACCGCGCACGGTCCGCCGTTGCATTTTCCGGCGAGCGCGTCGGCGCGCTCGCGTTTGTGCCACTCGCGAATCAGGCAGTAGGCCGGAATTTTGTCGAGCGGGTCGTTGTCGTAATCGTACGCCCCGGCGTCGCACAGCGTGCCGGAGGCTTCGTTGCCCGGCCCGAAATCCTCGAGCAGCGCCGCGCCGCGATGGGCGATGCCGCCGCCGGTCGGGTCGATCTCTTTGCGATAAAGATTTTTCTGCACGAGCCGGCTCGCGTTGACGTCGTCGCTGTCGAGCGCCATCTGGTCGAGCGTGAGCGCGTAGTTCTTCTCCGACGCCGCGAGCGAGAACGACCCGCCGGTGCCGCCGCGCAGGCGATACTCGTGGAACATCGCCGCCGAGTGGCACTGCAGCATCATGCAGCCCTTCTTCACGAGCATCGGTTGAATGCGATGCACGAAGAACATGAAGTTCGGCTGGTTGCTCTCGATGTTGGTGATCTCGGTCGTGAACGCGTTCGCTGCGTCGCCGGCCCAGTTGAGGACGGACTGGTAATCGCCGTCGCCGGTCGTCTGCCAAATCACGCCGCCCTCGTGAAACGATCCGCCCTGCGCGGGCGCGAGCGGACGTCGCACGATCTCGGCTTGGCTCGCCGTCTGGGCGAGGTACTGCAGCGCGGCGGAGTAGTTCCAGCGTTTCTCTTCCGGCGTGTTGCCGCACGTGAGATAGAGCTCGTTGGCGAAAGTGCCGTGGCAGTTGCCGGCGGCGCACGTCTTCTGCATCACCGGGATGACGTTGCTGACGAACTCTTGATAGTCGCTGTTGGTCGGGTCTTTCGTCGGGTCGAAGCCCGTCGACGGGTCGGCGGGCGGCACCGTGTCGACGCACGCGAGACGATTCGGCGGCGGCGGCGGCACGCCGGTGTTGTTCTCGGTCGCGCCGTTTTGCATCCACTGCGAGAGCGTGAGGTACCCGGTCGCCGTCGGGTCGAGCACGGGCCCTGCGGTGTGCTTGATGTCGGTCGTGATCGCTTCGTCGACGCCGTCGAACGACTTCACCGTGATCTGAAACGGCGGCACGTTCTTCACGAGCATCGCCGGACGCCCGTACGGCCCGTAGTTCACGAGCAGATCGCGGCGCTTGTTGATCTCGGCGTAGCTCGAGACGTCGAGGTTGCCGAGGGCGTTGCCCTTCGCATCGGCGACGTGACAGCCGGAGCCCGTCGGGCTGCGCGCGCAGCCGGCGTTCAGAATCGGAAAGATGGTCCGATCGAAGTAAGTCGTCGTGTCCGGCGGCGGCACGTCGCACGACGTCGTTGGAAGCAGCGCCAGCACCGCTGCGACGAAGACCGAAAGCGATGCAAAGAGACTTTTCGGGCTCATCACCACTCCGAGCTTATCTCCTGGGTAACAAAAACGCGACGAGGGAGCGAACCGTCAGGCTCGCCCCCTCGCGCGGGATCTTCGCAACGGGCCTGTCTCCCTCAGAGCCGTCGCAGCGCAATGGTCGCGGCGTCGCGCACGAGCGTGCTCGCGTCGTTCTGGGCGATGTTCTGCAACGTCGCCTGAGCCGACGCGTCTCGGAAGACTCCGAGCGCATGGCACGCTGCGATTCGAACGTTCACGTCCGAGTCGCTCTGCGCCAGCGTCATGACGCTGGCGACCGTGTCTTTCGCATGCAGATCCTCGAGCAACCCGACGCCGAGGCGCCTGACCGTCGAGCTCGTGTCCCCCGTGAGCTTGGCGGCCGTTTGCTCGTCCGTGAATTCGTTGACCTTGCCCGCAGACTGAATGCTGGCGATGCGGACGCTCTCGTCCGAGTCGAGCATGCCTTTGCTGAGAGCGCCGTTGCCCGCGCTGTTCATGCGGCCGAGCGCTTTCGCGGCGGACGCGCGGACGAGCGCGGAGCTGTCGTTCGAGATGGCGTCCGCGAGAGGCTGAATGCCGCCCGCGTCGAGGAACTCGCCGAGCGCAGACGCGGCGTACGCGCGCTTCTGCGGATTGGCGTCGCTCTTGAGCGTGTTGATCGTCTGTTGATAGACCTGACCGTCGCCGAAGACTCCGAAGATGCGGCGGCGCAGCCACCACGCGGCGATCTCGCGCGTCTCGCTGTGCTCGTCGTACATCAGGTTCGCGACGACCGGGATGCACGCGAGACACTCGACGCGCTCGCCGTGCTCGAGTGTCTCCCAGATGAGGGTCGGCGAGTTCGACGAGGCGACCGAGATGATTCGGTCGGGGCTCGAGAGAAACTCGACTTGGTCGGCGGGCACGTTGTCGTGCAGCGTGCTGATGCCACCGCCGACGTACTTCGTGTCGCTGCGAGCGTCCGTGCCGGACATCGTTGCCGTGACCGCTGCGAGAGCGGCGGCGACCAAGGACCCGCGAATGCGGAGTCCGCGAGAGAGAGTTCCCATCTTGATGGTGCGCATGGTTCCTATCTCCTCTTTCTCAGTTGCCGGTCGCGACGGGATCGCCGCTGGTGTAGGGGACGAACTTCGTGTTCTGGCGCGAGTAGTACTGGCCGCCGAGGTCGAAGCTGCGAATGAGCGCTTGGCGCTCGGCGTCGGTGACTGTGATGCCGACGTTCTCCGGGTGCATCGGGTGCTGGCTGACCGGCCACGCCGTGGTCGCGTCGGGCGCGGTCACGTTCATGTGCGCGATCATCTCGCTGTTGCGCGCGTCAGCCGGGATACCCCACATCGGAGGAACCGTGCCGCTGAGGAGCGTGATGCCCATCGTCATCTGCATCGCCGACGGGTAGAAGATCGAGACGTACGAGACCGGCCACGTGTACGTGCTGCGGTCGTAGCGGACGGTGATCGGCTTGCCGCTGCAGTACTGGCTCGCCGTCGTGCCGCACATGTCGAACGTCGGGATTTGGTACTGCGAGGTCGCGCCGCTGACCGGGTCGGTGAAGCCGATGGTGTAGAAGGTCTGCGGGCCGCTGCCGTTCGTCGTGTCGTTGTGACACTGGACGCACTTCGCATCGAGGATCGGCTGAATCGAAGCGCCGCCCGCGATGTTGCTGTAGTCCCACGGGTACTCGGTGCGGTTCGGGATCGATTCGGTCAGGTCGACCGGGCCTTGTTGCTCGGCGATGGTCGGGTTCTGTCCGGTCGTGAGCGCGTTGTCCGAGGTGCGCGACTCGTGGCAACCACCGCAGCGGCGGTTTTCGCCCGGCATCCCTTGAATCCAGGTGCGCTGGTTACGAATCGCGAGGCCGAACTTGTCGATCGGCTGGAGGTGCATCGGAATGTACGGCGGCACGTTGGCGAGCCAGCTGCCGTCGGCTTGCACCGGGACTTCGCCGAGGATGGCGGCGCCCTCGTGCATCGTGAGGCCGAACATCGTGACGCCCGGCGCTCCCTCGCTCGAGAAGCCCTCGATGACGCGGACCTTCACCGCGCCTTTGAGCGCGTCGGAGAGGCTCGCTTGCGAGAACTCCGCGCCGTCGACGGTCTCTTGCAGGCTCGTGTCTTTGACGTTGATCGAGCCGATGCGCGCGGGCACCGACGAGTCGACGATGTTCTGGAGCTGGCCGATGACCGGCGGCTCGGTGCGCGCGACGACCGGCGTCGCGCCGAGCGACCACATGTTGCGGTCGTTGTAGATGAGCTGGTTGGTCTGCGTCTTCGGGTCGAAGAGATAAATGCCGAAGTTCGGCGCCGTCTCCGACATCTCGTTCAGGTCGCCGACGGGGCCGTCCGCGAACGAAACGATGATGCGGCCGTCGGGAAGAACGTTGGGCTCGCGGTAGCGACCGACCGGCGACGGGTCGCTCGAGGTCGGGACGTTCGGCGTGAGGATGGTGAACGTCGCGTGCTCTTCGTCGAGGCAGGCGTGACCGGTTTGATCGGCGGTGTCGTCGAGACAGACCGGGTCGTTGTGGTTACGCGCGTCGACGAGGACGAGCGCGCCGGCGTGGATGGTGCGGTCGCGGTTGGTCGCGATGCCCACCATCTGGTTCGGCGCGTACTCGCGCACGTTGATGAGCGAGTTGGCCGGCTTGCCGTGCTGGCCGGCGACCGCGAGCATCGAGGTGCCGTCGATGCTGGCCGTCATGATCTTCACGTCGTTGACGTCGCCGAGGTGCTCCCAGCGCGAGTAGCCGACCTTGCCGTCGTGGCGAATGAACGGCGCCGCGCTGTGCGAAAGGTTCTGCGAGAAGAGGTGACGATC
>DASXHD010000045.1:0-97939 GCA_036488725.1 Polyangiaceae bacterium | reverse complement strand
GCGACGGAAGACGAAGCCGATCGCTTCTTCGTCGCCTTCGCGCTGACCGCGGAAGGGCGGACGCGTGTCGCCGCGGTCCCGGACTTTTTGCATCGCCCGGAGCTCGCGCAAAAACGCGGTGCCGGAGAGCGACGGTGCGACGAGCGCGAGCGCGTCGACGTCCCCACGGCGCGCGGCCGCGGCGGTCGCGAGCGTGGCGCCGATGCGCGTGCCAAAGAGCGCGACCTTCGCGAAGCCCGCGTCGTGAAGCACCGCGAGCGCGTCGTCGATGGTCCCGAGCCACGACGCGACGCGCGCCTCGTCGTCGTCGCCGCCGGGCGAATCGCCCGTCCCGTGATAGTCGAAGCGCACGACGCCGAAGCCGCGCTCGGCGAGACGCTCGGCGAGGTGACGGTACGCGCGGTGCGCGCAGAGCATCTCGTGCCCGAGCGAAGGACACAGCGCGATGCCCGTCACGCGCGCCACACCCTGAGGCGCGTGATACCAGCCGAACGCGCGACGACCCGGCGGCCCGAACCAAAACGGCTCGCTCGCGCGTGTCTCCATGGTCGGAAGGACTTCAGCTTGCACGGCACGCCCCGTGCTGGCCTTTGCACGTCATGTGGAGGACAGCGATTCGACTCGCCGAATGCGATCGCGTCGGGCAAGGGACCCGGGCGCTCGGGCGTTTATTCGTTCGCAACGACGGGCGCATCGAGATCGGCTGCGACGCGACGATCCGATCGGGCGCTTCGCCCGTGCGCCTCGAAACGAGCACGGCTGGCACGATCGTGGTGGGCGACCGCGTGACGATCGAGCCGGGCGCGACGATCTTCTCCGACTGCGAAGTGCGCATCGAAGACGACGTGGTCATCGGCCCCAATGTGACGATTTGCGACCGCGACGAGCGCGGCGTCGCGCGCGAGATCGTGATCGAAGCGGGCGCGCGCATCGGCGCGAACGCTTTCATCGGGTCGGGGTGTCGTGTTCGGCGTGGCACGGTCGTCGCTCCGGGTGATCGCCCCGCCGATGAGGTTGCACGAACCGTGCGCACGGCTCCGCCGCGCCGGAGCGCGACGAAGACACTCTCGGCCCTCCTCGTCGCCGACTTTACGATCGACGAGCTCGCGCCGATGCTCGCCGAGCCGGACTTCGACGGCCTCGCGATCGCGTCCACGACCGCGCCGTTCGATCAAGTCGTCCCAACTCTCCTCGGCCTGGCTGCGGGCGAGTCGAAACAGGACGCGGTTCTCGCGTGGACGCGGCCCGAATCGGTCGCTCCCGCGTTTCGCGCGATGCTTCACGGCGAAGCGGTCGACGAACGAGCGCTGACGAGCGAGGTGGACGCGTTCGCGTCCGCGGTCATCGGTGCTGCGGGCGCCGTCAGGTTCGTGCTCGTTCCAAGCTGGGTTCTCCCGCCCTGGCGGCGCGGGCTCGGCATGCTCGAGCTCCGAGACGGACCGACCGCGACCCTCGCGCGAATGAACCAACGCCTCGCCGACGCGTTCGCGAGCACCCAAAACGTATTTCTACTCGACACGCAGCGATGGCTCGCCGCGGCGCGCGATGGCGGCGTCGATCCGAAGCTTTGGCACGCAGGAAAAATGGGCTTCACGCGCGACGTCCTCACCGAAGCCGCGCACGACGTTCGCGCGGCCCTCCGCGGTCTCGGCGGCGGCGCGCGCAAGCTCGTCGTCCTCGATCTGGACGACACGCTCTGGGGCGGCATCGTCGGCGACGTTGGCTGGCAGCACCTCCGGCTCGGCGGCCACGACGCGCACGGTGAAGCGTTCGTCGAGCTCCAGAAGAAGCTCGTCGCGCTCGCCAAGCGCGGCATCGCGCTCGCGATCGTCAGCAAGAACGAAGAGTCGGTCGCGCTCGAAGCGATGGAGCGTCACCCCGAAATGATTTTGCGGCCCGACATGCTCGCCGCGCATCGCATCGGCTGGACCGACAAGGCGCAGAGCGTCGCCGAGATCGCCGCGGAGCTGAACCTCGGTCTCCAGTCGGTCGTCTTCATCGACGACAACCCCGTCGAGCGCGCGCGCGTGCGCGAGGCGCTCCCCGAAGTGTACGTGCCCGAGTGGCCGAGCGATCCGACGCACTACCCGCGCGCGCTCGAGTCGCTCCGCTGCTTCGACACGCCGCGCGTCACGAGCGAGGACCGCGAGCGCAACGCGATGTACGCGACCGAGCGCAAACGCACCGCGCTCCGCGCGACGACGACGTCGCTCGAAGAGTGGCTCGAGACGCTCGGACTCGTCGTTCGTTTCGAGCGGCTCGCCGAGGCCAACGTCGCGCGCGCGGCGCAGCTCCTCAACAAGACCAACCAGATGAACCTTCGCACGCGCCGTCTCAGCGAAGGCGAGCTCCTCGCGTGGGCCAAGCGGCCCGAGCACGAAGCGTGGGTCGTGCGCGTCGCGGATCGCTTCGGGGACGCCGGTCTCACCGGCTTCTTCGCGCTCGCGTGCACGGGCGAGAAAGCGTCGCTCGAGGATTATCTTTTGAGCTGCCGCGTGATGGGCCGGCGCGTGGAGCAGACGATGCTCTGGGCGGCGGCGCAGCGAGCGGCCGCGCGCGGCGCACGCGAGCTCGTCATCGAGCCGCTGGCGACTCCGAAAAACAAACCATGCCTCGATTTCTTCGAGAACGCGGGATTTCCGCGGCGCGGTGACGCTTGGGTCGTCGACGTCGCGGGCGGCCTCGAGGCGCCGCGTGTCTCGGTGGAGGGTCTTTCGTCATGATGCCGATGCAAACGATGGCGCGCATTGCCGCGCGATGGAACGAAGAAGCTCGTGCGCGCGTCGCGCTGCGAGGCGCTCGAATCGGGCGCGACATTCAGGTATTCGGTTGGCCGAACGTGGTCTGCGAAGGAACGCTCGCGATCGGTGACGGCGTCGTCCTCGTCTCGACGCCTGCGGCGATCACGCTCATCGTCGAGCGCGGCGCGAGCATCGAGATCGGCGACGGCGTGATCATCGAGAGCGGGGCGACGCTGCGCGCGCGTCGCCGTATCGTCGTCGCACCGCACGCGCACATCGAAGCGGGCACCGTGCTCGACGACGTCGCGAGCGACGAGCCCGAGCTCGTTGTCACGTCCGAGCTTCGCGTGCGCGCCGCGCGGCAGGTCCCCGAGACGCGCGTGCGCGCGGTCCTCGCGTCGATCGTTCCGGGCGTCGCCGATCTCGGCCCGCGCGACGACGTGCGCAAAGCGCCTGGATGGGATTCGCTCGCGGCGCTCCGCGCGGTCGTCGAGCTCGAGCGCGTGCTCGGCACGCCGTTGCCGCACGATCTCTTCACGCGCATCCACACGATCGACGCCCTCGAACGCGTCGTTCGCGGAGAAGCGACGCCGTGAGCGCGCTCGCACGCGCCGCACGAGAGTTTCGCGAGGCTGCCGTCATCGTGGACGAGCGCCGGAGCCTGATCGCCGGCGCGCTCGGGCTCCTCCCGGATTTCGCGCTGCCCGCCGTGCGCGCGCGATTGCTCCGCGCCGCCGGCTGCGACATCCGCAAGAGCGCGGCGATCCTCGGACGCGTTCATCTCGTCGGCCCGCGCGACGCCGCGCGAAACCTCCGCATCGGACCCGACGTCATCGTCGGCCCGGACGTCACCTTCTGCCTCGACGAGCGCATCACCATCGGACGCGGCGCGTCGATCGGCCCGCGCGTGATGCTCTACACCGCGAGCCACGCGCTCGGCCCCGAGACACGTCGCATGGCGCGCGGCGTCGCGGCCAAGCCGATCGTCGTCGAAGAGGGCGCGTGGATCGGCCTCGCGGCGATCATCCTGCCCGGCGTCCGCCTCGGACGCGGGTGCGTCGTTCAAGCCGGCGCGGTCGTCACGAGCGACGTCGCGCCCAACACGTTCGTCGCCGGAAACCCCGCGACCGTCGTCGAAGAGCTCCCGGCGTAACTATCTACCTGACCTGCTGCTCTCTTGCTGCGCTCGACGCCGCTGCGCTGCTCGCTGGGATCGTGCGGCGGCAGGAATCTCGCCGCCGTCGTGTTCTGCGACTGCCCAGCGGCGGCCCGGCCGCTTGTTAAGGCTGCCGCTCGTTCCCCGACACGCCTCGCCAAGACGCGATCGTTCGAGCGACTTTCGCCTTAGCGCGGTCGCACGATGAAGTGGAGCCACGCGGCGCTCGACGTGTCGTCGCCCGGGCGGACGCGCTCGCCGCGGTCGCTCTCGAGGATCAACACGTCGCGATCGAGCCGCGCTTCTTCGAGGTCTTGGAGCTGCCGCTCGAGCGTCGTGAAGTGCGCGAGCACGCCGTAGCCGTGCGCGCTGAGCGGGGCGATCGCCCATCCTTCGCCGGAGACGCATTGCGATTGGAGGCGCGACCAGCGGACGGTCTCGATGGGCATCAGCGAGAGAGCTCGCGCGGCGCGAAACGCGCGGAGCGCAGGGTGACGCGCCGGCGCGACGCGCCAGGTCCACGGTCGCTCGCGAAACGCAGGCCCGTTCAAATTGAGAGCCGAGAATGCCACGACGCCGTCGTCGCGGACGACTCGCCGCATCGAGTCGAGCACGCGCGCGCGCCCTTCGCGATCGACCGCGTCGATGCCGTTGAAGCTGAAATACACGAGCGCGAAATGCCGGCTGGGCACGCCCTCGAGATCGCGCGCGTCGCCGACGTCGATGCGCACGCTCGCGTAACGTTGGCGGCAGACCTCGACCATCGACGGCAAGTAGTCGATCGCTCGATAGTCCGACGTGAGCGAACGAAAGAGCGGGATCGTGCGCCCGGTCCCTACGCCGAGATCGAGCACGGGCGCGCCGCGAATTTGATCGCGAAGCAAATCGAAGAGCACCTGCTCGCCGGGATCGCTGAACGTGCCGACCGAGTCGAGCCAACGACGCGACGAACGCGTGGACCATGTCGAACGGTTGAGCGTGTCTTGTTCAATGGGCATGGTTGACGATCCTCGTTGGGGCGATCGCGTTGAACGGTCGCACGGTTCCTTCGAGCTTCGATCCTGGGCCGCGCACGAGGGTCGACCACGTCTCGCCGGGCGCGACGTCGAAGAAGTCGTCGTCAGCGACGAAGCCGTGCGCGTCGATGGCGACGCCGCGCGCGATTTTCTTGGCGCGTACGGCGAGGCCGAAAACGCCGTCTTCGATGCGCTCCGCCGACGCTTCGACGCCAAGGTCTGCGGCGCGATCGCCCGCGAGGCCGCGCGGATAATGAAACGCGCGCCCGAGGACGGCGCCGCTCGCGTCGACGAGCGTCGCGACGGTCACGTCGTGGCCTGGCGGACCAAAACGATACGCGTAGGTGAGATCGGTGAAGCGGCCGAGGACCTCGTTCGCGCGGACCGCGAGCGCGTCGTGCGGCGCGACCTCGATCGGACGTGCCCCGCGCGCGACGATGTTTTCGCCGCGATGGAGCGCGACACGGAGCTCGCACGCGAGCGGCGCCGGCCGATCGTTCACGGCGTGAAAGACGAGCCCGTTCAATCCTTCGTCGATCGCGAGGAGCGCGACCGGCGCGAGGACGCGCTTCAAGTAGTAGTACGAAGACTTCGGTACGCCGCGCGAGTCGACGACGCCCCAACCGGCGCCCTCCCACAAATCGCGCAAGAACCAAACGATCGCGCCGGCACATTCGGAGCCTGCGCGTCGCCACTCGCTCATCGCCGCGGCCATCGCTTCGCCCGTCGCGACGCGTCCGAGCTCGAGCCATCGCGCGGGCTCGGCGCGGCGCAGCGCGTCCGGATCGACGTCGAAGAAACGCTTCACGTAATGATCGCGAACGTCGTCGAAGTCCCACGCGGTTCCGCGATCGCGCGCGACACGGCTTTTCCAGCGCGGATCCGCGCCGGCGGCCTCGCCGCTCGCGAGGAGCGCCTCGATCGTCGCGTCGCACGGCAGGTTCGCGAACGCGAGACACTCCGACGTGAAGCGCACGCGCGCTCGCCGCGCGTCCTCGAGCGGACGCATGTACGCGCCGACGCCGTAATAGTGCGAGACGCCGGTGTCGACGTCGAACGGAAGCGAGCCGCCCGTCGGGCTCGACGGCACGTACGCGACGTCGGGTCGCGCGGTCGTCACGAGCGACGGAAGCACGTCTTGAAAGAGCGGGCTCGACCAGTCTTTTTCAGGCAGACCCATCATCGCCGCTTGCTGCTCGACCTCGCTGCCGCCGCACGCGATGGCGAGGCTCGGCGAGAGCTGCAAACGATCGAGCACTTGCTCGGCTTCGGCCCGCGCGGCGTGGCCGAAGCGTTCGTCCGAAAACGGATAGTCCATGTTGGCGAACATGAAGTCCTGCCAGACGAGGATGCCGAGCTCGTCGCAGAGCGCGTAAAAGTCGTCGCTTTCGTAGACCGTCGTGCCCGAGATGCGGATCATGTTCATCCCGGCGTCGCGCGCTTGGACGAGCGCGCGGCGGAGCGCGGCCGGCGTCGCTGCGAGCGAGATCGGGTCGAGCGGCATCCAGCACGCGCCGCGACAAAACGTGCGAACCCCGTTGACGTGCACGGTGAACGCGCCGCCCGTCGTGTCGACGTCGATCGTGCGAAAACCAGTCGCGCCGAGCGGCACCGTCACGTCGCCGTCGTCGCCGTGGAGCACCACCGAGACCGGCAGGAGCGCGGGCGTTCCGTGCGTGTGCGGCCACCAGAGCGGCGCGTTCGGGACGCGCGTGAGTCCGCTCGCGATCGAGCCGTCGACCGTGAGCCGCGCGCGCGTTTCGCCCACGACGAGGTCGACGGTGCGCACGTCGCCGCGAAGACGAAGCACCGCTTCGACGACGCCGTCGGTTCCGTCGACGCGCGCGCGGACGCCGGCGTGCGTGATCTCGAGCGGCGCGTTTCGTTCGATCGTGACCGGCCGCCAAAATCCAACCGGCGCGATCGGCGGCATCCACGCGGGGATGCGTCCCATCAAGCTCGTTCGAAAAAATCGGAGCTGCTGCTGCGCGACGATCGTCGCGCGCCATCGCGGACGCGGCCGACGCGCTTCGAGCGCCTTCGCGAGCGACGCGAATCGCACGTAAATCACGCTGCCTTCGTGCACGCGGCCGGCGACGTCGACGGCGTGCTCCAGGAACATGTCGTCCGAACGAAGGACGTGCTCGTCGTCGATCCACACGTCCGCGATCGTCGCGAGCCCGCCGAAGCGGAGCACGTCGCCGATCTCGTTTTGCGCGAGCGTGCGACGAAACCAAAATTCGCGCGCGTCGAGATTCGGCGTGTCGTCGAGGCCGACGCCGAGCGCGCTCGCGACCGTCGTCCTCCGTGCGGGCTTCCACCGCACGTCGAGCGCGCGCGGATGGTCGACGGCGCCCGGAGCGCTCTCGGCGAGCTCCCAACCGGTGTCGAGCTCGGCGACGACGTTTCGCTCGAGGCGCGCCATCTACGCTCCGAAGCGCCTCGCGAGGTGCGACACGCCGGCGCTCCACTGCGACTCGAGCTCGTGCAACATCGGCGCGAGATCGACTGGCTTGCTCGACGTGACGGCTCGCGCCGCCTTCAAGATGAGCGATTTGCACGTCAGCGAAATCGCGTCGAACGCTTCGATGCTCGGCTCGAGCTCGGACTCGCCGCGACCCGCGAGCCATCGCAAGTAGACCGCAGCGAGCTCGAACGCGGCGCCGAGCTGACGAATCGTCGCGAACGCATACTGATGATACGGCTCGATGCCTTCGCCACGCAGCCGCGCGAGATCCTCGCCGAAGCGTTTGCCGAAGCGAATGATCGGATTCGACTGCGGTCGCCGCGACAAATGTTTTCGCAAGAGCGCGACCGAGCGCGCTTCGATCGCCGGGGCCTCCAGCTTGACGACGCGATCGACGCGAACGAGCTCGGCGAAGAGCGGCATGAACGCCGGATCAGGCGGCGCGTCGAGCCGAAAGAGCCCGACGAAATCCGCGTCGCGAAGCTCGTAGTAGCCGGCGTTGTGAAAATAACCGAGCCGCCGTCCTTCGACGTCGAGCTCTTGGATGCCGATCGTCGTCTTCGTGTGCTGCGTTCGGTAATCGGTGCCGGCCGTGTCCGGCAGATAAAACGCGTCGGACTCGGTGAGCACGATTCGCCCGGCGCGGAGCTGCTCTTCGGCGTTTTTGAGGATGCCGCGATAGACCGTGAGCTCTTGCACCTCGACGCCGTAGAGATCGTGCAAGTCCTCGAGCGGCGGCTTGAAGAACGTGAATTGGTCGGCCTCCCAATCGAGCCGAAGCACGAACGGAAGGCACGCGACCGGATCGCACCCGAGCGCCGAGAGGACTTCGATCCAGACGTCGATGTAGCAATTCGACTCGCCCCACGCGCGCTGTGTGGTGTGAAGATCGTGCGGCGCGTAGGAGCGCGCGTCGATCGGGCGGATCGCGGTGACGGCGCTCATGACGACCAGAGGACCTCGCGGACCTTGTCCGGCCACTTCGTCGGGTCGAACCCGTGGTGCTTGAAGAGCGCCATGCAGACGCGCTCCATGCCGAACCCGAGGCACGCCGTGTTGGCGACCGCACCGTCCGGCGTTTTGATCGAGAAGAGCTGGCCGAAGTGATCCTGATGCCAGTTGAAGGAGCAGAGCGCCGTCGGGTTCTCTTCCGAGATGACCGGCACGAGGACCTCGAACTTGAGCTTCGCCGCACGCTGATTTTCCGCGAGGATCTTGCCGCCGCGCCCGAAGAACGGATCGCTCGCGACGTCGCTCTTCGCCGGCAGGCCGAGCGACTTCATGATGCGAACGCCGCGCTCGAGCCACATGTCGCGCCACGCGACGACGACGTCGGGCGTCCCGACGCGCACGAACTCGCGCACGCGAAACGCCTGCATGCGCGTCGGCTCCGGCGACGGCTCGTGCCGAAACACCCAGTTTTGCATGTCGACGAGGCGACCTTCGGGCCCGACCGTTCCCTTGAAGCTCGGATAAACCGGGTAACACGCGGCCGGCGTGAGCACGCAGTCGGTCGCGGCGAGCATGCCGTCGAAGCTCTCGCCGGCGTGGACCTTCGATTTCAGCTCGAGCGCTTGGCGCTCGTTGCCTTTGAACGAAAAGATCACGCCCGAGAGCTGCGGGAACGAGTCCATGTATTCGACCTTCTCGAACACTTTTCGGTCGAGGGTCGGCGGGAACATCATTTTTTGCGCGCCGTCTTCTTGCGCGATGCGCGTCACGTACGCGTCGAACCGCGCGAGGACGTCCTCAAACACGGGGCCGCGTCCGAAGATGCCCTGAACGCCCACTGGAATGATGAGACCGCTCTCGACGAGCCCGTCGTAGAGCGACTGCGCCGAATACGGCATGGTGATTCTCCTTCAGTCGTCTTTGAGGACCAGGAGCATCGACGCGTTGGTCGCGTAGATGCGATCGTTGCCGACCATGAGCGCCGCGGAGTGCGCGTCGCGGAGGTGTCGACCGACGGAGACCTTCGAGTCGTTTTTGTACCCGAGGATCCCGCAGATCGAGAGCGCGTGATTCACGATCTGAACCACGAGCTGCGAGGACGACACCTTGAGGTTGTTGATTTTGAGCGCGAACGAGATCGACGAGAGCGCCGCGGTGCCTTGCGTTTCGTCGCGCATCAATCGATCGCTCTCGGTCGAGACGTCGTGGACGTTGGTGCGCATCGTCTGCAGCATGCTCGACGCCTCGGCGAGGCGAAGCGCCGTCGGAGGCACCGTGCCCGGCTTGCTGCGAGCTTGCTGGCGGACGAACGCGCGCGCGCGCGCCACGGCGCCGGTCGCGATCCCGAGCCACACGTTCGACCACAGAACGTGGCTGAATGGCACCTGCGTCTCACTCGCCACGTCGGAAAATGGCGTCTCGAAGATTTGGTCCACGACGCCGGTCGCGCGGAGCGAGAACGGCGGGCTGCAGGTCCCGCGCATTCCGAGGGTGTCCCACGCGCCCTTTTGTTCGAGCGTGCACTCGGGCTTTCGCACGAGGACGAAGATTTGATCGTTGGGCGCCGCTTCGCTGTGACGACGCGCTTGGAGGAGCACGTCGTCGGCTTGCGCGCCGTACGAAATCGTCGAGCAGTCCTTCTCGAGCAGGAAGCGATCGCCCGCGTCGCGCTGAACGGCGCACTTGCTCGTGCGCATCTCGCCGCCGATGCCGACCTCGCTTGTCGCCGACGCGATGAGCGGCTGCTTCTCGACGAGCTCGGTCAAATAATTTTTGTAATACGTCTGATGCGCCGCGTGACGGAGGATGCTGGCGACCTGAATCTGGTGCATCGCGAACACCATCGCCGACGACGAGCACGCCGTTCCGAGCGTCTCGCACATCGTCGCGAGCTCGAGCATGCCGCAGCCCAAACCGCCCATTTTCTGCGGCACGAGCGCGCTCAGCAGCTTGGCCTTCTTGAGCGCGTCGACGGTCTCGGTCGGGAAGCGCGCTTCGCGATCGACCGACTCGGCGTGCTGCGCGGACACTTCGCGCGCGATGCGCGTGACGGCTTCGAGCGAAGAAGCTAGCTCGCTCATTGGGCCGCCTCCGTGGTCGCGCCTTGCGTGAGCTCGAGGATCGCCGCGCGGATCGACGCGAGGCTGCCGAACACGCCGCGACGGAGCATGCGGTCCGGAAACTCGACGTCGAACGTGCCTTCGAGAGCGAGCATCACGTTCACGCTCGCGTGCGAGGTCATGCCCGCTTCGTAAAGGTCGCTGTCGTCGGAGAGCGTTGCGACGTCGACAGCGAGGCGTGCGTGCTCTTTCAGGATCGCTCGAATTTGGTCGGTTGGATTCATGGTTTCACCCACGTGCAAATGACGACGGCCGCGGCGAGGTGGCCCTCGTGCGAGACGCTCACGGCGAGCGTCGGCTCGCCGGCTTCACGAGCTGCAGCAAAGGCCGCGCCACTCAGCGCGAGCACGATGGCGCCGTCGTCGCGACGCGCGACTTCGATCTGCCGCAGACTAATGCCACGCTCGCTGGCGCCGAGCGCTTTGATGGTCGCCTCTTTTGCGGCGAAACGCGCCGCGAGTCGCCTCGCGGCGGTGGCACGATCGCGCGCGCTCATCGCGTAGTCGACCTCCGCGCGTGTGTAGATCCGCGACAAGTAGCGCGCACCAAAACGCGCGATCGAGGCTTCGATGTCGCGCACGTCGACCACGTCCAATCCAACGCTGAGGCCCGGAGACATGCGCGCTCGCGCTACACGGAGCGTGCCTGCGTCAACAGGAGGTGGCACGGCCATTGAAAGCTCGGCCGCGCATGTCGCAGGAAGAAGAAGAGCAAGGACTGGATATCCACGCGATCGTCGACATCGCGAAATACGTGCTGCGAGCGCCGAAGCGCCGGCCCGCGCGCTTCTTCGCGCTGCTCGCGATCAGCGTCGCGCTCGCTGCGGCGATCTTCGCGCTCTACCCGCGCACCTATTCGACCGAGGTGAAAATCCTCGCGCAGCGGAATCTCGTCCTACCCGCCCTCGGTAACCCGAATCGAACCGTTCCGCGCGAGGCGGACAACCCCACGAAGAACGTGGGCGACACGATCCTGAAGCACGACAACCTCGTGCTCTTGATCAAGCAAGTGAACTTGATGGACCGCTGGGAGGCGACGCGGCCGCCGCTCCTTCGTCTCAAAGACCGCATCCAAAACAAGCTCTCGCCGGGTCAGACCGAGGAAGATCGCCTCCGTTCGATCGAAGGTGTGTTGGAAAAGCGCCTCACCGTCACGAGCGACGACCAAAACAACACGATCACGATCGTCGCGGAGTGGTCCGACGCGCGGATGGCGTTCGACATCGCGCAAGCTGTGGAGAAAAACTTCGTCGACGCGCGCTACGACGCCGAGATCAGCGTCATCGACGACGCGATCGACATCCTCCAACAGCACGCGAAGGAAGAGAAGACGCGCTTCGACCAGGCGCGCGTCGAGTTCGAGTCGATTGACCCGAAAACGGGTGCGAAGACGACGACTGCTACGCCGGCGCCCAGGCCGGTCGCGCAGGAGCGCGCGCCGCACGTCGACAGCGCGGCTACCCAAAAAGAAGAGGGCCCGGTCGACGCCACGCTGCTCAAGGCGCTCGAGGACAAGCGCGCGTCGATTCAGCAAATCGAGACGCAGCGGAGCGCGCGTGTGGCCGAATTGGACAAGCAGCTTTCCGACGCGCTCATTCAATATCGCCCCGAGCACCCGACGGTCGTCGGGCTCAAGCAGAAGCTCGCGGCGGCGCAAGCCGACTCGCCGGACCTCGTGAGGCTGCAGACGGAGGAGCGCGCGCTCATCGACAAGGTCGCGCAGAGTGCGCCGCCGGTCGCGCGTGCAATCGCCGCGGCCTCGTCCTCGCGCGCATCGGCGCGCACGATCGCCGCGCTCACCGGCGCGCCGAGCTCGCCGCTCGTCATCGAAGAAGATCCGGCCGTCACCGTCGCGCGCATGAAGCTCCAGCAATCGGCGCAAAAGTACGCCGACCTCGAGACGCGCATCGACGGCGCCAAGATCGAGCTCGACATCGCCAAAACCGCGCACAAATACCGCTACGGCATCATTCGCCCGGCGGAGGTCTCGAAGCACGCGCACAAGCCGAGCCCGGTGGGTCTCGCGGGCGGGCTCCTCGTTCTCATTCTCGCCATCTCGTTCGGCGGCGTCGTCCTCGACGAGCGCAAGCGCGGCGTCGTCGTCGAGCGCTGGCAGGTCGAACGCAAGCTGAAGCTCCCCATCTTGGGCGAGCTCGAGGCCTGAACATGGAGTGGACGACGACAGCCGAGCTTTGCCTGACGATCGCGGCGTTGCCCGCGCTCGCGGCGTCGTCGTACCTCGCGGCGCTCGCGTGTCTCTCGGGCGAAAACGAGAAACCGCGAGCGCCCGTCGCTTGGCCGCGCTTGGACGTGATCGTTCCGGCGCACGACGAAGAAGCGAACGTCGCGGCGACCGTCGAGAGCTTGCTCTCGGCGGATTATCCGACGGGATCGTTTCGCGTGGTCGTCGTCGCGGACAACTGCAGCGACGCGACCGCGGCGCGCGCGGCGGCGGCGGGCGCGGACGTCATCGAGCGCGTCGACGCCGAGCGACGCGGAAAAGGATTCGCGCTGGCTCGCGCGTTCGAAGAGACGCTCGCGCGCGGCGAGGCCGACGCGGTCGTCGTGGTCGACGCCGACACGCGCGTCTCGAAAAATTTGCTTCGTGCGATGGCCGCGCGTCTCGCCGCGGGCGAGGTCGCCGTGCAAGCCGAGTACGGCGTGCGCAACCCGGAATCCTCCTGGAGGACCCGGCTGATGGTGCTTGCCTTCGCGCTCTTTCACACGCTCCGTTCTCGCGCGCGCGAGCGCGTCGGCGTTTCGTGCGGGCTTCGCGGAAACGGAATGGCGTTCGCGACGTCGGTGCTGCGCGAGGTGCCTTACGACGCATTTTCGATCGTCGAGGACGTCGAGTACGGCATCGCGCTCGGGCGCGCGGGCCATCGCGTCGCGTACGCGGGCGAAGCGACCGTGATGGGCGAGATGCCTTCCACGTCGGACGCCGCGCGCTCGCAGCGGCAGCGGTGGGAGCGCGGTCGGCGCGCGCTCGTTCGCGCTGTCGGCCCGAAGCTCCTCGCTCGCGCCGTCGCAAAACGAAGCGCGCTCGAGCTCGATTTGGCGGCGGACTTGCTCGTTCCGCCGCTCTCGACGCTCGTCCTCTGGATCGCGCTCGGCGTGATCGTCTCGACCGTCGCGCGCCTTCCAATCGCGTTCGTCGCGTGGTCGCTCGCGGCCGTCGCGACTGGTGCGTACGTCGCGCGCGGCGCTTCGATCGCGGGACTCGGCGTTCGCGCCGTCCGCGATCTCGCGTGGGCGCCGATCTACGTCGCCTGGAAGCTCGCAGTCCCCGCTCGCCGCCCTGATGAATGGATCCGAACCGCAAGGGAGAAAACAAAGTGACCGACGACATCGAGCTCCAAAACCTGTGGCTGGCCCTCCACAAAAAATCATGGCGCGTGCTGGCGGTCGTTTCGGCTGCGCCGAACGGCTCGACACTCGACGTCGCCAACGCGCTCGCCGACGCCGCGCTTCAGTACGAAGGCGTGAAGCCGACGGTCATCGATCTCCGCGACGTGAAGCTCCGGTTCGTCGAAGGCGAGAAGGCTCGTCTCGAAGAGCATCGCCGGAACAACGAGTCGATCGTCGTCGCGCTCGCGTCGCCGGACCGAAGCCCCGCGAGCCTCGCGCTCGCGCAGGCGGCGGATGCAGCGATCGTCGTCGTGCGTCTCGGCGAGACGTCGATGAAGACGGCGATGCGCGCCGCGGATGAAATCGGTCGCGACAAAGTCGTCGGCGCGGTCATCGCGAAGGGAAAGTCCCAGGCCGACCACGTCGACCAGCCCGTCCACGACGAGCTCGCGCCCCAGTCGAAGCCCGTGCCCGCGGCGCTCAAGATCACGCGGTTCGGCCCGCCGCCGGTCCCGTCGGCAGCCGCCTCCGCCACGCAACCTCTCATTCGGCCCGCAGCCGCCGCCGTCGGCGCGACCGTCAAGCTCGCGGCGAGAAGCGGATCGAAGCATTGAGCCCTCGAGCCTCCGTCGTCGTTCCCACTTTCAACCGCGGTCCGTCGCTCGAAAGACTCGTCAGCCAGATCGCCGCGCAGTCGTGCGCGCGCGAAATCGAGGTGGTGGTCGTCGACGACGGCTCGCGCGAAGATCCCACCCCGCGTCTCCGCTCGATGCAGACGCCATTTCCGCTCGTCGCCGTTCGCCAAGAAAATGCGGGCGCGGCTGCGGCGCGGCATCGCGGCGTCCTCTCGGCGCAAGCGCCGGTCGTCCTCTTTCTCGACGACGACATGCAAGTGCACGAGAACGTCGTCGCGGCGCACCTCGAGCTCCACGAAAAAGACGATCGCGCGGTCGTGCTCGGGCGCATCCAACCGGACCCGGCGATGGAGTATGCGCTCTTCGAGCGTTTCCACGCCGACGTGCTCGAGCGTTTTGCCGCCGACGTGCTCGCGGGAAAAACGCCGCTGCGGGGGCCGAACGTCTACACCGGGAACTTGTCGGTGCGGCGCGACGCGTACCTCCGCGTCGGCGGGTTCGACGCGTCGCTCGGTCACTCCGAGGACGCCGAGCTCGGCGTTCGTCTCGAAAAAGACGGCGCGCGTTTTTATCTGAGCGACGCCGCGTGGAGCATTCACTCGTCGGACCGCGACAGCCTCGAGCGCTGGCGCCGTCGCGCGAAGCTCTATGGCCTGTTCGATTCGCGCATCGGAAGGAAGCACCCGGACGTTCCGCACGCGAGCCCGTGGCGTTACTTCCATGCGCTGCCGCCGGCTGCGCGCGCGCTCCTCGCCGTCTCGCTCGCCGCGCCGAAGGCCGGAGAGCTTCTGGCCGATCTCGTCTTGCGGGCCGCGTTCACGTTCGATCGAGCGGGTCTCGATCGGGCGGCGATCCGCGGAACGACGCTCGCGTTCGGTCTCGAGTACGCGCGCGGCATGCGCGAAGAAGCGGGCGCGCTCGGCGACGCGGCGCGCGAGTGGCTCGACTGGCTCGAGCGCGCGAACGCCGGCGGTCGCGGCGGAAAAGCGCTCGTCGCCGCGCGGCGGATGACTCGCGCGCTCGGCCGCGATCGCGACGCGCTCCGCAAGAACGACGCGAAGTACGGCGCCGCCGATCGCGGAACACCCGTATTTCGTGCCGGATTTCAGATCGTCGCCGCGGTTCGGCTCATGCACTTCTTCCGCGATGCCGGCGTTCCGCTCGGCGCGATGGTGACCTCGCGTTTGATTCGGCATCTCTACGGAAGTGACATTCACTGGGATGCGCGCATCGATCCCGGCGTCCAAATCGTCCACGGGATGGGTCTCGCGATCAGCCCGAAGGCGAGCGTCGGCGAAGGGAGCATCCTCTTTCAAAACGTGACGCTCGGCGAATCGCAGAATGGCGCGCCCGCCGTCGGCCGCAACGTCCACATCGGTCCCGGCGCGACGTTGCTCGGTCCGATCGAGGTCGGCGACGGCTCGAAGATCATGGCGAGCTCGGTCGTGCGAAGCGACGTCCCTGCGGGCTCGCTCGTCTCCGCGCCGACGCCCGAGGTTCGCCCGCGAGGGACGCCGTGAGCGCGCGCGTTCGAATCGGACGCCTGCCCATCGATCGAGTCGACATGAAAGGGGCGCTCGCCGCAGTCGAGCGCCTCGTCGACGAGAAGAAGGGCGGCACGGTCTTCACGCCGAACGTCGATCACATCGTGCTCGCCGAGCACGACGCTTCGTTTCGCGAAGTCTACGAACGCGCGAGCCTGTCGCTCGTCGACGGGATGCCCGTTTTGTGGGCGGCGCGCGCGCTCGGTGCGGCGCTTCCGGAGAAAGTTTCGGGGTCCGATTTCGTTCCGGCGCTCGTCGAGGTCGCTGCAAAACGGGGGTTCAGCGTTTACTTGCTTGGCGGAGCGCCGGGCAGCGCCGAGCGCGCCGCGCAAGTGCTCGAAGCCCGCGGCGTGCGCGTCGTCGGGCTCGACTCGCCGCGCGTTCCAGCGGAAATCCCGCCCGAAACGCTGACGCCGATCGTCGACGCGATTCGCCGGGCGTCGCCGGACCTCGTGCTCGTCGGGCTCGGCGCGCCGAAACAAGAGCGGCTCGCCGACGCGATCGCCGACCGCGTTCGTCCCGCCGTCTTGCTCGGCGTCGGCGCGACGATCGATTTCCTCGCGGGCGCAGTCGAGCGCGCGCCGCGTTGGATGAGCGAGTCCGGTCTCGAGTGGCTCTATCGACTCGGACGCGAGCCGCGTCGTCTCTGGCGCCGTTATTTGCTTCGCGATCCGGAGTTCGCGCTCGTCGTCGCACGTCAGATGCGCGAGCGTCACGGAGGGCCGAGCGAGCTCGCCGAAAAAGTGATCGCCAACGCGACGGCACGTTCGACCGCGGCGCTCCATCTTCGCGATTTCGATCGCGTCGGCGCGCGCGCGCGCACGCGCGGAAAACCGGTGATCGAAAATCTCGGCACGATCGAGGTCGGCGACGACTTTCAAGTGAACTGCGCCTTCGCGCCCGTGCGTTTCGTCGCGGGGCCCGGCGCCGAAATTCGAATCGGCGACGGCCTCAATGCGAACTTCGGCGTCGACATCGCCGCGACCGAGCGCGTCGCCCTCGGCTCTCGCGTGAGCCTCGGACCTTACGTCGCCATCCGCGACGGCGCGTCGCAGCCGATCGAAATCGGAGACGACGTCTGGCTCGCCGCGCGCGTTCGCATCGCGCCGGGCGTCACCATCGGAGCCGGAACGGTCGTCACCGCCGGCAGCGTCGTCGATCGCTCGCTTCCCCCGAACGTCGTCGCAGGCGGCGCGCCGGCCCGCGTTCTTCGCTCACGATCCAGCGTAAAACAGCCGCAAACGGCGATCGCACCGAAACCGGCGCGCACGCCCGATGCGCAAGGCATCGTGCTCGCCGACTTCACCGCCGACGATCTCGCGCGCGCCCTCGAGCGCGAGGACCCGCTCGGCCCGGTCGTCGCCGCCGAGGTCGCGCCGTTCGATCAAGTCGTGCAGACACTCGATGGGCTCGCGCACGCAGCGCCCGGCACTCGCGACTTCGCGTTCGTCTGGACGCGGCCCGAGCGCGTCTCACCCGCCTTCGCGCGTTTGCTCGCGGGCGAAAGCGCGCCGCTCGACGCGATGCTCGCCGACGTCGACGCCTTCGCCGATCGATTGCTCGACGCAGTCGGCGCGCGTCACGTCTTCGCCGCGACATGGACCCTCCCGCCGCACGTGCGCGGTCTCGGCATGATCGATCTCCGCTCGGGCGGCGTTGCGCGCGCGCTCGCCGCGATGAACCTTCGCCTCGCCGAAAAGCTCGAGCCGTCGCCCAAAGCGTTCGCCCTCGACGCGTCGCGCTGGATGGTCGGCGTGCGCGAGCCGTACAGCGCGCGCCTTTGGTACATGGGCAAAGTCGGCTTCGCGCGCGACGTCCTCGACGCCGCGGCACACGACGTCCGCGCCGCGCTCCGCGGTCTTCGCGGTCAAGCGCGCAAGCTCATCGTGCTCGATCTCGACGACACCCTCTGGGGCGGAATCGTCGGCGACGTCGGCTGGCAAAATCTCCGGCTCGGCGGTCACGATCCCGTCGGCGAATCGTTCGTCGATTTCCAGCGCGCCGCGCTCGCGCTCTCTCGCCGCGGCATCGCGCTCGCGGTCGTCAGCAAAAACGAAGAATCGGTCGCGCTCGAAGCGATGCGCGAGCACCCGGAGATGGTCTTGCGCCCCGAGCACCTCGCCGGATGGCGCATCAACTGGCGCGACAAAGCGCAAAACGTCGCCGAGCTCGTCGCCGAGCTGAACCTCGGCCTCCAGTCGGTCGTCTTCATCGACGACAATCCGATCGAGCGCGCACGCGTGCGCGAAGCGCTCCCCGAAGTGCTCGTCCCCGAGTGGCCCGAGGAAAAAACGCGCTACGTCGAAGCGCTCGCGGCCCTCCGCTGCTTCGACTCGCCGACGCTCAGCGCCGAAGACGCCGCGCGCACGCAAATGTACGCGCAAGAACGCGAACGCGCCGCGCTGAAATCGAAAGTCGGCTCGCTCGACGAGTGGCTCGAAGGTCTCGGCACGGTCGTTCGCTTCGCGCCGGTCGATGCGACCAACTTGCCGCGCACCGCGCAGCTCCTCAACAAGACCAATCAGATGAACCTTCGCACGCGTCGTTTGAGCGAAGCCGAGCTCCTCGATTGGTCGCGCGCGCCCGGGCGCGAGCTCTGGGCGATTCACGTCTCGGACAAGCTCGGCGAAGCGGGCCTCACCGGGATTCTCGGGCTCGAGCTCGCCGATGACGGCGCCGTCGTCGTCGCCGACTACGTGCTCTCGTGCCGCGTGATGGGCCGCCGCGTCGAAGAGACCGTGGCGTGGTTCGCGACCGAGCGCGCCAAAGCGCGCGGCGCGACCGTGCTTCGCGCGCCGTATCAGCCGACCGCCAAGAACAAACCGTGTCTCAACTTCTTCGAGTCACTCGCGCCGTTCGCGCGCGAAGGCGACGTGTTCGTCTGGAACGAGACGCGCCCCATCGCGCGTCCGAACGGCATTCGAGTCGAAATCGCGAGCCCCACATGAAAAATGCCACGCTCCTCGAGCGCGCCGCAGCGCGCGTTCATCTCCGTGCGGCCGATGCGCTCGGCCAAGACGCGCGCACGCAGGGAAAACCGTTCGTCCAAAATCGCGGCGAGCTCGCGATCGGCGATCACTTTCGCATCGCGTCGCGCCCGGTGCAGTCCCACCTCGTCGTCGCACGCGGTGCACGCCTCGTGATCGGTCGCGACGTCGCGATCGGCTCGGCCGCGGCCATCTCGTGCTCGTCCGAAATCACGATCGGCGACGGCGTTCGCATCGGACGCGGCGTCGTCATCATGGACAGCGACTTCCACGACACCGAATCGATGGGCTCGCCCGGCGCTTCGGCGGCGATCGTCATCGGCGCGGGCGCGTGCATCGGCGACGAGGTCGTCATTCTCAAGGGCGCCCGCATTGGAGACGGCGCGCGCATCGCCGCGGCCAGCGTCGTCTCGGGCATCGTCCCCGCGGGCGCGCTCGCGAGCGGCGTTCCGGCGCGTGTCCGTCGCGATGCCACCGCTCCGAGCGGCGACGTCGAAACGCGCGTGGTCGCGATCGTCGCCGCGACGTTCGACGTCGATCACGTCGATCCGGCCGACGGCCCGGCGACCCTCGCGCACTGGGACTCGCTCGGCGCGCTTCGTTTGCTCGTCGCGCTCGAAGAGGACCTCGGCGTCCGCCTCGCGGAGGACGCGCTCTCCGGCGTCGCCGACGTGGCGTCGCTCGTGCGCGTCGTCGAATCGGCTCGCGCCTGATTGAGCTCGATTTCGTAGACTCGCAACACGGCGGGGCACGCGCACGCTCGCGTGCCCCCTCCTCGCGCTAATCAGCCTTCGACGTTGCGAAGACCGCGGATGCTCGGGCTGCTCGCGTGCGGACCGTCGAGGATCCAACGCACGTACTTGAGGAGCAGCGGCCGCGCGAACGGCTTCTTGAGGAACGCATTGGCGCCGACGCGCTCGGCTTCCGCCATGTCCTCGGGCGACGTGCGGTCGCTCATGACGACGATCGGAATCGCCTTGTGGCGAGGATGCTTCCGAATCGCCTCGACGAGATCGAGCCCCGACTCACGCGGCAGCGTGAGATCGACGCACGCGATGGCCGGCGGGCACACATCGATGCTTTTCAGCGCTTCGTCGTAGGCCGACGCGCAACGCACGTCGAACTTCTCCGACTCGAGCCAGAGCTTCACACGCTGCCGAAGCAACGGATCGTCTTCCACCACCAGAACGACACGACGTCCCATGACGCTCCTCCATTGAGCAAGGGTCGGGCCGGCCTACGCCTCAGCTCGCGCCCTTGCCGAACAAAACCACCGGCACCGTCTTGAAAATCAGCTGAAAGTCCTGCGAGAGGCTCCAGTTGTCGATGTATTGCATGTCCAAGTACATCCACTGCTCGAAGCCGATTTCGTTTCGACCGCTCACTTGCCACACGCAAGTGATTCCCGGACGCACCGAAAGGCGCCGACGCTGCCACGCCTCGTATTGGGCGACCTCGTTGGGCACCGGGGGGCGCGGTCCGACGATCGTCATTTCGCCGCGCAGCACGTTGAGGAACTGCGGCAGCTCGTCGATGCTGTACTTGCGAATGAAGCGGCCGATCGCCGTGACGCGCGGGTCGTGCTTCATTTTGAACACGGGGCCGGTTTGTTCGTTTTGCGCCATGAGCTTCGCTTTGAGCTCCTCGGCGTTCACGACCATCGAGCGGAACTTGAGCATGTCGAACGTGCGCCCGTAACGGCCGACGCGCGGTTGACGAAAGAAGATCGGACCGTCCGACGTGAGCTTGATCGCCACGGCGACGCCGATGAGGATCGGCGAGAGCAAAACGAGCGCGGCGCCCGACGCCACGATGTCGAAGATTCGCTTGAGCGCCAGCTGAAGCGGTTTGTGTCGGTAAGACACGTAGTGAACGTACCCGTCGCTCATCGCCGCGCGGTCACGCGGCTCCGCACGCGCGATGCGGAAGCGGTTCGCCGGAAGCGCGAACGGAATCCCGAAGCGCTCGCAAACGCGGATGGCTTCTTGGATCTGCGCGTGGTGCTTTTCGTCGTCGCCGGCGAGATAGACCTCGTGGACGACGTGCGTTTTGAGCACGGACTCGAGCGCGTCAGCCGTGCCGAGAATCCCCGCGGGGAGGCGCTTCTTCGATTGCTCGCCGGCGAGCTGCAGATAGCCCGTCACACGGCGGTTCTTCTTCGCCGCGGCGATTTCGAGACCCGTATGACGACCGAGCGGACCGACGCCGACGACGAGAATTTCTTCCGGAGGCTCCGGCGGCCGCGTTTTGAGCCAGCTCGTGAGCAAGCGAAGCCAAACGACCGCGAGAACGAACACGGTCACGAAACGGAACATGTTCGCGGCCTCCGCGTAGCGCGGGACGAACCATCGCAGCGCGAACATCGGGACGACCGTCGCGAAGAGCAACACCAAGGTCAAGGCGACGTCGCCGGCGATGCCACGCCCGTTACCGATGTCGTAGTGGCGAAGCACGCGGCTTCCGACGACCCAAACGGTCATCGCGCCGAATCCCATTCCGAGGGCGACGAGCCAGTGGATGCCGCCGGGAAAGAGCGTCGCGGCGACGGATGCGAGGAGGAGTACGAGGCAATCTCCGAGGAGGTTGATGTTTTGCCAAGTGCGAGCGGATAGTGACATGGCTGGTGCTGGGCACTTTGCAAAGCGCATGCGCAGCGCGCGGTTACGCTCGAGCTTCAGAGTGAAGCGAAACGCCGCTACGATCGCACCGTGCGCTTTCTCGCCGTGGGGGAATGGATCGTCGCGCGCGCGGAGGACGGTCCGCTCGAGGCAGAGTACGCGCTGTTCGAAACGTCCGACGTGATCCTCTCCGCCGCGGCGCGCGGGTTCGGCACGCGCGAGCAATCGTATTTGACGACCGCGAAGATCGCGCGCGCGCGATTGCGCGAAGCGGGCATCGACGACGCGCTCCTTCGCGAGTCGGTGGACGCGCTCCGTCCGCTCGAGCCGCTCGCGCGCTCGCCGGCGCTCGCCGCAATCGCGAGCGACCTCGAAGCCGCCGAAGCTTTTCAAGGCGGAGTCTTTCGCGCGAACGCGCGCGCGTACGACGGCGCGTGGATCGATCTCGCCGCGGTCGCGCGAGCTTGCGACATGGATGAGGCCGCGGTCGCGATGCAGCTCCTTCATCTCGCCGCGGTGCTCGACGAGGTCCCGCCCGCGACGCCCGTTCGTTTGCTCGGCGGCGACGACGTGAAGCCGGGCGAGCGATCGTGGCGGCGCGTTCGCAGCGAATTCGCGCGCGAGCTTCCGAGCGTGCTTCGCGCGATCGATCGACCGGAGCTCGTCGCCGCGGCGGCGGACGAGCACGCGATGCGCGCCGCGCTCGCGATCGAGCTTCGCACGCGCGCGGCCCTCAGCGACGTCTACCGCCCGCGGCTCCACGCGCTCGCTTCGGCGCTCGCGGTCGAGCAAGCCGCCGACGTCGTGGTCGATTCGGACCTCGAGGTCGAGCCCTCGACGCTCATCGACGAGCTCCGCTCGCACGGCGACATGCTCCGCGGCGACGGGGGCCTCACCGACGTCGCGCAGTTCCTCACGGCGCTCGCGCGTGCATCGGACCCCGCGGCAGATCTAGCGATCCTCGCGGCGCGTGCGTGGCTAGCGTGCGGTGAGACGGCGTACGCGCGTTATTTCGCGCGGCGCGTGCTCGAGAACGACGGCGCATCGGAGTCGGCGTACGTCGCCGCGGAGGAGATCCTCGGCGCGACCTCGCCGACGGACCAGTCGATGAACCCGCCGCCGGTCCGCTCGATGCGCCCGCCGCCGGTCACCATCATCGCCGTGGGCGGCGCCGCGCATCCGGGCGCGTCGCTCCCGCCGACCGAGCGAATCGAGGTGCCGCCGCGCTCCACACGTCCGGCGTCGGTCGAGATCGTCGAGACGATGCCGGCCCCCGCCGCCGACACGGCGCGCATCCGGATGACCGAGCTCGCCCGTGCGCTCGCGCGCGATTATCGCCTCGCATACGGCGTGACCCTGCAGACCGACGCGACGGCGATTGAAGCGATGCAGCGTCACCTCGTTCGTCGCGCGGGCTCGGTCAAGGAGGACGAGCTCGCGCGCCACGGCGCGCTCTTGAGCGAGATCCTCGCGCGAACGCTCGGCGCCTACTGGATCGACACGTCCGGCGCGGAGGTCGGCCGCTGGTCGATGATCGTTCCGCCGAGCTCGCGCGTTTGGCCCGTCGGCCGCGTGCACCGGTTTTTTCAGCGCGGCAGCGCCGACGGCGACCTGGTCGATTTTTACCGCGAGCTCGAGGGCGCCGCGCGCGCGACCTGATTTGCATCGACGTCCGAAAACGGCCAGACGTTCGCCGCGGCCGGCGCTATTTCATCACGCGATGGACGACGACGCGCGCTACCGAGCTCTCGTCGCGCGCGACGCGCGCTTCGACGGCATCTTCTTCGTCGGCGTGACGACGACCGGCATCTACTGCCGCCCCGTCTGTCGCGCGCGAACGCCCGGCCGCGCGCGTTGCGTCTTCTTTCGACGCGCGGCCGAGGCGGAGCACGCAGGTTTCCGCGCGTGCTTTCGCTGCCGCCCGGAGCTCGCGCCCGGCAATGCAACGTCAGCGGTCGACGCGCTCTCGAGCCTCGCGCGCGCCGCCACCGCGCGGATCGAAGCCGGCGCGCTGAACGACGCTTCGCTCGACGATCTCGCCGCCGATCTCGGCGTCACCGCGCGGCACTTGCGCCGCGCCGTCCAGTCCGAGGTCGGCGTCGCCCCGGTCGAGCTCGCGCAGACTGCGCGGCTCGCGCTCGCCAAGCAGCTCCTCCAAGACGGCGCGCGCTCGATGACCGATGTCGCTCACGCGAGCGGCTTCTCGAGCGTCCGCCGATTCAACGCAGTCTTCCGCGCGCGCTTCCGCCGTGCGCCGTCGACGCTCGTGGCGCGAGGCGCGCCGGCACCGAGCGACGATCTCCGCATCTCGCTCGGTCATCGCGCGCCGATCGCGTGGCGACCGCTGCTCGAGTTTCTCGCCCCGCGCGCGACCGCCGGCGTCGAGTCGGTCGACCTCGAGGCGCTCGCTTACACGCGCTCGGTCCGCATCCAAGACCGTCGCGGATGGATTCGCGCCTCGCTCGACCCGCGTCGCCCGACCCTCGCCGTCGACGTGAGCGCCTCGCTCGCGCGCCACCTCATGCCCGTCGCGTCGAGCGTGCGCGCGCTCTTCGATCTCGACGCGCAGCCCGACGCGATCGATGCACACCTCGCGCGCGATCCGCTCCTTCGTCCGTTCGTGCGGCGCACACCGGGCTTGCGCGTCCCGGGCGCGTTCGACGCGTTCGAGCTCGCCGCGCGCGCCGTTCTCGGACAGCAGGTCTCGGTCCGCGGCGCGACGACGCTCGCGGGCCGCCTCGCCCGCGCCTTTGGGGAATCGATCGAAACGCCCCATCCGCGCATCGATCGCCTCTTCCCCACGCCGGAGCGTCTCGCGCGCTCGCGCCCGTCCGAAATCGCGGCGATCGGTTTGCCCGCCGCCCGCGCCGCGACGCTCCATGCCGTCGCTGTCGCCGTTCACGAGGGCGCCTTGGCGCTCGACCCGACCATCGATCCAGCGACCACCTGCGCCGCGCTCGAGCGCATCCCGGGCATCGGCCCCTGGACCGCGCAGTACATCGCGATGCGTGCGCTTCGCGCGCCCGATGCTTTCCCCGCGAGCGACCTCGGCCTCGCGCGTGCACTCGGTCTCGCCCCGCGCGAGCTCACCGAACGCGCCGCCGCATGGAGCCCATGGCGCGCCTACGCCGCGATGCACGTCTGGAGAAAGGACACGAAATGATCTTCCACACGCACCTCCCGAGCCCCGTGGGCCCGCTCTTCCTCGAAAAATCGAGCGACGGTCTCCTTCGACTCCAATTCGATGGCGACCCTCGACCCGACTCGCGCGCCGACGCGAAAGCATTCCGCGACGAAGTCGATCAGCTCGCCGCGTATTTCGCCGGCGATCGCGATCGCTTCGATCTCGCGCTTGCCCCGCGCGGCACGCCGTTTCAGCTCCGCGTCTGGAAGGCGCTCCAAAAAATTCCGTTCGGCCGCACCGCCACCTACGGCGAAATCGCGCGCGCGATCGGCTCACCCACGGCGTCGCGCGCAGTCGGCGGCGCGAACCACATGAACCCGCTCGCGATCATCGTCCCCTGTCACCGCGTCATCGGCTCGACCGGCGATCTCACCGGATACGGCGGGGGCCTCCCGACGAAACGCTGGCTACTCGATCACGAATCTCGTCATTTGCGACGGTACGCCGAAATGATCGGCACGCCGTCGTGCGTGAGCACGTAGTCGGGCGAAGGCGTTCCGAACGCCATCCACTCGTCGTAGTCGACCTCGCTCATGTGGAGCTCGTGCTGCACGATCGCGATCTGCGCTTCGCCCGGCGCGCCGACGGCTTGCATCGTCGCCGGCACGCGCTTCTCGGCGACCATGCGATTCCATGAATCCCACGCCGTGTCGTCGAGGAACACGGTCGCGTGCGGATACTTTGCAAAGTACGGCGCGAGCTGCTGCGTCGTGTAACCCCAAAACTGTCGATTGAGCCCGAGGTCCGCGCCGCCCTGATTGCCGCCGACGAACGGCATGTACGTCGCGAGCCCGTAAACGCCGGAGTGACGCGTGATGACGGCCGGCGGCAGCGCGACGATCGCAAAGAGCGCGGCCCACACGCCCGTGCGCTGATAATCGGTCTTGATGCGCGACACGGCCGCGAGAATTTTTTCGCCGACGATGTCGAACCCGCGCCCCGCGAAAAGCGCGAGAAACGGATACGCCGGCAACCAGTGTTTCGTGCCGCCGAAGATCGGCGTCTTGGACAAGAGCACGAACACCGCGAGCGGCGCAGAGAACGCGAGGAACAAAAGCAAATCGGTCTCGGCGCGGTCCCCCTTCGTGCCTGCACGATCTTTCTTGAACCCGGCAAGGGCGCGCATCACGAGCGCGCGAAGCCGATCGAACCCGCCGACCAAAAACAAAACGATCGTCGTCGCCGGCACCGTCGCGAACACGAGCACCGGCGCGTACGACCGCGGCGAAGGCGGCCCGAAGTAGTTTTTGTGGAGGTACTCGATGTTGTAATAGACGTGGTTCATGTGGAAGTTCAGGTACTCCTGAACTCGCGGCAGCGTGTCGTTCCACATCCACGGCCAGAGCGCGACGAAGACGAGCGGTCCCAAAATCGCCATCGAGACGATGCTCGTCGGCAGCGGCAAACGCCCGACCTTCGACTCTTTCGCGATCGCGCGGCGCGCGACGAAGAGCGCGTGCGGAATGAACACCGCCGGCAAGATCCACGCGTTGTGCTTGGTCTCGAGCGTGAGCCCGTAGACGACGCCGGCCGCGACCGCCCAACCGATCCCGCCTTCTTGCACCGAGCGCCAATACACGTACACGCTGAGCAGCCACATCGTCATGATGGGCGCGTCGAAGCACGCGAGGTGCGCGTTGAAGAAAACCGCCGGCATGCACCCGAGGAGCACCGCGGCGATCGCGCCCGCTCGCCTCGAGAACGCGCGAGCGCCGAAGAGATAAGTCACATAGAGCGCGAGCCCGCCCATCACCATCCCCGGAAATCGAAACGCCGTGCTCGCGTCGTGAAAGACGTGATTCTTCTCGTGGAGGTAACGCCACGAGAGCGCGAAGAGGCTCTTCATGAGCGCCGGGTGCTCGTGGTTCTCCGACCAAATGCCGTCGATCGTCGATCGCTCCAACGCTTGCGACGTGTGGTTGAAGAGCATGTCGAACCAGCGCGAGTAATCGCTGGCCGCGTGGAAATAAAAACCCTCGTCGCGCGGAAAGCCGAGCTCGCGCGACGTCGCGAGAAGCCATGCGACGTAAACGAAACCGATCGCGAGACCGATCGCGTGATCGCTCTTCCAGAATTTTTTCACGCGTCGCGGAGCTTACTCCGAAAAAACCTCACGCGACCACGCATCGAGCAGCGCGCACCGCGAGCCGGGAGGACCCACCAAAAGAAGCACGTCGCGACCTTTCGGCGTGACCTCGGTCGGGCTCGCGCGCTCCTCGCTGCACGTGCGTCCGCGCGCGAACGCGTCCTTCATCGCACCGAACGCTCGCCGCGCGCTCGCGTCGTCGTCCCAGCGAATGCGCCAAGCGAGCGCTGAGTTCGCGCCGCTCCGCGCGAGCATCGAACGATCGCCGCCCCAACCCGACGCGACCTCGGCGGCTCGCGCGCGCGGCATCGCCGATTCGAGCACGAGCCGAAGCTCGAGCTCGCCGTGCGTGTCGGCGCCGCTCGCGACGAACCCCGAGCCGAGCGCCGCGAACGTCGGCGCGACCACGTCGATCGCGCGCTCGCCGCTCGCCCATTTTTCGGGATGAAGCACCTGCTCGGTCGTGAGCCCGCCGCGCGTCCACGCGCGATCGACCTCGGCCCACCCGCCGCGCTCGCGAAGCGCGCGCACGAACGCCGTGCCCGCGACGTATGGCGCCGCGATCTCGCGCTCGATGTACGAACCGTCGGAGTCCGCGGGGGCTTCCTCGGTGGCGCTCGTCGCGTCGCCCTCGGCCAAGCACGAACGCGCGAGCATCGCGTCGCTCGCGCCCGGTTCGTACCGCTCGAACGCCTCGAGCCCGAAATGCTGATCTTGAAGCGCGTGCACAGCCTCGTGCGCGAGCGACGTGGCGAGCTCGTGGCGCGGCAGATCCTCGGGCAAAAGCATCTCGCCGCGCTCCGGCAGATAAATGCCGCCGGCGACGCGCCGCACCATCGCGAAGACCTCGCGCTCGTAATCGTCGTCCGCGCCGAGCACCCCGAGCGTCTTCAAAAAAATGGACTCGCGTTCGATCTCGTCGTGCGGCACCTCGCGCGCGACGTGCGCCTCGAGCGCGCGCATCAGCTCGCCGCGCGGCAAAATCTCCGCGCGCACGGCGTGCATCACGGCAAGCTCGCGCACGTGAGACATTTCCTCGACCGCCCGCGCGACGCGCGGATCGCTCGCGACCGACGACGCATCGTGATGAACCGCAGGCGCCGGCACGACCTCGGCCGGCGTCGCGCTCGCACACGCCGCCAGCGTCGCGAACGCCAGCGCACGCTTCATTTCACGATCGCGTGCTCGGCCTCCGCGCGCAGCGCGGCGATCGTCTTCTTGTAATCCGGCGTCGTGAAAATCGCGCTCCCCGCGACGAACACGCGCGTCCCGACCTCCGCCGCGCGCCCGATCGTCCCCGGGGCCATCCCCCCGTCGATCTCGATGTCGATCTTCCGCTCGCCGATCATCGTCGCGACCGCGCTCACCTTGGGCAACATCTCGGGAATGAACGACTGCCCGCCAAACCCCGGATTCACGCTCATCACGAGCACCTGATCGACCACGTCGAGCACGTACGCAATCGTGCTCTCGTGCGTCGCCGGGTTCAGCACGACGCCGGCCCGCTTTCCGAGCTTCCGAATCGACTGAAGCGTCCGATGCAAATGCGTGCACGCCTCGACGTGCACCAAAATCGTATCGGCGCCGGCCTCCGCGAACGCCTCCACGTATTTCTCGGGCTCGACGATCATCAAATGCACGTCGAGGTGCAGCTTGGTCGCGCGACGAAGCGCGGCGACGACCGGCGGCCCGATCGTGATGTTCGGCACGAAGCGCCCATCCATCACGTCGACGTGAATCAAATCGGCGCCTGCCGCCTCGACCGCAGCGACTTCTTCCGCGAGGCGACCGAAATCCGCCGACAAAATCGAAGGCGCAATGCGTACGCGGCTCATGGGCACCATCTAACCGAAAGGCGTTGCGCGAGCCCCACAAATCTTCGATGTTTCGCCCTGGCGGGGCCGGGCATGCAAACGCGAAAAATCACGAAGACCGACTTCGATCGCATCGTCGAAGTGATCGATCACTGGTGGGGCGGTCCGATCAGCACGTTCGCGCACCCCATTTTTTTCTACGAGCTCGGAGACATGGCGCTCGTCGTCGAGAGCGAAGGCGCGCTCATCGGTTTCTTGCTCGGCTTCGTCGCCCACCAAGACACCGGCTACGTGCACCTCGTCGGCATTCACCCGGAGCATCGCCGCAAAGGCGTAGGTCGCGCCCTCTACGCGAACTTCACCCAAGCCGCCGTCACCGCCGGCTGCACGAAGCTCAAAGCGATCACGACCACCGGCAACGACGGCTCGATCCGATTCCATCTCGCGCAAGGTTGGCAAGCGCAAGAAATCGACGACTACGCCGGCCCGAACCGAAAGCGCATCGTGTTCACGAAGGAGGTTTCATGAGCCAGCCGCGCCTTCCGATCGCCGCGCCCATCGAGCCGCCGAGCACCGACCGCCTGCGCGAAATCGGTCTCTTCGGTGCCCTCTCCGACGAAGTGTTGACGCACCTCGCGCGCTCCCTCCAGCAGCGCAACGTCGCCCCCGGTACGGCGATTTTTCAAGAAGGCGAAGGCGGCCACGACATGTTCGTGGTCCTCGACGGCGAAGTCGAAGTGCTAAAAAAAAGCCGCCGCGGCCGCCAACAGCGCGTCGCGATCCTCGGCCCCAGCGACATGCTCGGCGAGATGGCGCTCATCGACGTGCAGCCCCGCTCGGCGACGGCGCGCTCGCTCGCTCCGACGCGTCTCCTTCGGATCGCGTCCGAGGACCTCGACGCGCTCTACCGTCACGACGTGAAGTCGTACGCGCTCGTCGTGCTCAACGTCGCGCGCAACCTCTCGCGTCGCTTGCGCGTGACCGACGGCATCCTCGCCGACATCGCCGCCAACGTGCTCGACGAGTACGTTCGCTAATCGGTCGTCGCGTCCGCCGCATCATCGCTCTCGGCGTCGCTCGCGTCCGTTTGCGCGTCGCCCTCGGCGTCGCTCTCGCCATCGCTCGCGTCCGAAGCGTCCGGTTGCGGCGGCGGCTCGGCCTCGAGCGCGGCGTCCTCACTGCTGCCGCCGTCGCCGAACGCGTTCGCCGCGTCGCCCGCGGTCGCGTCCGCCCCGCCGAACCCGCCGTCGTTCGTATCCGGCGGATATGGTTGCGGGTTGAGCGAGCACGCCGCCACGACGCCCACGCCGATCAGCCCGAGCACCATCCAGCGCGTTCTCATTCGTCCCCCGCGTCGTCAGCGTCGCCACCAGCGTCGTCCGCGTCGTCGGCATCTTCGTTCGCGTCGCTCGCGTCTTCGTTCGCGTCGACCCCCGCTTCGTTCGCCGTCGGTACGCCACCGTCCGGGCTGGGGCCGCTGTCGACGCCGCCGGCGCCAGCGTCGGGCGTCGCCTTGAGCGTTGCGTCGGCAGACGCATCGAAGTTGTCCGGAGGATACGGCTGAGGGTTGAGCGAGCACGCGCCCGCCGCGGCCGCGCCGAACGAAAACGCAAAGAGCAGGAAAAGACGAAGGCGCATCAAGGCCCAAGCCCAGCATGCACGCCAAGTGCCACCGGCACAACTGCTAGTACGCTCGGCTCTTTCGCATTTTTGCCGGTTTTCGACTACGACCCGATTGTCCGGGTCCGAACGACTGACACATGATGGCACGCCCGCTTCTCTCCGCTAAAAACGTCACCAAGAAGGTCTGGGACGGCCGCGCGCGTCGAACGGTGGTCGACGACGCGACGCTGGACGTCGACGCCGGCGAATGGGTCGTCCTCCGCGGCCCGAGCGGAAGCGGCAAGACGACGCTCCTCGCGCTTCTCGGCGCGATGATGCGTCCGACGACGGGCGAGGTCCTGCTCGAAGGCGAGCCGACGTCGCGACTCCGCGACGCGCATCGCGCCGAGGTTCGACGCACGACCGTGGGATTCGTCTTTCAAGATCTCCAGCTCATCGAAGATCTCGACGTCACCGACAACGTGCTCCTGCCTTTCGTACCGGTCGGCGTCCGCGCCGAGCATCGCGCGCGCGCGTCGAAGCTGCTCGACCGTTTCGGCATCGGAGCGCTCGCGCACGTCCGAGCGCAACAGCTCTCGGGCGGCGAGCGTCAACGTGTTGCGATCGCGCGCGCGCTCCTCGGCGATCCGAAGCTCATCCTCCTCGACGAGCCGACGGCGCACCTCGACGATGAGCGCGCCGCTCAGCTGCTCGACTCCATCGCCGCGATCGCGAAAGACGGTCGAGCCGTCGTCACGGCGACGCACGACGCGCGCGTCACGAGCGCGAGCGGCGTCACGCGCGTTCTCGAGGTGCACGACGGTCGAGTCACGATTGGAGCTGGCGCGCCAAACGCGGAACCGGAGTAAGGTATTCCCGTGCAGCAGTTGCTCGAGCCCTGGGTGTTTCTTCGCCTGGTCGCGGGGCTCGTTGCAACGGCGCTTCTCGTGCGCGCGAGCATCACCGCCATCAGCGTGATTCGCCGCTTCGACGTGATGCGCGCGACCGAAGGTCAGCTCGCGCTCGAGCGACGCATGGAGCTCGCCGGCACGTTCGTGCGCGTCGGCGCGATCGCGCAAGTCGTCGCGCTTCTGCTCTCCGCGCTCGCGGCCGACAAATTGAGCCGCGGGATTCGCGGCGCGATGTGCGCGTACGGCACGTTCAACTCGACGCCCTGGGGCTTCCGCGCCTTCACGGCGAGCGTCGTCGCCGCGCTCGCAGCGGGAACCGTCGCGCAGCTCTTCGCGTTCGACTCGCGCGTTCGCGGCATGGAGCTCGCGAAGCCGCTCGCGTGGGCGACGCTCATCGTCGCGCCCATCGCCGCGATCGATTTCATCTTGCAGCTCGCGTTCGTGCTCGATCTCGATTTGAGCGTCGTCGCTTCGTGCTGCTCGGTGCAGCTCGACGCCGTCGCGGCCGCACGCGGCGGAACCGCGACCGGGCCTCGGCTCCTCTCGGTCGCGCTCGCGTCGATCGCCGGCGCGGTCTGCGTCGGTCTCGCCGTGCTCTGCGCGCGTCGCCCACGCCGCCCGCTCGCGGTCCTCACCGGCGCCGCAGCGACGATCGCCCTTCCGCTCGCCGTCGCCGCAGTCATTCTCGAAGTCGCGCCGTACGCGTTCGAGATCCCGCAACACCACTGCCCGTTCTGCCTCCTGCGCGGAAGCGTCGGTCTTCTCGGTTATCCGCTCTTCGGCGCGCTCCTCACCGGCGCGATCTGGCTCTTCGGCGCCGCGACCTCCGCGATGATCGCGCGCGCGCCCGCGCTCCTCGACGCGTGGCGCGCGTTCGCCGCGTCACGGGCGCGGCGCGGCGCGATCGCGTGGGCCGTCTGCGCCGCGCTCTGCGTCCTCCCCATCGTTCGCTACGCCATCGTCACGCACGGAGCATCACTCTTTCCATGAGACGACTTTTCTACGCGCTCGCGCTTCTCGTCGCCTGCAAAGGCACGGCCGCCGCGCGCTGCGATCACTGCGGAATGAAAATCGATCCGAAGAGCCCGTTCACGGCGGAGCTCGCCATCGGCGACAAAGTCGAGCACTTCGACACGCCCCGATGCGCGCTCTCGAATTGGCTCGCCGAGAAGAAGCAAGGCACGGTGCGCGTGCAGGATTACTACGACCGCAAGATGCGCCCGGCGAGCGAGGTTCGGTTCGTGATCGGCAGCGACGTCGTCGGCCCGATGGGCCCCGAGCTCGTGCCGGTCGACGAGGCGCGCGTCACGAAATTCGAAAAAGACCACGGCGGAACGCGAGCGCTCGCCGCAAACGACATCGACGAGAAAGCATTGCAGCCATGACCGCGAACGATCTCCCGCCGCGCGTGCGGCGCATCCTCGAAATCGTCTATGCCGTCGACGGCGTCGCCGCCGCACGCGTTTGGCAATGGCCCGACGACGGCGGTCTTCGCAAGAGCGTCGCCGTCGCCGTGCGCCCCGCGCCGCGGACGAGCCCGCAAGAGCTCCTCCAGCGCGTCGAGAGCGCGATCGCCGGCCTCCGCGAGCCCGACGAAGCCTGGGAGTTCGGTCTGCTCGAAGGTTAGTTCGCGACGAAGATCGCTTCGATCTCGGTCTTCACGGCTTCTTCGGTCTGCCCGCGCGAGATTGCGATCTCTTTGACGATGAGCGTGCGCGCCATGTCGAGCATCGTGCGCTCGCCGAACGAGAGCTGCTTGTCCGTCTTCAGACGATACAAATCACGCAGCACCTCGGCGACGTCGTAAATCGATCCGGTCTGGATCTTCGCGCGGAAGCTGCGATAGCGGCGGTTCCACGTCTGCTTGTCGAAGTTGATCGTCCGCTCGCGGAGGATGTCGAAGATCTCTTCGATCTCTTCCTCACCGACGAGCTGGCGGAGTCCGACGTTCGAAGCGGTGGCCACGGGGATCTTCACCGTCTTCTGGTTCTTGTCGAGGATGCGAACCTCGTAGAACTTTTGACGAGCGCCGGCGATGTCGAGCTCTACGATGCGGACGATCTCTCCGACGCCGTGCGCCGGGTAAACCGCCTTGTCGCCGACCTTGAACTTGATCTCCGTTCCAGCTTGCATGGCGTCTCCTTTTCGACAAAAACCATCCCGCCGCTCCGAGATTTCAGTCGGAACGTGAGATTGCCGTGAGCGCTCGCAGTGGCGAGGCTAGAGCAACAGGCACGCGCACTCTAGTTCGTTTGAGGCCTACTTGTCAAACCTCTAGCGTGGCTTTTTGTTGATCTAAATCAACAATGTGTGCGATTGCTGTACACCTGCTCCACGCCGGGTTTGGGGCACGCGGGAGCTGGCTGTGGCGCGTGTGCTGGGGGCGTCAGCGTCGCCGTCGCCGGAAACGATCGGTCGTGCGCGCGTTTGGCTAGGCGCACGGTTTTTGCTCAACGCAGCTCCCGTGACGCCGGTTCCGCCTGCCTCCCAACCCGAGCCCGAACCCGAGAGCACCGCCCTCCTCGCCGAGGCCAAGAAGCGTCTTGGTGACACGTTGCGGGGAAAGTGGAAGCTGGAGCGGATCCTCGGCGTCGGCGGCATGGGCGCCGTGTACGAAGCGCGTCACCGCAATGGCATGCGCGGGGCGGTGAAGGTCCTCGACTCGGCGCTCGCCCGCACGCGCGACTGCCGTGAACGGTTCCTGCGCGAGGGACGCCTCGCGAACGAGGTCGATCACATCGGCGCCGTGCGCGTGCTCGACGACGACGAGACCGAGGACGGAAGCGCGTTCCTCGTCATGGAGCTGCTCGATGGCGTCACGCTCGAACAGCTCGCGATGATGCGAGGCGGCGTGATTTCGCCCGAGGAGCTCGTGCGTTATGCGGCGCAAGTGCTCGACACGCTCGCGGCCGCGCACGCCCGAGGCATCGTGCACCGTGACATCAAGCCGGAGAATTTGTTTCTCACCGAAGACGGCATCGTGAAGATCCTCGACTTCGGGATCGCGCGGATGAACGGGCTCGGTGAAGCGACGCGCGTCACGCGCGCTGGAGAGCCGATCGGGACGCCGGCGTTCATGTCGCCGGAGCAAGCGCGCGGCAAGCACGACGAGGTCGACGAGCGCACCGACCTTTATTCGCTCGGCGCGACGATGTTCAACCTCGTGACGGGCGAGCCGATTCATCCCGATGCGACGACCGTCGCGGAGCTCATCGCGGCCGTGATTACACGGCCGGCGCGGCCCGTGCGTGCGCTCAGCGACGTGCCCCCGGCGCTCGCTGCGGTCATCGACCGTGCGCTGCAGTTCAATCGCGACGCTCGGTTCGAGTGCGCCGAGGAAATGCGCGCCGCGCTCGAAGCTGCTTATCTCGAGATGACGCACCAGGCGATTCCGGCGACGCCGGTTCCTACGCCGCCCGTCACGCTTCCGCCGGTGACGCGAACGGGCGCGCGCCGTTGGCTCGAGTCGCGCAGTGCGCGTCGCGCTGCGGCCATCCTCGTGCCGTGTACGATCGCGGCCGCGACGCTCTTCGTCGTCGGCACGAAAGCCGATCCCGAGCCGCGGCAAGCGGTCGTCGCGGTCCGCGCCCCGGAGCCCGCGGCGGCGCCGGCGCCCGAAGCTCCGATGCCCATCGCGCAGACGACGATCGCGGCGATCAAGCCGGTCGTTCGCGACGTCGTCGCGCCGCCGCGCGAGATCCAACCGGTCGTCGCGCGCACGCGGGAAAAAGAAACCGCGCCCGCGCCCCGCGTCGACGAGACACCGCAGCCGAGCCGTTACTCGAGGTGGAGCCCGCTCTACGAGCGGCGTCGCTGAGCATGAGGGGCCCGAAGACGATCTTGGTCGCGGCGATGATCTCGGCGGCGTCTGCGGCTCATGCAGGCGACCGCGGGACGGCCGCGGACATGTTGTTCCAGGAAGGACGACGAGCCGCGGATCGCGGCGACTTCGCCGTCGCGTGTACGAAATTCGAGGCGAGCGAAGCGGCGGAGCCCGCGCCGGGAACGCTGCTCAATCTCGCCGATTGCGAGGAGTCGCGCGGGCAGCTCACGCGCGCGTGGCACGATTTTCTGACGCTCGCCGACGCGCTCCCGGAGGCTGACGAACGCAAAGCGGTCGCGCTCGAGCGCGCGCGCCGTCTCGAACGCACGATGCCGAAGCTGCGCATTCGTCTGGCGATGACCGCGGCGCCTGCGCGCGTCTTCCGCGACGGCATCGAGATCAGCGGCACGAGCCTCGGCGTCGCGCTGCCGGTCGACCCGGGGATGCACGTGGTCCTCGTGAGCGAGCCGGGTTTCCGCGACCGCACGTACGCGGTGCCGATCGCGCGCGGTGACGAAAAGGACGTCGAGGTCGACCGCGGTCCGACGACGTCGTCCGATCCGCGGCGCGCTGCTGCGTTCGCGCTCGGCGGCATCGGCGTCGCGTCGCTTCTCGCCGGAACCGCGACCGGAATTTTCGCGCTCACCGATTTGTCCGCCAGCAACGCGGATTGCACCGGTCACACGTGCAAGACGCCCGAGGCCGTCATGCGTTACGACCGCGCGCAGTCGCTCGCGCTCGCGACCGACATCACGCTCGGCGTCGGGCTCGCGCTCGTCGTGACGAGCGCAATTCTCTTCGTGCTCTCGCGCGGACACCACGCGCCCGCGCCGCAGTCGCTGGCGCTCGTGAGGTTTTGAGCCGTGCGCATCGTCGTTCTCTTCTTGCTCGGCTTGGCGGGATGCACGCTCGTCGTGGGCACCGATTCTCGCTCGGTCGAAGGCGACGACAGCGGCACGCCCGCGCCCGACGCGGCAGGTCCCACGGCCGACGCATCGCCGCCGGAAGCGGGTCCGCCCGACGCCTCCGCGGACGCGAAGGACGCCGCAGTCGATTCGTGCGACGTCCCGGCCTGTCTCGCGACGCACCTCACCTGCAAATCGGGCTGCGCCGACGAGCACACCGCCTGCCTCGCCAACTGCGGCGGGAAAGACGACGACAAGAGCTGCACGAGCGCATGCGACAAGCAGCAACAGCAGTGCACGCAGGCCTGCCAGGTCGAATGCAACGCGTGCGTGCAGGGCTGCGGGCCGCCGTGCCCGCCGTGAGTCAGCTCGCGCCGGCGAGCGTCTCGGCGAGGCCCCAGCGGACGCCGCGATCCGACACGCGCATTGCGTTGGCGCCGAGCGCATCGAGCGCCGCGAGGACGACGATTCCGCCTGCGACGATCACGTCGGCGCGCTTCGGCTCGAGCCCGCGCACTTCACGACGCTCGGCGAGCGGCAGCGACGCGAGGCGTTCGACGACCGAGCGAATTTCTTCGAGCGGCATCACGTGACCGTGCACGCGCCCGCCGTCGTAGGGCGCGAGCCCGAGCGCGACGGCTGCGAGCGTCGTCACCGTGCCCGCGATTCCGATCGGCGAGAGGCCGCGCGCGCGCTCGAAAAGCTGCGCATCGGTCGCAAACGCGCTCTTCGCGTCGCGCGTCATCGCGTCGATTTCCTCGCGCGTCGGCGGATCGCTCTTCACGTGACGTTCGGTCAGACGCACGCTCCCGACATCGAACGACCGGCTCGCGAGCGACCCTCCGCGCTCGCCGACGACGACCTCGGTGCTGCCGCCGCCGACGTCGAACACGGCGACTCGGCCCGACGCGTCGAGCCCGCTCAGCGCGCCGGCGAACGTGAGGCGCGCCTCTTCTTCTCCGGAAATGGTGCGCGCCTCCACGCCGAAGAGCTCGCGCACTCTGGCCCGCACCTCGTCGCCGCCGCCCGCGTCGCGCATCGCGCTGGTGCCGACCACCGCCACGCGCTCGGCGCCGAGCTCACGGACGATGGTTGCATACTGCATCAAACACGCGTTCGTGCGCTCGATCGCGGCCGGCGCGAGCTTTCGCGCGAGGTCCACGCCCTCGCCCAGCCGCGTGATCGTCGCTTCTTCGCGCACGGCGCGAAGCGCGCCGCGATCGCTTTCGGCCACGAGCAAAAGAACCGTGTTCGTACCGATGTCGATCGCGGCGACGCGCATCTACTTACTTCATCAATTGATCTTGCTGATGTTCAGCATCTCTTCGACGTTCGGCTGGAGCACGAGCTCGACGCGGCGGTTTTTACCCATTTCGTCGGTCGTCTGGTGCTCGACGGTGCCGACGAGCGGGTCGGTATCGCCGTAGCCGGAGGCCGCCCAGTGCGTCACGGTGAGCCCGCCGCCGCCGCGCTTGCGCGGATCCTTGGCGTTGCGATCGCCCGCGGGCTCGGTGAGGAAGAGGAGGACTTGCCGCGCGCGCGCGAGCGAGAGGCCCCAGTTGTCCTTGAAGAGACCGCTCGGCGGGTACTTCGCGTTGTCGGTGTGCCCGGCGACTTGGAAGTCGCGCGTCGAGAGCGTCGGGTCGTTGCGAATGACGTCGGCGACCTGGAGCAGCACCTCTTGGCCTTGCGGCTTGAGCTGGTCCTTGCCCGAGTCGAAGAGCACGTCGCCGGGAAGCTGAATGACCATGCGGTTGTGGCGCACGACGACCTTGAGGCCGACGCTGTTCAGCTTGTCGAGGCGTGCTTTGAGATCGCGGAAGCGGCGCTCGATCGCATCGAGCTGGTCGGCGCGGTCTTTGTACTGCCGCACGGCGGCCTCGAGGTTTTCGGCGTTCGACTTCGCCGCGTCGAGGTCGACGCCGAGGCGTTTGAGATCCGACTTGAGCTTGTCTTGCGCCGCCATCGACTCGTCGTATTTGCGCTTGTCGTCGGTGACTTGCTTCTGCGAAGCCTTGAGGTCGGCCTCGGCGCGCTCGCGGGCGTGAACCTGCGCTTGGTACTCCTCCTCGGAGTATCCGCAGCCTGCGGTCATCGCGCCCAGCGTCATCGCGAGCGTCGCACCCAGGAGTCCGCGCCCGATCCATTTCATCGACATGTTCATGACGGCGGACGGTAGCCGCGCGCCGCGCGGGACGTCAACGCGACCGAGTTAGTGTGAAAGTGACAAGAACTCGCATACAAAAAAAATCAAGATCGCGACGAACTTTTTTGTTTGACAGGTGAAGTAGGTGACCATATACGTCATGTATTCACCTCACTAGGAGGGCTACGATGGCTGCTAAGAAAAAAGCTAAGAAGACGAAGACCACGAAGAAGTCTGCTGGCAAGACCGCCAAGAAGAAGGGCAAGCGCTAAGGCGCCATGGCTGCCAAGAAGAAAAAAGCCGCAAAAAAGACCAAGACCACCAAAAAGGCGGCTGGTAAGACGGCGAAGAAGAAGGGCAAGGCACACGGAGCACGGTCCGCCAAGAAACGGGCGGGCCGCCCCGCTGGCAAGCCGAAACGCAAAGCCAGCGCTCCGAAAGCTGCCCCGAAGGCCGCTCCCCCGGCTGGGGTCCCGTCGATGTTAGGCGGAGCCCCGACGTCCAGCCACGGCTTGGACGATGGGGAAGAGTAAGCCGGACCGCACTCCAGAGCGGTTCGACTGAAAAGCCCGAGGGCGTTCCCGCAAGGGGACGCCCTCGTGGCTTTTTGTGGCCGAAGATCAAGACGCGCCGAGGTAGAGCTTCAGCGATTCGGCGGCGCCGCGTTTGTCGAACGGGGCCTGCACGAGCTCGGCGCGTTTTCCGATCTGCTGCAAGAGGTTCATCAGGAAGGCGTAGAACTGCTCGCACTCGGCGACGGCGCGCTCCATCCGAGCTGGCTCGAGCAAGTCCGAGACCTCGAGGCCGCTCATCGCGCTCATGAACGCGTCGACGCGCGGGTAGTCGGCGGTGCGGAGCAGCGGGTAGCCCATCGCTTGGAAGTAGGCGAGGAACTCGCGCACGAATTGGAGCGGGCTCACGCCGGTCCAGCTCACCTCGCCCGGTTTGGTCGCGCGGGCTTTGTGCGCGAACGCGCGGACGATCTGCGCGAACATCCAGACGTCGCGTCGGAGGCGCTCCGAGAGCATGCGGCGCGTCGTGTCGTCGTCGAAGACGCCTTGCTCGTCGAGCTTCACGCCGAGCGAGCTCCCGAGAAAGAGGACGCCGTTCTGCAGCGCGGGGCGGAGATTTTTCGTCGTCCGCGCAACGGCCGTGCGGATCGCGTCGAGCGTCGGCGCGGTGTCGGGCGCGGGAAAATCGTGCTCGAACGCGCGGCGCATTTCGAGCCGCAGGTTGGCGCCGATGCCTTCGAGCGTCGCGCGCATCGACAAGAGCCGACGGCCTTCGGCGAAGAGGCCATCGAAGCGCTCGCCCATGCGCGGCGCGTCGACCGCGAAGACGTCGCGCTCGAAGCCTTCGGCGAGGACGCGGCCGGCGGTGTGACGAAGGTAGGACGCGAGCGCGCGCGCGTCCGAGCGGAGCACGCTCAAGATGACGTAGACGACGCCGAGCTGCCTCCGCGTGGGCTCGCGATCGCGCACCGTCGTCTCGAGCAAGACGAGATATCGCAGCATGCGGAAGAGCGAGAGAAACGTCAGCGCGACGAGGCGGCGCGCGTGCTCGCCCGGCACGCTCCGCATCAGCTCGAGGATGCGCGGGTTCGAGATGCGATCGAACTCCGGGCGGAACTCGAGCGCGACGAGCGGGTTGAAGTACGCGCTCTGCGAGACCTCGCGCTGCGCGACGCCCAAAACAGCGTAAAACAGCCGAAATGGAACGCGCTGAAGCCGACAGACGCCGCTCGTGACCTCGAGCAGATTCGTGATGCCGTGGCGCAAGTAGAAGAGCGATTGCTCGGGTGTGTCTTGCGCGGCGGCGGTGTGAGCGAGGCGCGCGCGGCCCGAATCGTCGGGGACGACCGTCTCGAGGTAACGCTGGAAGACGAACGCGCGATCGCGTTCGAACTGGAGCGCGCGGCAGAGCGCGCCGACGCGCGTCATCGCTTCGCGCGCGAGCGCCAGCGCTTCGCGCAAGTCCTGAGCGACGACCGGCGTGCGCCGCGCGGGCCCCGGGTGGTTGCGTGGATTCGCGAAGCACGCGAGACCCTTGAGGAGCACTTCCAGCTCGAAGAGTTGATCTTCTTTTCGCTCGGAGAGAAGCCGCGCGACGAACTGCTCGCGCGCCTGCGCTTGCTCGCGACGTAGGCCGCGCGTGTCGCGCAGGAGCTCCTGATAAGCGTCGCGCTCGCCGGGAAGAATGCTTCGAGGAGGAGCGAGTGACGGCACGCTCAGCCCCTGGCCCGCTTCTTCGTTTTCGGCGGCGCCGCGGGCAGCAAACGATCGAGCTCGCCGACGCGCTCGCCGAGCAGCTTGCCCATGACGCCGTCGACGTCGATGCCGTGGCGCTGCGCGAGAAGCGTGATGTCGAGCGCGATTTGGCTCGTCGCGACCTCGGCGATCGCGGCGGTGTCGCTGACGACTGCCGTGTCGCCGTCGTGTCGCTCGGTCGCGCCGATGAGCGTCGTGCGATCATCGGCGACGACGATGAGCCGATGCCTCCAAAATGATTCGAGCTCGTGCTCTGCGAGGCCGTACGAAAAGACGTGGCCGGCGGTCGCGGCGAGTGCCGAGTGCGAGAAGACGACGACGTAGACGCCTCGTTTTTCGGCGCGACGAAGCTCCGGCGCGAGCGCGGCGACCTCGCGCGACCAGCCGCTCACCGCGAGACGCTTCTCGGCGCCGCGGACGATGCGCTCGGCCTCTTCGACGATGCGATCGTAACCTCGCACGCTGAACGCGTCGGGCACAGGCGGCGCCGAATCCATCCGCCTCACGGCGTCGGCGAGCGTCTCGGCTTGCGCGTCGAAACGTTTTCGCAACATCGAGAGGAGGTCGTCGGGCGCAGCGGGAACGAACCGCTCGGGCGCGCCGGCGATCGCGCGCACCGCGCCCGCGGTCACGAGACGCCGCAAAACTCCGTACACCGCCGACCGCGGGATCTGCGCTCGAACGCCGACTTCGTAACCGGTCGCGGGCGATTCGGCGAGGAGCGCCGCGTAGGCCCTCGACTCGTTCAGGCTGAAACCGAGCGCCACGAGGCTGGGGACGACCTGCGTGCTGGTCGCCGGCTCCGAGCGCCGGCGCGATTCGGACGACGACCCCATTGGACCTATCGATACACGTTCGACGAGCCGCACTGTCTTTTTTTGTTCACCTCTGCCGATACCCTTGTACCCTACGCGCGTACTTCTCGTGGGACGTCCGTTGCCGGTAAAGCAAATGGCGCCCGCGGGATTCAAAATTCCTTGGGTACCGCCAAGGGGACAGACACGAGGAGACGACATATGAAGATGGGTAAGACTCTGGCAATCACGGCGGCTTCGGGCATCCTGGTCGGGCTGCTTGCCGGTTGCGGCGGTGGCGACGCGGCGTCCAGCGGCTCGACGACCCCGTCGGGCGCCGGCTCTGCGGCCCCGGCGGACAGCGCGAAGGCTTCGTGCAACGGCGCGGCCGGCGGCACCAAGTCGTCGTGCAACGGTGGCGCGGCGGGCGCGAGCTCGGCCGCTCCGGCGAAGAACTGAGCGACGGTAACAAGGAAGTAGTACGAAAGCGCTGGGGCCCTTCGCGGGTCTCGGCGCTTTCGTATGTCTGGGCTCTGAAATGAATTTTCGCGCGCGTCACGGCATTCGAGATCTCGGCGTCGGCGTCGGTTTTCGTCCGAAGCACGCGCGCGAGATCCTCGACGCCGGCCGCGGCACCGAAGTCGATTGGTTCGAGGTCGTCAGCGAAAACTACATGGTCGACGGCGGCCGGCCGATGAGCGATCTCGCCAAGCTGCGCGAGCGCTTCGCCGTCGTCCCGCACGGCGTCTGCATGTCGATCGGCGCCGTCGAAAAGCTCGACGATGATTACCTCGCGCGTCTGAAAAAAGTCGTGCGAGCGCTCGACCCGCCGTACTTCACCGACCACGTTTGCTTCTGCAAAGCGCGCGGGCTCGATCTCCACGATCTCTTGCCGCTGCCGTACACCGACGAAGCGATCGAGCACCTCGTGCCGCGCATCAGATACGTGCAGAATACAATCGAAAAGCCGTTCGCCCTCGAGAACGTGTCGAGCTACCTCACGTATCGCTCGAGTCAGATGCCCGAGCACGAGTTCATCGCCGAGCTCGCCGAGCGTGCCGACTGCGGGATCTTGCTCGACGTGAACAACGTCTACGTGAGCGCGTTCAATCACGGCTTCGACGCCGAAGCGTTCATCGACGGCATTCCCGCCGACCGCGTCGTTCAGATTCACCTCGCCGGTCACACCGACAAAGGCAGCTACCTGCTCGACACCCACTCCGACCACGTGAAAGAAGAAGTGTGGGCGCTCTATCGGCGCGCGATTCGGCGCATCGGGCCGGTCTCGACGCTCGTCGAGTGGGACGACCAAATCCCGACGTGGGACGTGCTCGCGCAGGAAGCCAAGCTCGCGCGCGAGCATCGGGACGAGGCCGCGCGATGAAGCTCGGCGAATTGCAGGCGATGTTCGCCGAGGCGTTGCCGAAGCCGCAGTCGTTCGCGACGAGCTGCGACTGGGTCGCGCGCGGGAAAGAGACGTTCGGCGGGAGCGAGCGGCTCGCGCCGATCGAGCAGCTCGACGTTTATCGCGAGCAGTTTTGGATTCGTCATCTCAATTGTCTCGCCGAAGATTTTCCGGTGCTCCACGCGCTCGTCGGCGACGCGAAGTTCGAGGCGCTCGTCGCCGAATATCTCGCCGCGCATCCGCCGACGCATTTTCAGCTTCGTCACTTGGGAGCGAAGCTCGCGGAGTTCTTGCGGGGTCACGACGACGACGCGCTCCTCTCGGATCTCGCGCGGCTCGAGTGGGCGTACGTCGACGCGTTCGACGCGGCCGACGCGCCGCCGCTCGACCCGAACGCAGTCGCCGCGATTCCGGAGGACGCGTGGGCGAGCGCGCGTTTGCGTCTTCACCCGTCGCTGCAGCTCTTGCGACTCGTGTATCCTACACACGAAATGCGCGCGAAATGGTGGGCCGACAAAGACGTTCGGCCCATCGAGCGCGTCGAACGCGCGGCCGCGACCGTCGTCGTCTATCGCCACAAATTTTTGCTCTACACCGAGGTGATGGAGCCGCTCGCGTTCGAGATGCTCGAGCGATTCGGGCGCGGCGAAACGCTCGGCGCCGCCGGCGACGCCCTCGGCGCCGAGGTCGAAGAAAAAATCGGCGAGTGGTTCGCGCGCTGGGCCGGCCTCGGCTGGATCTCGTCCGTCGAGGTGTGAGCTACGGCGTGTGGTGGTGCGGGTGGAAGTTGAACGGGTATTGCGCGGTCGTCTCGAAGCCGCGCGGGCTCGGCGCCCACGGAATTCTTCGGATGACGTCGCCGATGCACTTCACGAGATCGGGATCGTGCATGTCGCTCTTGCTGTCGTCGATTCCGGTCTCGACGACCTTGCCCTTCGGGTCGAGCTTGAAGGTGATGTCGAGGTTGCCCTGCATGCCTGGATTTTTCTTTTCGGCGGCGTCGTAGCAAGCGCGCGCTTCGTCGCGGTGCGACTTGATGATGGTCATCAGATCTTGCTGCGTGCGGCCGGGGTCGCGGTCGTGCGCGTTGGGGCGTGGCGCGCTCTCCGAGCCGCCGTCGAGCGTGACCGGGCCCTGAGTCGTCGTGAGCTTGCTGCCTTGAAGCTCGCCGGCGTCGCCCATCAGGATCGTGGTCGTCGTGGTCGGACCCACGTCGGCCGCCGCGCCCGCGTCAGTCGGCCCCGCGCCGCCACCGCCTTGCGGGTTCTCCGCCGGTTTGTCTCCACCACCACACGCCGTCGCGAGGATCAGACCCAAAATTGCGATGCTTCGCATGGGCTGGACGCTACCACTTTTTGTTCGTTTGCTCGACGGAGCCGGCGCTACGTGCTTCGATCCGCACGTTGGGCCACGAATCGGACGACCGCGGCAATCGTACCGCCCCACTCGGTCGAGCGGGCCAGTACGAGCTCCTGCTCGACCTCGCGTCGGGCGGCATGGCTACGGTGTATCTCGCGCGCGCGCTCGACCGCGATCTCATCGTCGCGCTGAAGCGTCCGCACAAGCACCTCGCGAGCGACAAGATGTTTCTCACGATGCTGCTCGACGAGGCGCGCGTCGCGTCGGCGATCGATCACCCGGGCGTCGTGCGCGTGCGCGAGCTCGCGTTCGAGTCGGGCGAGCCGTTCATCGTCCTCGATTACGTCGAAGGCTGCGCGCTCTCGGATTTACGCAAAGAGCTCGCGGCGGCCGATCGCGCGCTCGGCGTGAAAGTCGCGGTGCGCATCGTCCTCGACGCGCTCGCCGGGCTCCACGCGGCGCACGAGCTCAAAGACAAAGAGACCGGGAAACCGCTCGGCATCATTCACCGCGACATCTCTCCGCACAACTTGCTCGTCGGCTCCGACGGATGCGCGCGCCTCACCGACTTCGGCATCGCGAAAGCCGAAGACCGTTTGCAAGTCACGCGAACGCACGAAGTGAAAGGCAAGCTCGCGTACCTCGCGCCCGAGCGCGTCGACAAGCGGCGCATGTGCACGCGGCAGAGCGACGTCTTTTCGATGGGCGTCGTTCTTTGGGAGTGCCTCGCGGGACGACGTTTGTTCCGCGGCGAAGAAGCAGTCGACACGCTCGAAGAGGTCATGCACGCGCCGATTCCGCGGTTGCGTCAGCTCGGCGCGCACGTTCCGCCCGCGCTCGACGACGTGCTCGCGCGGGCGCTCTCGCGCGATCTCGCGATCCGCTACAAAACGGCCGAAGAATTCGGGATCGCGATCGACCGCGCCGCGGGCCGCGGCAACATCGCGACGGCCGGCGAGGTCGCCGAGGTCGTCGAGGTGGTGTTCGGCGGTCGGCTGCGGCTTCGTCATCAGCAGCTTCGCGGCGTGCTCGGTCCGGAGCTCGCGTCGCGCGTCATTCGCGGCTCCGGTCTGCGCGAGCGACCGCCGGACGCGACCGAGCCGCTCGTTCCTTCGCCGCATCTCCTCGCGTCGATCGCGCCCGCCGCGCCGACGCAACGTTACGCGTTCGGCGGTCTCCGCGACGTGCCGCTGCGCCGCGAGCGCCGCTGGCTCATTCCGCTCCTCGTCGGAACCGGCAGCGGCGTCATCATCGGCAGCGTCGGCATCGGTGTGCTCGCGTCGCGCCGGCAGGCGGCGCCGATCATGGCGACGAGCGCGACCGCGTCGGCCGGGCCGCCTGCGCCCACGCTCGCGTCGTTCCGGGATAAGCCGCCGTTGCAATCGTCCGTCGACGCCGGCGAGATCGAGCTCGATCCGAGCGCGACGGCGTCCGTCGCGACGTCCGAACCGGCGCCGACCTTTCGCCCGCGCCCGGCCGGCCCCGCGCCGTGGGTCCATCGGCCCGCGCCGATCGGCACGATGCACGACGGGTTCACCAAGCTCCGATGAAGCTCCGCGTCCTCGTCGCCCTCGTCTCGTCCGCCGCGATCGCGACGCTCGCCGGTGCGTGCGACGATCAAGGCGCGCCCCCCGCCTGTCGCAACATCCCGGATGGCGGCTGCCCCTCGCAAGGCGGCGTCGCGTGTCAGGACCCGTCGTGCGCGGCGATCTACGCGTGCGGCGACGACGGCGGCTGGACGTTCGTCGCGACGTGCCCGGCGTCCGACGGAAGCGTGCAAGATGCAAACGTCGACGCGCCGTCGCCGAGCGACGCCGGCTACGACATCGACGCTCCGCCGGGCGCATTCGGCGGCCCCGGCTGCAACGCTCTCGAGCCGCCGGACTGCCCGCTCGGCACCGCGCTCGCGTGCCCGCAAGGTCAGTGCTGCGGCTGCCAAGACCTCTTCGTCTGCGACGACGGCGGCTGGGATCCGTGGGGGACCTGCAGCGACGACGGCGGCATCAAGACGCTTTGAGGAACGGCTCCCACTCGTCGAATCGCGAGGGCTGCGCCATCAGGATCTGCGCGGTCATCGACCACTTCGGGCGGAAGGGCTTTCGCTGAAGCCGCATGTTGGCTTCGTCGGGCGTACGCCACCCTTTTCGCAAATTGCACACGCGACACGCGGTCACGAGGTTTTCCCAAGTGTCGCCGCCGCCGCGCGAGCGCGGCATGACGTGGTCGATGTTGAGCTCGCGCACCGGCGGGCGCTTTCCGCAGTACTGACATTGGTGCGCGTCGCGCAGCATCAAGTTGCGTCGCGTGAGTCGCACCGTCGCGCGCGGCGTCCGGTCGTAGCGATGAAGGTGAAGCACGCGCGGCACGCGCAAATGGCCGCCCACGATCGGCAGTCGATCGTCGCGCGCGCGGACCGGCAGCGTGCGCCACAGCTCGAAATCGTACGCCTCGCCGCCCTCGTCGAGCGCATGTCCAGCCCCGCCGTAGAGGAGAACGAAAGCGCGCTTCGCAGTCGTCACCTGCACCGGCTCGAAGTGTCGATTCAGGAGAAGAACAGGTCGCGCGAGGATATCGTCGACCATCGCGACAAAAATCATAGCGCCGTTTGGGGCAACGGGCGAATTGACGATGCTGGGATAGGAACTATTCTTTGTCGAACATGGACCAAGAGCCGCACGCACAAGAAGATCACGGCGTCGTCGTCCCACGGCGCCGGCGCGAGCGTGCCGCAGCCGCAGCCGGCGGCGGAAGCGTTCTGCTGCTCGTGGGTCTCGTGATGGCCGCCGTGGCGATCGTGTCGGTCGTGCTCGTCACCATGAAGGACAAGACGATTTATTCGAAGCCGGTCGACGTCCTCTTGCAGGAGAAGGGCAAGTTCGCGAATCGGCCGGTGCGGGTCGAGGGCAACCTCGTCCATGGCTCGCTCGTGCATCACGACAAGCCGTGCGAGTACGACTTCACGATCGAGAAGAACGGCAAGAGCCTGCCGGTCAAATACGCCGACTGCGTCGTGCCCGACACGTTCCGCGACGTGCAAGGCATGGACGTGGGCGTGACGGTCGAGGGCGAGCTCCACGCCGACAACACGTTCGAAGCGACGAGCGTGCTCGCGAAGTGCCCGAGCAAATACGAGATGAAGAAGCGCGCAGCCCAAGGCGAGAAGATGCCGACGGGCGACATCCCGCCGTACTGAGCATGGCCGAACCGGTCCCGTGGCTCGCCGACTACGCGCTCCGCGCCGGACTGCGCTACGAGCCCGAGCCCGACGAGCGGTGGATGCGCGTTTGGGAGCCGTACGTGACGCTGCGGACGCCGATTCGTTACGAGCACGCGCTCTCGACGACGGCCGTGACGATCGCGCGATTCGTTCTCGCGCCGCGACCGGGCTTCGCAGTCGGCGACGAAGGTTGGATCGCGATCGCACAAGACGAGCGCCTCGCGGGCCGCGCCGCCGCCACGTCGGACGCGAGCCCGATTTTTCGCGACGACGCCGTGTCGCTCCCGCGTCACACGACGGGTGACGCCGCGTTCGACGCGGTGTTTGCTTCGTACGCCGAGTCGAGTGACGCGCTGAAGAGCACGATCAACGCGAGCGTGCGCAAGCTCGCGCTCGGCTGGCGCGCGCCGGTGCATTTCGAAATTCGCGCGGGCGGTTTCGTGCTCGCGCCGACCGCGCTTCGCCCAGACGCCCCGTCGCTCGGCTGGTTGATCGACGTCGCGCGCCTCTTCGCCGAGAAGGCTGCACGCAAGTAGTAAGCTGGCGCGGTTTCGCTCTATGCTGGCGGCGATGCGATCTCGGAAACCGCTGCTCGCTTGCTTGCTCGGCGTCGCCCTCGCCGTGCCGGCGCTCGCCCAGTCGGGCTCGTCGGTCACGCAATACCCGGGCTGTCCCGATCCGCCGCCGAAGCTCTCGCCTGCCGAGGTCGAAGCCGCGCACGCTTCCTACAAAGTCGGCGTCGAGGCTTACAACCGCGGCGATTATCAAAAGGCGCTCGACAACTTCCGCGAAGCGTTTCGTCGCGATTGCAGCAAGGTCGCGCTCCTCAATTTCATTTCGCGCGCGTACGAAGGTCTCGGCAACAAGCCGGAGGCGATTCACGCGCTCGAGGTTTATTTGCAGCGGAACCCGCGCGCCGAAGACGCCGAGGACATCCAGACGCGCATCAAGAACCTGAAATCGCAGGTCGGCAGCACGTCGACCGCGACGGCCACGGTCACGGCGACGGTCACCGCGACGGCGACGGCGACCGAGACCGCTGCGCCGACCGCGACCGCGACGGTCGCGCCCACGGCGACCGGTGAAGTCCGCACGCACGGCGCGGCGCCGTGGGTCGTCGTCGGCGTCGGCGCGGCGGCGGCGATCGCGGGCGGCGTGATGATCGCCGTCGGCCAGGGAAAGCTCGACGACGCGCACGCGAACTGCACCGTCAACGTCGCTGATCCGAGCCACCCCAATTGCCCGACGCTGCCGGGGATCAACGACATCGACCAGTCCAACAAACAACGCACGGATTGGCAAAGCCAGGGAAACGTCGTCCGCGGCGTGGGCATCGCCGTCGCCGCCGTCGGCGTCGCCGCGATCGCGGGCGGAATCATCTGGCACTTCGTCGAGCCCACCGGGCCGAAGACGTCGGCGTCACTCGTTCCGGTCTTCGCGCCCGGCTACGCCGGCTTGTCGATGTCCGGACAGTTCTGATCGCTCACGCGTTCCAGACGAACTGTGCCCAGCGCCCGGCGAAGTCTTCGCCGAACGCGCGCGCCAACATTTTTCCCGCGCGTCCGTTCGCGCGGACCGTGTCGCACGCGAGCTGCGAGGCGTGCGCGTTCGCCGACGGATCGCGCGCGGCCGGCGCGCGCTCGATGCCGTCGAGCCACCGCTCGACATAACGCACGAGCGCGTAGACGATGACGTGCCCGCGACCCGGCGACGCGGCGAGCTGCGCGCCCGCACCGGACGACACGTGATCGATCCACTCGGGCACGCGCTTGCGCCGCACCGCGCTCGCGACGGCCGCGTCGAGCGTCTGCGAGAGCGGCTTCCGAAAGAGCGCGTCGAACTCGCCGGCCGTCACGCCGCACGCGTCGAAGAACGCCCGCGTGACGCCCGAAGGCAAGACCCGCACGTCGGCGAGGAGCACCGGCGCGTCGAGCTCCTTCTTCGGGTGCCCGACGACCGACAAGCTCGCGAACACCGGCGGCGCCGTCACGTGCGTGACGACGATGCGCGCCGCGCGCTCGCTCTCGAACGCTTTGCTCGCGATCGAAATGCCGAGCCGACCGCGGCTCACGGCGAGCTCCGGCGGAATGGGCGCAGCCGTGAGCCCGCGCGAATAAAAGAGCCCATCGAGCTCGGCGAACGTCCGCGCAAAGTCGATGCGCGCGCGCCGCGTCGGGAGCGAATAGAAGGTGTCGAGCATTCGCGCTCTCTTTACCTTGCGACGCCCACGCTCGGGAAGTAGCGTTCGACCTCGATGAGCTCGGCGCAGCGCGCCTCGTACGTGATCCAGCTCGTGGGCCGGCGCGACGTCGGCGGCGAAATGACGCTCTTCGCGTTCGAAGTGCCGGGCGTTTTGCGCGAGAGTTACGCGCGCCCCGGGCAGTATTCGTATTTCACGTTGATCGGCGAAGCCGGATATTTCGTCCTCGGCAGCCGCGAGAAAAAGTCACCCTGGGAGATTCTCCTACGGCGAGGCGGCGCCGCCGCGGATCTGTTGATCCGCGCACCCGTCGGCACCAACGTCGCCGCCGCGCCCGCGATCGGCGCGGGTTTCCCGGTCGACGGCGCGCGCGGCGAGGACGCGCTCGTCGTCGTCACCGCCGGCGCGATGGCCGCTGCACGCGCGGTCGTCGCCCGCCGCATCGAAGACGGCGACGCTGCCCGCACCCGCCTCGTCATCGGCGCGCGCACGATCGGGTCGATTCCGCTCGAAGACGAAATCGACGCGATGCGCACCGCGGGCGTGCGCGTGCGCATCGTCTTGTCGGGCACCGATGCACCCGCCGACTACGACCGCGGCTATGTGCAGCACGTGCTCGAGCGCGAATGGACCGCGCGCCCGTGGGTGTTCATGGCCGGCGCCCCCGAGATGGTCTCCGGCGTTCGCGCCGCGGCGCTCGCGCTCGGCGGCGACGCGGCCCATATCGTCAGCAACGCGTGACGTTCAGAGGCCGGAGCCGGGCAGGTGATGCACCGGCGGCGACGCCGTGGTCGCAGGCGGCGGCGCGGACGTGACGACGGGCGAAGCGGCGGCTTGCGTATGCGTCGGCGCGGTCGCCGTGTGCGTGTGGGCGTGATGAGGCTCCGTCGCTGCGGCCGTCGCCGTCGTCGCCGTCGCGGCAGCCGTGGCCGTCGCTGTCGCCGTGACCGCTGCAGTAGACGTAGCCGGCTCCGGCTGCGTGTCCGTTGCAGTGGGGTGCTCCGTCGTCGTGACGACGGGGGACGGAGCGGGAGCCGCCGTTGCAGCGGTGTGGTGTTGGTGCCACACGAAAAACGTCGCGAGCGCGCCCCCCGTCGCGACGAACACGCCGACGAGCACCGCGACCAACGCGCCTCGTGCAGCTTTCTTTCGCTGAGAGGTTTCGGTCGTGTGCGCCCCGAAGGTCTCGCTGGCGCGTTGAAGCGAACCCGGCTCCGGCCGCGGCTGCGCGAATACCGCGAGCGGAATCGGCGCGGTGTCGTAATGCGGCCGCTGCACCGGCTGCGGCGCGGCCTCGCGCGTCTCGGCGCGCCGATCGATCGGCGCAGGCGCTTGCATGACCGGAATCGGCGCGGCCCCAGCGGTCACGTCGAGCGGCGCCGAAGCGAGTGTCTCCTGCGGCGGAACGCCATACGCGCCGATCGGGAGGACCCCGAGCGAAACCGTGTTCGTTCGCGACGGCGCCATCGCGGTCGCTGCGTTCATCCCCGCCGGCGCATCGATGCGCGTCTCCTGACTCGACGCCGGCACGCTCTCGGCGACGGGCCCCGCGCTCGCCGGGAAGATCCCGCTGGGAATCGCACCGAACGGCGTCGCCGGCCGCGCCGCGCTCACCGGCTGCACCACCACCTGCTCGACCGTCGCCGCTTGGGTCCGCGAGCTCGAAACCGGCGCGCCCGCGAGCTGCTTTTTCACGTCACGAAGAGCCGACGCGAACGAGAACGCATCCCGCGGCCGCAAGCTCGGATCTTTCTGCAGCGCGCTCATGACGATCTGCTCGACGACCGGCGTCACCGTCGCAAACCGCGACAGCGTCGGCGGCGCGACGTCGATGTGCGCCTTCCCAATCTCCATCTCGCCCGTGAAATCGTCGAACGGCCCCCGCCCCGCGATCATCTCGTAGATCACGAGCCCGGCCGCGTAGAGATCGCTCCGCGGCGTCACGTCGCGTCCCAAAATCTGTTCCGGCGGCGCATAACGGAACGTCCCGATGAACCGCCCGCCGGTGTGCATCGTCGCCGACGAACCCGGCCCCGTCGCGAGCTTGATGATGCCGAAATCGAGCAGCTTGGCGAGCGACCGCCCGTCGCGCCCGCGCGTGATGAAGATGTTGTCCGGCTTCACGTCGCGGTGAATGATCCCGAACTCGTGCGCATGATCGAGCGCGTCGAGCAGATCGATGCCGATGTCGCACGCCTGTTCGACCGTCAGCCGCCCTTTGCGCTCGATCACGGTGCGGAGCGACTGACCCTGGAGGCGCTCCATCACGTAATAAGGAAGGCGCAGCGAGTCCTGCGTCGTGCCCGACGTGTAGACCTCGACGATGTTCGGGTGCTGGAGCTTCGCGAGGGCGCGCGCCTCTCGCGCGAGACGCGCCGCCAAATCCGAGCGATCCGCGAGATCTCCGTGGAGCGTCTTCAGGACGTAGCGTTTGCCGACCGACGTGTCCTCGACGTCGTAGACGGTCCCCATCCCGCCCGCGCCGAGCACGCGATGGACCCGATACACGGTCCCCGGAATGGCTTGACCGGGCTGATAGTCCGGCGACCGTTGAGGCATTGCCGGACGAGAATAGCAGCCCGCCCGGCTCGAAGTCGATTTGCCGCAACTCCGGCCATGACCGCACCGATGGGCTCCAAAGAGGTTTCGCCATGGACAATCGCATTCCCCCCGTTCGCTCCGATGTCGTCACCGTGCCGAGCGCGGCGCGACCGACGCCGACCCCCGTACGCGTGAGCTTCGGCCAGGTGCTCGCCAAGGGCGCGGGCGTCATCGTTTCCGGCGCTGAAAACGCCCTCGACATGTTGCCCGGCGGCTCGCTCGTCGCCGCAGCCATTCGCGGCGGAAGCACGCCGTCGGTCGGTCCGTCGAGCACCATGATGTCCGGCAGCGGCCTGAGCATCGGCGGCAACAACGCCGGTCAGATGGCCGAGGGCCCGCAAGGCATCGGCGGCGGCTCGTCCGTCGGCGGCGGCTTCGGCACCGGCGGCGCGAGCACGGGCGGCGTCAACACCGGCAGCATGGATCAGTCGCTCCAGCAGTCGCAGGACATGAACCTCTACTTCCTCCAGATTCAGCAGGAAGTGAACGCCCAGAACCAGACCTTCACGACGCTCTCGAACGTCATGAAATCCGAGTCGGACACGATCAAGAACGCCATCGGCAATCTCCGTTGAATAGGACGTGGTAGAAAAAGTCATGGTCGACGGCATCGGAAAAGGCGGCGGAGTACCGCCTCCGGCGGGAGGTCCCAAGGGACCCGGCGCTCCGAAAGGACCGACGGGAACCGAAAAGACTTTCGACGTGCACAAGACCGACGTGACGCGCGAAGCGACCGCCATAGAAAAAACTGCGGCGACGCACGGTCCGGGCCCGCTCGAACAGCTCAAGAGCGGCAAGATCGATTTCGAGCGTTACCTCGACATCAAGGTGAATGAAGCGACGTCGCATCTCGAAGGCGTCGCTCCGGCGCGGCTCGATACGATTCGGTCGATGCTGCGCGAGCGGATGGCGACCGATCCCGAGCTGATCGATTTGGTGAAGCAAGCGACCGGGCACGTGCCGACGGTTCCGTCCGACGAGTGACGTGCTGACTCGCCGCGAGCTGCTCCTCTTGCTCGCGGCGAGCGCGTGCTCGCGGTCCGAGCGGGCGCCGGTGGTGACGTCGGCCGCGCCGAGCGCGGTGCGCCCGGCGCCGAAAGCGTCGTGCGAGGGCGGCGAGCTCGTGACTTGGGATTTCGACGGCGTCGCGTCGCGCGTCGCGATTTTGAAGCCGAAGGGAGCGAGCGGACGTTTTCCGGTGCTGGTCGCGCTGCATGGGCACGGCGAGGCGATCAAGGGGCCGGACCGCGGGTGCCTCGGGTGGCCGAACGATTACGCGCTCGTTCGCGCGCTCGAGCGTGTTTGCGCGCCGCCGCTCACCCGCGAAGATTTCGAAGGGCTCGTGACCGACGCGCACCTCGCGGAGATCAACGGCGAGCTCGCGAAGCGGCCGTGGAGCGGGCTCGTCGTCGTCTGTCCGTATCTGCCGGATTTGGATTTGCGGAAAGACGATGCGATTCGGGATTACGGGGCGTTCGTCGCGCAGACGATCTTGCCGCGTGTCGCGCGCGAGATGCCGGCGCGTGCGGGCGCGGCGTCGACGGGGATCGATGGCGTGTCGCTCGGGGGCGCGGTCGCGCTGCGCGCGGGGCTCGCGATGCCGGAGACGTTCGGTGCGGTCGGCGCGCTCCAGCCGGCGATCGACGAGGGCCAGGTCGCGGACATCGTCGCGCTCGCGCGAAAGCGATCGCCCGCGCCGCTCCGCATCACGACGAGCGAGGACGATTATTACAAGAAGCCGGTTCACGCGCTCGACGACGCGCTGCGCGCGGCGAGCGTCGCGCACGACTTCGCCGAGCTGCCGGGGCCGCACGACTACATTTTCAATCGCGGCGCGGGCGCGTACGAGATGCTCATGTGGCACGCGCGCGTGCTCGCGTGATACGCATCGGGCGGGATGATTCCGCGCTACACGCCGCCCGAGTTCGCCGCGCTCTGGTCTTCGCAACGCCGTTACGAGACGTGGCTCGAGGTCGAGCTTTGCGCGTGCGAGGCGATGGAAGACGCGGGGCTCGTGCCGAAGGGGACGGCCGCGGCGGTTCGCGCGAAGAAGCTCGCGATCGATCCGGCGCGGGTCGAGGCGATCGAGAAGACGACGCGGCACGACGTGATCGCGTTTCTCACGCACGTCGAGGAAATGGCGGGGCCTCCCGCGCGGTGGTTGCATCGCGGGATGACGTCGAGCGACGTGCTCGATACGTCGCTTGCGATGCTCCTGCGTGATGCGGCGGATTTGATTCTCGCGCGATGCGATCGCGTGCTGGCTGCGCTCGCGAAGCGCGCGCGCGAGCATCAGAAGACGCCGATGATTGGGCGGAGCCACGGGATTTTTGCGGAGCCGATCACGTTCGGGCTCGCGCTCGCGGGGCATCACGCGGAGATCGCGCGCGGCAAGGCGCGGCTCGCCCTTGCGCGCGGCGAGATCGCGGTCGGAAAAATCGCGGGCGCGGTCGGGACGTACGCGCACCTCTCGCCGGAGATCGAAGCGCTCGCGCTCGCGCGCCTCGGGCTCGCGGCGGAGACCGTGAGCACGCAGGTGGTCGCGCGCGATCGGCACGCGAGCTTGTTTTCGGCGATGGCGATCCTCGCGGCGGCGATCGAGCGGCTCGCGACGAACGTGCGGCATTGGCAGCGGTCCGAAGTGGGCGAGGCGGAGGAGGCGTTTTCGGTCGGGCAGAAAGGGTCGAGCGCGATGCCGCACAAGCGCAACCCGATCGCGAGCGAGAACTTGGTGGGGCTCGCGCGCGTCGTGAGGTCGGCGGTGATTCCGGCGCTCGAGGACGTCGCGCTCTGGCACGAGCGAGACATCTCGCATTCGTCGGTCGAGCGGATGATCGCGCCCGACGCGACGACGACGCTCGGGTTCATGCTCGAGCGCGCCGCGACTTTGGTCGAAGGGCTCGTCGTGTACGAGGACAAGCTGCGGCGGAATTTGGACGCGGCGGGCGAGCTTTATTTTTCCGAGGCCGTGATGCTCGCGCTCGTCGAGGCGGGGATGGCGCGGCAGGACGCGTACGTGCTCGTGCAGCGGAACGCGATGCGCGCTTGGCGAGGGGACGGGAAGTTTCGCGACAACGTCGCGGGCGACGCGGACATCGCGAGCAAGATCGATCCGAAGCGGCTCGCGGAGTGTTTCGATTTGGAGCACGCGCTCGCGCACGTGCCGGCGATCATCGATCGCGCTCTTTCGGGTTGAGTCTTCGATGCGTCGAGGCGGCCGCGTTGTGCGTGCGGCTCTCGGATGATTCGAGCTGCGTCGCGCGGCGCAGGGCGACGCCGTCGAATTTGTCGGCGATGGCGGCGGCGACGGTCTCGAGCTTGTGGCGCCGCGCGCGGCCGTCGTCGTCGAAGAGGAGCTTCGGCGGCGGGCCTTCGACCAAGCCTGCGGCGCCGACGCCCGTGAGGCGGATGCGGAACAGGCCATCGTCGAGGCCGAAGCGATCGAGCGTCGTGCACGCGGCGCGGTGGATCGAGGTCGTGTCGCAGACGGGATCTCGAAGGGGGACCTGCCGCGAGCGGAGCGTGAAGTCCGCGTATTTCATTTTGACGACGATCGTTCCGGCGCTGAAGCCTTCGACGATGAGGCGCTGCGCGACGCGCGCCGACTGGTCGAGGAGGGCGCGCGAGAGCTGCTCGCGCGTCGTGAGATCGTGCTCGAACGTCTCTTCGGACGAGATCGACTTTGCGACGCCGTGCGGGTCGACCTCGCGCGCATCTTCGCCGCGCGCGAGCAAACGCACCTGCTCGCCCCAGACGCCGAGGTGGCGCTCGAGATCGTGCGCGCGTGCGGTCGCGAGATCGCCGAGCGTCGCGTAGCCGAGCGCGCGGAGGTGCGGCGCGGTTTTCGGGCCGACGCCCCACATGCGCTCGATCGGGAGCGGCGCGAGGAACTCGCGGACGCGCTGTTGGGGAACGACGACGAGGCCGTCGGGTTTTTTGAGATCGCTCGCGACCTTCGCGACGAACTTGCACGGCGCGACGCCGGCGGACGCGGTGAGGTGCGTGTCTCGCTTCACGTCGTCTTTGATTTTGCGCGCGATCGTCGGGCCGTCGCCGAAGAGCGTTTGGCTCGCGGTCACGTCGAGGAAGGCTTCGTCGATCGAGAGGCCTTCGACGAGCGGCGTGTAGCGGCGAAAGACGTCGAAGACTTCGCGGCTCGCCGATTCGTATTTTCCGCGCGCGGGCTCGACCACGACGGCGTGCGGGCAGAGACGGAGCGCTTCGCCCATCGGCATCGCCGAGCGGCAGCCGAAGGGGCGCGCTTCGTACGACGCGGCGGCTACGACCGAGCGTTTCGAGCGGCCGCCGACGAGCACCGGCTTGCCACGAAGCGACGCGTCGTCACGCTGGTGCACGGACGCGAAGAAGGCGTCCATGTCGATGTGTAGAATACAACGATTTCGCGCCGTCACTCTCGCAGAGGCCGGCCCTGCGCGTCCGGGACCTTGCCGGTCAGCATCATGATGCCGTCGATGAGCGGCCAAAGGCCGCACGTCATCCACGCGAAGAAGATCTGCAGCACGCCGATGCCGGTGTAGCCGAGGTAGAAGCGACCGATGCCGAAGTTGCCGAGAAAAATTTGGAGAAGGCCGGCGGTCATTTTCGATTTGTCGCTGAGCGGCATGCCCGTCGTCGGGTCGACGCCGTAGGGCGCGCCGGGTTGCATCATGCCGGGGCCGGGCGGCGGCGTGAAACCGGGAGGCGGACCATAACCGCCGGGAGGAGGCGCGCCGTAGCCACCGGGAGGAGCGTTCGGGGGAGGGGGATAACCGCCTTGCATCGCAGCGAGGCTATCACAAACGCCGGCGAAGCCACGCGCGCGCGACGACCGCGGCGATGAGCGGGACGTGCCGCGCGCCGAGCTTGTTCGCGCGCTCGTGATAGACCGGGCGCACGGGTACCTCGACCATTCGGAGATCGGCGCGCGCGAGCATCGCGAGGAGATCGTTCGGGTAGCCGAAGCGTGGCCAGAGGGAGCTCCAATCGAGCTGGGCGCACGCGGCGCGCGCGATCGCGGTGTAGCCGCATTGGCTGTCGTGGATGGGGCGTGCGATGGCGGCGCGCGTGAGGGCGGACATCGCGAGGCCGCCGATGCGGCGGCCGAGTGGGATCGTGCGTGCGTCGGGGTGCGCGAAGCGATCGCCTTTGACGTAGTCGGCTTCGCCGCGCGCGATCGGAGCGACGAGCGCGGGGAGATCGCTCGGGTCCATTTGGCCGTCGCCGGCCATGACGACGAACGCGTCGCGCGGATCGCCTGGGTCCTCCAGCGCGGCGCGATAACCGGTCGCGATGGCGGCGCCGACGCCGCGATTTTTTTCGTGGCGGAGCGCGGTGACGCGCGCGTCGGCGGAGCTCCGCGCGATTTCGAACGTGCCGTCGTCGCTCGCGTCGTCGACGACGAAGATGCGGTCGACCTCGCGCGGAATGGTCGCGAGGACGCCGTCGAGGCGCGCCGATTCGCGAAACGCGGGGATGACGACGAAGACGCGCGGCACGCGGGCGCGCAGTGTACGCTACGCGCCGCGATGAAACAGAGGCGCGTCTTGATCGGCCTCGGGGCGGCGGTGATTTTGGCCGCGACGCTGGCGTTCGCGTTTCATCGACCGTTTCCGTCGGACCGCACGCCGGAAGGCGCGTACGCGCGGATCGCGAAGGCGATCGCCGAGCAGCACCCGCGCGAGATGTTTCCGTATCTCGAGCAGGACGCGCAAGACGCCGCGTTTTCGATTCGCGACATGCGGAAGGCGGCGTGCGACGCGATCGAGAAAAATTATCCGGCCGGCGCCGAGCGCGAGGCGCTCCTCGCGACTTACGAGCCCGACGCGAAGACGGCGGACGCCCCCGACGAGATGCTCCTGCTCGGCGCGCGGCACGGGTTCATCGCGCGGCTTCGCGTCGACTTGTCGGGGGCGAAGAGCGTCGAGGTCGCAGGCGATCGCGCGACGGTGACGACCGCGCGCGGCACGCGATACTCGTTTCGCAAACGGCCGAACGGGATTTGGGGGCTGACGCTCTTCACCGCGGAGATGCTCGCGGACAGCGAGCGCGCGGCGCGCGATCTCGCGAGCGTTCGCGCGGCCGCCGACGATTACGCGCGCGCGAAGCGAAACTGATCACTCGTCGAGCGTTTCGACGGGCAGTCCGGCGCGCGCCCAGCCGGGCTCTTCGAGCTGGCCGAACGTGCCGCGCGCGCCGTCCCACCCCGCGCGCTGCTCGACGACCTCGAAGCCCGCGCGCACGAGCATCTCGGCGGCGTGAACCGAGACGATGCCCGACTTGCAGCCGACGACGAGCTTGGTTCGATCGCGCGCGGCCGCGCGCACCGCGCCGACGAAGCGCGGCTCGTGGGGCGACCAAGGCACGTTGATCGCGCCCGGCGGATGACCGTCGGCGAACTCGTCCTCGTCGCGCAGATCCAAGTACAGCCAACCCTCCTGCAGTTTTTCGGCGGCTTCTTGCGGTGAAATGCGTGTAATTTGCATATATCAGCGACACTTCGCCGGAGCGACGAGGGCGTGCTCGGCGGCGCCGCGGAGGGTCATGCGGACGGATTTGTCGCGGAGCGACGCGAGGCGGCTCGCGAGATCGGCGGGGTGCATGTCGCCGAGCGCGCCGACCGCGGCGATCCCGACGGCGATGTCCTCGGCGTCCGCGGTGGGGTCGGCGGCGGCGCGCGCGAGCTCGGTGAGACGTTCGAGCTGCGCCGGATCGCACATCGCGCCGAGGGCGTGCGCGGCCGACGTGCGCACCGACGGGAGCTCTTGTGCGTCGTCGAGCCGCGCGCGGACGGCGCTCGCGTATTCGCGCGCGTGGTGCGCGGCGAGCGCGTCGAGGATCGCGCCGCGCACTTGCGGAGCTTTGTCTTCGAGCGCGTCGGAGAGCGACTTGTCGAGATCGCGCGCGGCCGGCATCGCGCCGAGCGCTTTCGCCGCGGCGACGCGGACGAAAGTCCACGGGTCGGAGCCGAGCAATTTTTCGACGCCGACCGCCGCGGGCGAGACGCGCAACGCAGCGAGCGTGTCGAGCGCGGTCTCTCGCACGCGAGGTGACGGATCGGCGATCGCCGAGACGAGCTCGGACTGGACCGCGGGCAAGTCGCGCGCGAGCTCGGCGGCGCGGCGGCGAACGGGCCAATCGGGATCACGAGCGAGCATCGCCGCGACGCGCGCGGCCGAAGGCGAATCGCCGGACTTCGCCAGCGCAGCGAGCGGCTCGAGCGCGAGGTAACGCGTCGGCATGTCGGCGCCGGGCGCGAGGAGCGCATCGAGCGCGGCGATCGCATCGGCGCGGATCTCGGCGAGACGCGGCGCCATCGCGCGGAGAAGCGCGAGCCGCACGGCCGCGTACTTCGGATCGCGAATCATCGACGCGAGGAGCTGCGCGGGGACGCCGTCGGCGTTGGCCGCCGTCGCGAAATCGTGACGCACGGTCGCGCGCATGTCGCCGTCGGTCGCGGCGAGCCATCCCGCGAGCGTCGGGAGCGCGTTCTGCCGACCGAGGAGCGCGACGTACTCGGGCATGCGCGAGCACGTCGGTTTCGGAAAGCTCGCGGCCGCTTCGACGATGCCCGACGTGCGCAAGCAGCGATGGCCGAGCGCGCCCTCCGCTTTTCGCGCGACGTGCATGTCGGCGTCGCAGAGGCCGCTCAGGAAAATGCGCGTCGCGTCTTTGCCGCACGAAGCGCCCTCGGCTGCGTCGAGCGCGTTTTCTTTTCCGAACGTGTCGAGCTTGGGCCACGCGCGCGCGACCGGCGCGAGGGCGGCGTTGCCTGCGCGCTTCAAGATCGCCGCGGCGATCTCCGCGCGCCTTCCGCCGACGCCGAGATCGGCGGCGACCGTGTCGAGCGACGCATCGGGGACGTCGAGCGCGCTGTACGCGGTGAGCTCGGCGATCGACACGTCGGGCTTCTGACCCGCGCGAACGTACGCGTCGTCGAGCACGAGCGCGAGGCACGAAGTCTGAAGCGGCTCGGGAAACGTGATGTCGTACGCGCGGCCGGGGTGTTGCCACGCGTCCTCGGGGACGGTGACCGAAAATAATTTGTCGTTCGTCGCGAGATAAAATGTCTTCGGCGCGGCACCGCTCGGCGATGGCGTTTGCGGTGCGATCGTGATCGCGAGACGCACGAGCGGGACTTCGCTCGGCGCGCTGAAGACGACGAACTGTCCGCGGCCCGCGCCGGCCGCGTCTTCGCTCCACGCCGTCGACGGATCGAGATCGGCGATCGCGGCCGGGTGCGCGCCCGAGCTCGCGAGTCGCGGCGCGAGAAGCGAAGCGAGCGGTTTTTCTGCGGGGACCTGCCGCGCAGTCGCGGTGATCGCCGTCGCCGACGCGATGTCGTCCGCCGAGAGCTGGACGAAGCTCGCGCGGTGCCAATCGAGCGTCTGCGGCGCGAGGACCTCGAGGTTCGCGAGCGCGGGTCGCCCGCACATGCCGTAGTCCTCGCTCGCGATCCCGCGGGCGACGAAGCTCGCGCCGCCGGCGCGCGGAACGAGCTCGAGCGCGCTGCCCGAGAGGCTCCCGGGCTGTCCGTGTATTTTCCCCGTTTCTTCGGCGTAGACGATCGGCCGAGCGCCGCCGCCAACGAGCACCGCGTCGAACGCCGAACCGCCGTCGCCGGGGACGTGCACCCAGAGCGCGTGGCGCCCGCCGCCGAGATCGACGTTCGTCGTCGTCACTTTGCTCGCGTCGGCCGTGCCTTCGAGCTTGATCGGCTCTTCGTCGGTGAGCGCGCACGGCGCGGATGCGCACTTGCCGAATCGCAATTTTTTCTGTGCGAGATCGATCTTGACGGTGATCGCTGCCAGGCCGCCGCTCGGCGCGAGCGACACGTCGGCTTGCGCGCGCGCCGTCGAGCCGACGCAAACCAGCGCCGCCCCGAGCGCGAACGCGAGCTTTCGATTCATGCGCGGCAGCATACTCTCACGTCGTTTGTTTGCCCCCTCGCGCGAGACTGTGACAGACGATGAAAGATGAGCAGCGCATCCGTCCGTTTGCGTTCGGCCGCGGTCGCGCTGGGCGCGTTCGCCCTGGTCGTTGGCGGCGTCAAAGTTCTGCATTTGGCGAAGCTCCGCGGCGTCACCCCCGCGCAGGCGGCTCTCGAGCCCGCAGCGGCGAACATCGCGCCGCGGATCGAGCTGCCCAAGGATGAAGCACCGCAGGCGCCTTCGCTCGCGGGGCTCGATCTCGCGCGCATCACGGTGAGCGACACCGAGGCGACCGCGCCGCTCCCGCGCGATCGCGTCGCGCACTTGACGGTCGATGCGCGTCTCCAGCGCGCGGCGCTCGCGCTCATCAAACAGCATCGTTTGCCCGAAGCGACCATCGTGATGATGGACCCCGACACCGGCGCGATCTTGGCCTACGCGTCGCACGGTCCGACGCATCGCGATCTCGCCGTCGAAGCGACCGCGCCTTCGGCGAGCGTCTTCAAGCTCGTGACCGCGACCGCGCTCGTCGAAAAAGAAGGCATCGCGCCGGACACGCGCGCGTGTTTTCCGCGCTCGGCGGGACAGCGCATCATCGCGTCGGATTTGGTCGTCGATCCGCTGCGCGACAAATGGTGCGAGTCGGTCGCGACCGCGATGGGCAAGAGCGAGAACGCGGTCTTCGCTCGGCTCGCGCACGAAAAGCTCGACAAGGCGACGCTCGAGGACGCCGCGCGCGCGCTCGGTTACGGCGCGCCGATCGCGTTCGACGCGCCCGTTCAAGCGGGCAAGCTCGAAGTGCCCGACAACGTGGGCGACGCGCTCGGCTTCGCGCGCACCGCCGCCGGTTTCTGGAACACGACCCTCTCGCCGCTCCAAGCCGCGTTCATCAGCGCGACCGTCGCGCGCGACGGCGAGGCGGTTCGCCCGCACATCGTCGCGCGCATCACCGACGGCCCGGGCAAGCTCGAATGGCAAGCGCCCGTCGCGCCCGAGACGCACCGCGCGATTTCAGAGAGCGCCGCGCAAGCGCTCACGACGATGATGGAGCACACCGTGAGCGAGGGCACGAGCTACCGCGCGTTCCACGACTCGCACCGCACGCCGTTCGTTCCGGTTCAGGTCGCCGGAAAAACCGGCACGCTCACCGGCGAAGGCCCGCGCCTCTACTCGTGGTTCACCGGTTTCGCGCCGAGCCATCCGCGCGCCGGCCAAAAGCGCGTCGCCGTCGCGGTGCTCGTCGTCAACAAACCCAAGTGGCACGTCAAAGCGAACGTCGTCGCCCGCGAGATGCTCCGCGAGTTCTACCGCGGCGAGCACGTCGCGGTCGCGTCGCGCTAAGGCTCCACGGCCTTCGCCACGAAACACTTCCGGCAGCGCGCCTCGTAAGCCGCGGCGCCGCCGACGAAGAGCTGGCCCTCCATCGCGACGAGCCTCTGCGAACGCGATGCTTCGCGTCCGCATCGCATGCAGACTGCATGCAGTTTCGTGACGTGCTCGGCAACGGCCAAGAGCCGCGGCATCGGGCCGAACGGCATCCCGCGATAGTCTTGATCGAGGCCCGCGCAGATGACGCGGACACCGCGGTTCGCGAGCTCCTCGACTACGTCGACCACCGCTTCGTCGAAAAACTGCACCTCGTCGACCCCCACGACCGCCACGTTGGGCCCCACGAGCGCCAGCATGTCCCCCGAGCTGGCGATGGGCACCGCCTCGGTCGAGAGCCCTTCGTGTGTGACGACTTTCACCTCGTCGTAGCGATCGTCGACCTTCGGTTTGAAGACGACCGTCTGCAATCGCGCATATTTGGCTCGTTTGACGCGTCGCAAGAGCTCCTCGGTCTTGCCGCTGAACATCGAGCCGCAAACGACCTCGATGCACCCCACTGTACCTTTGCTCCCGTCCCACATTTCGTCACTCACCTTCGGCGCGTGGCCAATTTGCACCTATGGACGCGAACCTTTGCGATGCTAGATTGGTAGTCGTGGACGTCGTCCTGCGGAAGCTCGGAAAGGGATCGCGTGCGGTCGCGGGACGGCTCGTGAGAGCTCCGCGCAAGGGCTCGGTCGTCGTGATCGAGTTTCCGGACGGCATGCATGAATACGTGACGACGCCGGTGAAGCGTGTGCTTCGTCTCGCGGGTCGCGAAGTCTTCTACATCGAGACGATCAACAGTCGCTACCGTCTCGAAGTTCGCAATCGCGAAGACGCCGTTGCAGAGAGCGCCGGGTGATGGTCTAAGAGCCTCCCCATGGGAAAGCTCGATCGCCGTCACTCGAACAAGATGCGCCAACGCAAAGGTCAGTCGAAGAAGAAGGCGCGCTTGAAGCGTCAAGCCGACGCACGCGGCGCCGCGCGCAAGAAGGCTTCGAAGAAGAAGTAGGCTCACGCCGAAAATTGGGCCGTCGCGCTCGCCCTGCGTAGGGTGGCTTCATGCGCACGACGCTCGTGTTTTCGGTTTCGCTCCTCGCGGCTGGTTGCATGATGCCGCCGCAGGGCGCCGCGCTCGTCCAGCAGACGGCGCAGCAGTTCAACTTCGACACGCGCTTCGGGCGCATGGAGCTCGCGGTCGAGCAGATCGCGCCGAAGTACTCGAGCGACTTCGCGAAGAAGCATCGCTTCTGGGGCAGCTCCATCCACGTGACCGACGCCGAGACGACGGGCATGAAGATGAAGGGCCCGCAGGACGCGGACGTCGGCGTGCGCATCGGCTGGTATCGCATCGAAGAGGGCGAGCTCCACACGACGCTGATGAAGCAGCACTGGCATCTCTATCCGAGCGGGTGGCTGCTCGACGCCGAGGATCGAACCGACGGCGACATCGGCGCGCTCGGCGAGAACGTGAAGATCGTCGCGCCCGACGGGCCCGTGCGGTCGGCGCAGTTCCCGACGGTTCGCCTCGGTACGGATTAGTAGGGCACCGCGGCGACGAAATAGACTTTGTCGATGCCACCGCCCGAGAGGCCGCGCGCGTAACCGACGCGGAAGTTGAAGGCCGCGAAGTAGCCGAGCGTCGTGTCGAACCAGAGCTCGGCGCCGACGCCGCTGAGAAAATCGGCCTGGAGCGGGTCGTTGAACGCGGCGCCGAGATCGTAGAAGACGTTGCCGCTGATTCGATTGAGCATGATCGGGAGCGTCGAGAGGCCGCGATCGATGTTGACGATCGGGAAGCGGTACTCGGCGTTGAAGAGTCCGTAGTACGCGCCGGTTTGCACGGCGACCGGATAACCGCGTAGCGCGAAGCCGCTCTGGTAGAGGAAGCTGCCGCCGTTGAGGAAGCTCGTGACCTGATCTTGCGGGCCGAGATCGACGAAGCCGCCGACGTAGAACGGGCCGCCCGGGAACGAGCCGCCGATCATGCCGCCGCCGGCGTGGAGCGCGAGCACGTGGTGACGCAGCCACGGGTTCGCGAGGTACGTGAAGAAGTCGGCCTTGGCGCGGAAGCCGCGGTAGTCGCTGCCGAGCACCGGGTGCGAGAGATCGATCGACGCCGAGACGTTGAAGCCGTTCTCGTTGCTCACGCCCCAGAGGTAGCTTTGCGCGTTGCCGTACGACCAGCCGAGGCTCGCGACCGTCGCGAGGTTTTGCGGCGGCGGGTGCGGCGTGTCGTACGGGTTGAGCGGTTGCTGCTCGAGCGTCGTGTCGCCGAAGACGTCCGCGACGCTGTAGCTGAGAGAAAAATTGTGCGACTCGAACGAGCGCGGGATCGCGTAGTTGATGCCGACCGAGCCGCCGACATTGCTCTCGACCCAGTTCACGCTGTTCTTTCCGAGGCTGAAGGTCGGGCCCGGCGCGATGTTTCGGTAGACGTTCGCGTTCACGTCGAAGGGCAACCGCGAATACGTGTAATTTACATTGAATTGCGGATCGGGCTGCTCGGTCTCGAAGGCGATCGACGCGTCGAGGCTGTGGAGGCCCATGATGTCGGTCACGCTGACCGAGGCGTTGAACGCTTGGCCGAAGTCGCCGGGCTGGGTGCCGACGAGATAATGCCGCGGCAAAAACGTGTGAAGCGGGTTGTAGCTTTCGCGCGTGTAAGCGACGTGCGGTGGCTCGGGCGGCGGCGAGCCGCGGTCGTCGACGTACGGAAGCGCCGGGAGGAACTTCGAAGGGTCGAGATCCATCGCGTAGAGATCGAATCCCTCGTGCGTGTAACCGAGATAGACGAGCGTCTTGCCGTCGGCTGAGATCGTCGGTTGCATCGCGCCGTTCACGACGTTCGTGACTTGCTCGAGCTTCTTGGTCGCGAGATCGTAGGCGTAGATGTTCATCACGCCGGTGCGATCGGAGTGGAAGTAGAGCGTCTTGCCGTCGGGCGAGAATCCGGGGCCGCCGTCGACGGCGCGGTCGTGCGTGACCTCGACGAACGAGCCGTCGAACGTGTCGACGACGCGAACGTCGCGGTAGCCGCCTTTTTTCCACGAGCTGTAGGCGACGTGGCGATTGTCGGGTGACCAGCGCGGGCTGTACGCCTGATCGAACTCGCCGCTTCGGACGAGCGTGCGGAGGTTCTTCGTGCCGGCGCCGTGGACGTCGAGCTCGGCCATCTGCAGATACGACGTGCCGCGATGGTTGGTCGTGAAGACGACGCGTTTGCCGTCGGGCGAGACGTCGGGCTCGGTCGCGCGGTAACCGTCGGTCAGGCGAACGCGCGCGTGCTCGAGGCCGGTCGTGCTGCTCGCGCCTTTCGGCAGCCAGAAGAGATCGTCGTAGCCGTAGAGATTGTTGTAGGCCTCGATCGAGTCGAAGACGACGCTCTTGTCCGGCAGGAACCCGGCGTAGCCGCCGCCGAGCGTGCGAATCCAGAGATCGTGATCGCGCGTCGGGACGATTTTTCCGGAGCGGTCGCGACGCAGCGGAACGCGGTAGATGCCGGCGGTCGCGTGGCCGTCGTCGCGGTAGTAGACGATGTCGCCGTCGGGCGAGAAGCGCGGGCCGTTCGCCGATTGGCCGCCGAAGGTGATGCGCGTGCCTTCGCGGCGTCCGCGCGCGTCGATGCGCGCGACGAGCGCGTTCGACTCGCGGCGAAGCGTGTCGACGAACGCGGGGTACATCTGTTCGTACGTGCGGCCCGTCGCGCGGCGGATCGAGCGGTTGATGCCGTACGGAACGAGCTGATGACCGTAGTCGTCGATCATGAGGCGGATCGCTTGCTCGCCGTAGGTCTCGGCGATCCACTGCATGAAGAACGAGCCGTAGAGGTACCAGAGGTTTCCTTGCGGCCAGCGGCGCACGTTGTTCGAGATTTCGTCGAGCTGCGCGACGTTGTTCTCGAGGACGTCGGCGCGCATGAACATGTTCCAGATCGAAGAGCGCAAGCGGCCGCCGCTCGTCTTGCTGCTCTCTTCGAAGACGGCGAGGCCCTCGAGGATCCAGCGCGGCTCGATTTGGTTCGGCGCGAGCGTCTTGCCGAGCACCGCGTTGACGACGGCGGGCACGCCGCGAATGTGATCGGTGTGAAGGACGTGCGTGAACTCGTGCGTGACGAGCTCGAGGTACCAATCGTCGACGTCGCCGAGCGGCGAGAGATCGTCGGGCGCGGTCGCGTTGAAGCGAATCGAGTCGTACGGAAGCGCGCCGGCGAATGCGTTCGCGATGTCGGTCGTGTCGGTGACCGCGAGCTCGACGCGTTCGCTCGGCGGCCAACCGACTGCCGGCGCGAGCCGCGCGAGGATCGATTCAGCGAGATCCGCGAGGCGCCGCGCGATCTCGAACTCGCCCGAGTAGAACGTCACGCGAAAGTGCTGCGTCGTGATCGACTCGTAGAGGAGCGCCGGATCGCCCGCCGCGCCCGCCGGAACGGAAAATAGTAGCGCCGTCAGAACGGTGAGCGTCAGCGTCGAAAGAAAGCGGCGCACGAGGAGGACGCGAGCATTGCGACGATGTTTGCGAAATGCAAGATTGCGCCGCATGCAGCGCTTTTCTTGGGGACTTTCGCTCGGTGCAGTGTGTCTCTTCGCGGCTTGCGGAGGCAAAGTCGATTCGCTGACCGACGACGACGCGGGCGGTGCGAAGGACGCTGCGGTCGATCACGCGGCGGTGAAAATCGACGCCGGCCTCGACACGGGCACTGTGTATCAGCCGCTCGGGAAAAAATGCGATCCGCCGACCGGCGCCGCGCCGCCGCTCTGGACGCCGAGCGGAACCGCGCCCGCGCTGCACCCGCCGATCATGCAATCGTCCGGCGGCCCGACGCTCACGAATCCGCAGCTCGTCGCGATGACGTTCGACGGCGACGACCTGCGCGATCAAATCGAAGACTTCATCGACTCGGTCGGATGCACGACGTACTGGCGCTCGTTCTTGCCCGAGTACGGCATCAACGACGCGTACGCGCTTCCTCCGGTGCACCTCAGCGACACGCCGCCCGCGACGATCGACGACACGCAGATCGCGCTCTACATCCGCCAGAAGATTTTGACGAAGGCCGTCCCCGACGACGTGCCGGGCTCGACGCTCTACGTCATCTATTATCCGGACTCGACCGACATCACGCTTCAGGGCGAGCACAGCTGCTCGAGCTTCGGCGGGTATCACAACGAGGTCGCGCTCTCCGACGGGCGGCACGTCGCGTACGCGGTCATCCCGCGATGCGGCGGGTTCGGCGGGCTCGGCGAGTTCGACGAGCTCAGCGGAACGACGAGCCACGAGCTCGCCGAGGCCGTCACCGATCCGAATCCGATGTCGAACCCCGCCTATCAGTTCCCCGAAGGCAACGGCCTCGCGTGGGCGCTCGGCGGCGGCGGCGAGATCGGCGATTTGTGCGAGTCGAACGACGACGCGTTCTTCGAGCCGAGCGATTATCCGTTTTACGTGCAGCGTCAGTGGTCGAGCGAGGCGGCGTATGGCGGACACGATCCGTGTCAGCCTTCGGGCAGCACGTACTTCGCGGCGGCGCCGGTGATGCCCGACACGATCCCGTTCGACATCGGCTTGGGCGCCGAGAGCACGATCGGCGTGAAGCTCGCGGTCAACGGCACGACGACGATCAACTTGAACCTGATCTCGGACGCCTCGTGGACGGCCCCGATCACCGTCACGGTGCACGACGCGTCGCACTTCACCGGCGGCAACACGTCGCTCAACTTCACGCTGCAGACGACGCAGGGCCACGTGGGCGACAGCATCCCGCTTCAGATCACGCGCATCGGCACGAACTCGCAGCTCGGCCTCGAGCCGTTCGTGGTCCGCGCGCAATCGCAGGGCATCACGCGTTCCTGGTGGGGCGTCGTCGGCGACCCCTGAGAGCTCAATTCTCTGGGGCAGGGAAACGGAGCGGTTTGTGGAACTCGACGACCATGTTGTCGTCGGTGACGATCGTCGCGTCTTGGGTGCGGGCCAGGATGCTCTCGCGGCTCTCGAGGCCCCAGGGCTGCGGGGGCTGGAGCTTGATCGAGTCCGGAATTTCGGAGAGCTCCTCGAGGAGCTTTCGGCCGTCTTCGGTCGTCGAATCGATGCACGGCTGTCCGTCGATGACGTAGCTCGCGAGTAGATCGCGGAAACGATCGCGCTCGAGCGAGAACGGCGAGTCGCTCACCGCGACGAAGTTGATCATGCGAAGGCCGTACGGGAACTCGGTCATCGCCGTCTTCTGCACGTCGTCGGAGGAGGTCGTGTTGAAGAAGAAGATGCCGCCGGGACTCAGGTGCGCGCGCGCGAGGCGCATGAACTCGGTCGAGAGGAGGTTCGTCGAGTGGGCGCGCCAGTGGAACGACGTGTTCATCACGAGGATGTCGGCTTTCCGCTCCGGGTGGCGGAGGAGCCAGCGGCGGCCGTCGTCGATTTGGATGTCGACCTTCGGATTTTTCAAGATCGACGCGACGCCCGGGTACTTCGCGATGATGCCGAGGTAGCCGGGGTTGATCTCGATGACCGTGAGGTGCTGGATGCGCGGGTTGTTGGCGAGCACTTGCGCCCACGAGCCGGACGAGAGGCCGATCATGATGACCTCCTTCGGATCGGGGTGCATCGCGCCGATGGCGTAAGCGCGAACGATGCCGTTGCGGTCGTGGATGATCGACGTGTTGAGGCGGCCGTCGTACGCGCCGCCGCCGAAGACGGTGCCGTCTCGCGTCACGGCGATGACGCCGCTCTTGGTTTCGACGACTTCGGCGAAGCGCTGGTCCTTGAAGGTCGTCTTGAAATAGAGGCGCTCCCAGACGCGATCGTAGGTGCGCGGCGCGGCGGCGAGGAGGACGGCGGCGAACGCGCCCGAAAATGCGACCACGCCGCCTGCGCGCGAGATGCCCGGCCGGCTCGCCGCGTAGAGCGCTGCGGCGACCGCGAAGCCGAGCACGACGAGGAGCTCCGACACGCGCGTGAGCGAGAGCTCGTCCATGAAGACGAAGCCGGTGATCAGGCTGCCGAGCGCGGAGCCGATGATGTTTGCAACATACAAGTAAGAGAGACGCTGGCCCGCGCGGTCGTCGGGCGCGATCGCGAAGTGCGAGAGGAGCGGCAGAACGGCGCCGAGGAGGCCGGCGGCGACGGCGACGGCGAGGAGCGGCATCACGGGCGACGCGGTCGTCGCGGCGCGCGCGATCGACGGCACGACGAAGAAGCCGATCAGGTTCGCGAAGAAGACGAACGCGGCGAGCGGACGGAGCGACTCGAGCTTGCCCTTCGCTTTTTCGTCGCGACAGAAATAGCGGCTGCCCGCCGAGCCGAGCGCGATGCCGAGCAAGTAGAAACCGAGGAGCACGCCGAACGACGCCGGCGCGCTCCACGTGAGAAAGCTGACGACGCGATACCAGACGATCTCGTACGAGAGCGCGATGAACCCGGCGGCCGCGGCCGCGAAGAGCGCGATCGAAAACATCAGCGGCCTCGGAGATGCAGCGAGATCGCGCCGAAGCCGACGACGCCGTTCACCGCGGCGGCCGCATGAACCGTTCCCGCTTCGCCCATCGGGCCCATGATGACCATGACGCTCGCGATCGACGCGATGGCGGAGCCGAGCGTGTTCACGAAATAGAGTTGGCCGACGCTCTTGCCGACGTTGCCGTTCTTTCGAACCATGTGCGCGACGAGGAGCGGCAGCGTTCCGCCCATCAGCATCGTCGGCAAGAGAACGAGCGCGAGCGTGACGATCGCCGTCGCGACCGGCGAGAGATCGAGCGTGAGGCCGCCGACCCAGTGAAAGAGCGGAAGCGACACGAGCCCGAAGAGGCCGATGCCGAGCTCGACGAGCCCGAAGAGGAGGAGCGCGGGCCGCTCCGGGTTCTTCGAGATCGCGCCGCCGGCGAACGACCCGAAGCCGAGGCCGAGCATGAACGCGGTGACGACGACGGTGACCGACTCGATGTTGATGCCGTAGATCGCGAAGAGCGATCGCTGCCACACGACTTGATAAAGCAGCGCCGCGAAGCCCGACGCGAGGAAGACGAGCATCAGCCAGAACGTCGTGCTCCGTTTCATGGGGCGCCCTCATACCACGAGTCGGCCCTTGCGCCTCGTTCCTACCGCGGTAAGAATCGGACCATGGCGTCCGGCGTGGCCAAAATTTCGATCAGTCTTCCGCGCGATCTCGCCAAGGCGCTCGCGCGACGCGTGGGGGCGCGCAGCGTGTCCGAGTTCGCCGCGCGTGCGATTCGGCACGAGCTCGAGCACGAGCGGCTCGGCGCCCTGCTCGGCGAGCTGGACGAAAACCTCGGGCCCGTGGCGCCCGGCGTCCTCGAGGAAGCGCGCGCCGCGTGGCGGAAGTCCTAATCCTCGACGCCGAGGCGTTGAGCGCGCTGGCGCATGCGACGGCGCGCAGCGTCGCGGCGGCTCGGGCGCGCGCGATCCTCGCGGTCGCGCACGAGCATCGCGCGCTCGTGCGCGTTCCGTCCGCCGTGCTCGCCGAAGTCTGTCGGGGCGGGGCGCGCGACGCGGCGGTGAATCGTGTGCTCGCGTCAGGAGCCATCGCGATCGTGAACCTCGACGCGGCGATCGCGCGACGCGCGGGGGCGCTCCTCGCGGCGGCGAAGATGAGCTCGGCACACGCGGTCGACGCCTTCGTCGTCGCGACGGCGGCTGCGCTCGGACGTGCGATCGTCGCGACCGGCGATCCCGACGACATCGGTCGCCTCGCGGCGCGTGAGCCTCACGTCAGCGTCTACGCGTTGTGACTAACGCACGATGTCGGCGGCGTCGCGCGGCCAGAGCTTCGAGTCGGAGAACGAGAAGCCGAGGACGCCGAAGATGGACTTGAACTGCGTGCCGTTCGTGAACCCCGCCGCCGGATACGGCGACGCGGGCTGGCCGTAGTGGAGGTACATCGTGTCATCGACGCGCGATGCGCCGTTCACGATGAACTCCCAGAACTGGCTCGTGCCGTCGGGCTGGTCGTTCGTGATGCTCGGGCTCGTGAAGACGAGGAGCATGCTCTGGTACGAGAGCGCGTGGGGTCCGCCGGTCTTGATGTCGCTCGGGTCGACGGCGATCGCCGAGAACGGGAGCGTCGTGCCGGCGTCGGTGATCGTGGTGCCGGTCGCGGCGATTTCGTCGAGGCCGCCGACGTTCGTGTAGACGCCGGTGACTGCGATTTGGTTGCCGCGGAAAATCGGGATCGTCGACGAGACGAACACGCCGCTGTAGGGCGCGAGCGAGATGTCTTGAATCGTGAAGCCGCCGTTTCCGATCGCGGTGACGTACGCGGGCGAGAGCGAGACGATGGCGCCGAGCGCCGGGTGCGCCGCGCCGCTTGGATCGCGCAGCGTTTCGATCGACATCGCGCACGGCGTGGCGCCCGGATTGGGAATCGTCGGGCACGTGTCGCACGCGTCGCCTCGGCCGTCGGCGTCGCCGTCTTCTTGTTGCGGGTTCGGGACGCGCGGGCAGTTGTCGACCGCGTCGACCACGCCGTCGCCGTCGAAGTCCGCGGCGTTCGGATTTTGGCACGTGTTGCTCGCGTCGAGCGGGCAGCGATCGCACACGTCGCCGACGCCGTCGCCGTCGGTGTCGGCTTGCTTGCCGTTGTCCATCGGGCGGATCGGGTTGAAGATCGTCGGGCAGTCGTCGGACGCGTCGTCGATGCCGTCGCCATCTTGGTCGGTCGCGGTGATTCCGTTCGCGTACTCGGTTCGATACGGCGTGCAGCTCGGCTCGTTCGTCGGCACGTCGGTCTTGCAGAAGAAGAGCGGATAATATTTTTCGCCGGCCGTGCGGAGCGTCGCGAGGGTGTTGCTGCCGCCGAGGTCTTGCGAGACGCACGCGCGTTTGGCGCGGGTGCAGACGTCGAGCGTCTCGCACGCGGCGCCGCCGATCATCGGATCGGCGACGAGCGCGTCGTCGCCGTAGAGCACTTTGCCGCCGCGGAGGACGAGCACGACGTCCTCGACGCCCGCGTCGATGACCGCACGATGATCGTGGCTCACCGAGCCGTCGAAGATCGCAACGTCGGCGACGTATCCCGGCTTGAGCGCGCCGATCAAATCGGACGCGCCTGCCGCCCAGGCCGCGTTGTACGTGACCATGCGCCAGAGATCGCCGTCCGAAAAATGTTTGGCGAAGTAGTTCGTGTTGAGCAAGTCGGCGCACTTGAGCTCGCGCAGCAGGTTCATGCTGCCCGACGGCATCCAGTCGGTGCCGAGCGAAACTGGAACGCCGAGCGCGTCGAACATCGTGACGGGCGCGGTGTTGCCGTAGAGATCGACGTTCGATCGCGGCGACCACACGAGGCGCGTGCCGTCGGCGCGGAGCGGCGCGACGTCGGTCGGCAAAACCGCGACGTCGTGGATGATCGCGGTCGGCGGCTCCATCAAGTCGAACGGACCTTGCGAGTCGTTGGTGCAGATCATTTCATTGTGCGCGGCGGCGTTCACGCCCTCGGAGAGGTGCGGGAGGTACGCCGAGTCGCCGAGCACGTGCGCCTGCGTCGTGCGGCTCGTGCCGTACGTGCAGCCGGACGTGACGAGGAGACCGCTCGAGTCGTCCATCGGGAACGTGTCGAAGTCGGCGGCGCGAATCGGCAAACCTTCGAGCAACGTCGCGTCGTCGAGGTTGCGTGCGAGGCCGGGTTTTCCGCCGGAAGAGACGGTCGACGTCGCGCCGCCCATCACGAATCGAAGCTCGGCGAAGAGCTGCGTCGCGGCCGACGCGCCGGAGTTGTAGTTGAGCACCTGGTGCCCCTCGAGACCTTTGCGCCAGTCGTTGCGATGGTCGTAGCGCTCGGTGCCGTGGCCGACGGGCGCGTTGTTCGCGTACGTGATGTGGTCGTGCGGGTTGATGAGACCCGGCGAGATGACGCCGTCGGCGCACGCGACGACCGTCGCCTGCGCGTAGCCGGGCGATGCGCTGCAATCGCACGACGTGCACACGATCGTGCCCGAGTCGTCGATGAGCACTTCGCCGCGGTGGAGCACTTCGTTCGGCGCGAGCACGGTGCCGCGCAAAAGTTTTCCGGAGGTGCCGTCGGTGACGCTGCATGTCCCGCTCGCGGGCGGCGTGATCGGCGGTTGATTGCACTCGGTGACTTTGAACGCAGCGTTCGGCTTCAACGTGGGATCGCCTGCAGGCGGCGCGTCCTCGGTCGTCGTGTCGCTGCCGCCGGCGTCCGGACCGGCGTCTCCATTGTCAGGCGACGGTGAGCAAGCTGCCGCATAGGCCGCGACGGTCACGAAACAAAAAATGGCCCCGCGACGAATCCACATGCGACCTCCGGTCCCAGTCCCTATCATGACGTTCTTCTCATGAGCGAACAACGTCGTCCTACGCTTCGAATGGGACGCAAAAAGGATCCGCGCATGGACTCGGTTCCACCGAGCTCCAAGAAAAGCTCCGACTCGAAGCGAGAGCTTCCGGCGGTCACCGGCGAGGAAAAGAGTGGCGGCGACATCGACGAGCTCCTCGGGCGGCTCCTCGCGCGCGCCACGCAAGCCGAAGTTCACGCGCAGCATTTGGAGCAGACGCTCGCGCGTTTGAACGAAGAGCGCGCGATCCTCGAGTCGCGCATGGCGGAGCTCGTGCGTCAGCTCGACGACGCCGACACGCAGCGCGCGTCGCTCGAAGCTCAGGTGAAGACGACGCCGCAAGGCCGCCGCACCGACGGCCCGGTCACGCTCGCGTACGTTCGCAGCATGGCGGCCGAGCTCGTTCGCGCGCTCGATCGCCTGCAGATGCGCATGACGCCGTCCGACTTGCCGACGCCACGCCCGCCGTCGGAGCTGCCGACGCCTCGTCCGCGGACCGATCGCCCCCGGCGCTAAGTCTTGAAAATGTGCATAATGCAACGGTGCTCGATCGAGAGCTCGTTCGCAAAAGACTGACCGACGAGGTCGGCGCGATGCGCAAGCAGGCGCCGCTCACGGTGGCGCTCGCCTATCCGTCGCCGTACGCGGCCGGGATGAGCTCGCTCGGGTTCCAGCGGATTTACCGCGCGATCATGGAGGCCGACGGGATGGCGTGCGAGCGCGTCTTCCTCGATGACGACGCCGAGCGCGATCTTCGCGCGCAGTCGCGGCCGCTCACGTACGAGTCGCTTCGTCCGATGGCGGACCTGCCGATCGTCGCGTTCAGCGTGGCGTACGAGATCGAGCTCGCCGGCGTCGTCGCGATGCTCGACGCGGCGAACGTGCCCGCGCTGCGCGAGGATCGAGACGAGCGTCACCCGTTCGTGCTCGGCGGCGGGCCGCTCACGTTTTCGAATCCGTTGCCGCTCGCCGCGTTTTGCGATGCGATCGTGATGGGCGAAGCCGAGGTGCTCGTCCTCGACGTGCTACGCACGATCGACGAGACGCCGGGACGCGCCGCGCAGCTCGCCGCGCTCGCGCGCATGCCGCACGTCTTCGTTCCGTCGATCCACGGCGCGATCCTCCCCGAGGTCGCGAAGGTCGACCCGTCGATGCTCCCCGCATGGGCGGCGATTCGAACGCCGCACGCGGTCTTGAGCGACATGTTCCTCGTCGAGACGGAGCGCGGCTGCTCGCGCGCTTGCAAGTACTGCGTGATGCGCCGCTCGACCAACGGCGGCATGCGCATCGTGCCGATGGAAACGATCCTCGGTCTCGTGCCCGCGGACGCCAAGCGCGTCGGTCTCGTCGGCGCAGCGGTGAGCGATCACCCGCGCATCGCGCAAATGGTTTCGACGCTCGCCGATCAAGGACGCGAGGTCGGTCTCTCTTCGCTCCGGCCGGATCGTTTGAACGACGATCTCGTTTCGGCCCTGAAAAAAGCCGGAACGCGCACGCTCACGACCGCGATGGACGGTCCGTCCGAGCGCCTTCGCGACATGCTCGAGCGCCGCGCGCGCCCCAAGCACCTCGAACGTTGCGCCGAGCTCGCGCGAAAGCACGGCATGGATCGTCTCAAGCTTTATTTGATGATCGGTCTGCCGAGCGAGACCGACGACGACATCGACGAGTGCGCGCGCTTCGTGACCGAGCTGTCGAAGGTCATTCCGATCGCGCTCGGCATCGCGCCGTTTTGCGCGAAGCGAAACACGCCGCTCGACGGCACCGCGTTCGCGGGTATCGACGTGGTGCACGATCGCCTCGATCGATTGCGCCGCGGCCTTCGCGGGCGCGCCGAAGTTCGATCGACGAGCGCGAAGTGGGCGTGGGTGGAGTACGTCCTCGCACAGGGCAGCGAGGCGGAAGGGCGCGCGCTCTGCGATGCGGCCCGCGCCGGCGGCAGCTTCGCCTCGTTCAAACGATCGTTCGAGCAGCTCGATCGACAAAAGCCCGACCGTCCGAAGCGCGCGCTCGCCATCGCCCGCGTCTGAATCGCGTGCTAGACCGTTGAGCATGTCGGGCGGCGAAACCGAGGTCCTCGCGCGAAACGAGGCCTTCTACGACGCGTTCAACGCGCGCGACATGGACGCGATGGACCATCTCTGGGCCGAGCAAGCCCCCGTCGTGTGTCTGCATCCCGGTTCGGCGGCGCTGCACGGCAGGTCCCAGGTGATTCGCTCGTGGCACTCGATCCTCGCGAGCGAGAGCGCGCCGAACGTGACCATCGACGGCGCGCGCGTCGTGATGCTCGGCGAGACCGCGATGGTGCTCTGCTACGAGCGCGTCACCGATCGCGACAGCGGCACCGGCGCGGTGCTCGCGGCGACCAACGTCTTCGTGCGCGAGTCCGGCGCGTGGCGGCTCGTGCATCATCACGCGTCGGCCATCGGTCGCATCGTCGCCGACAGCAAGACCGAGCCGCGCACGCTCAACTAATCTGCTACGAATTGAGCCGTGGCCAAAGAAAAGGCTCCGCCTGCGCCGCCGACTCCTCCGCCCTGGTCTTACGCGGCGTATGGCGTGTTCGTGCTCCTCGCGGCGGTGCTCGTCTACAGCTTCGTCACCGTCGCGCGCGAAGGCGAGTCGCGCCGCGAGTGCTCCGCGCTCTGCTTGACGAAGCCGAACTACGCCGGCGCGAATCTCACCGCGCCCGACTTCAAGCTCAAAGACATGCACGGCAACGACGTCGAGCTCTCGAGCTATCGCGGCAAGGTCGTCGTGCTCAATTTTTGGGCGTCGTGGTGCGGGCCGTGTCGCGAAGAGATGCCCGACCTCGCCGACCTCGCCGAGATTCTCAAGCCGAAGAAAGACGTCGCGCTCGTCACGGTGTCGGTCGATCACGGACCCGACGAGGTGCGCGATCTCTTCAAGACGGTTCTGCGCGGCGCCACGGAGCCGCCGTTCACGGTGCTGTTCGATCCCGAAGGGAACACCGCGGTCGGTCCGAAATTCGGGACGCACCAGTTTCCCGAGACGTGGCTCATCGACAAGCACGGTGTGATTCGCGCGCGCTTCGACGGCGCGCGGCCGTGGTCGAGCGCGGTCGTCGTCGAGACGATCGACGAGCTGCGCAGCTCGACGTACTGCCCCGTCGAGATCAAAGAGGGCGCGACGACGGGCAAAGAAGCGCACTTCTGCGAAGACCCGACGGGCTCGTGACCGACTTTTGAGCGCGCACTGTCTCATTTGCGGTGGTGTGGTGGCGGGCGATGCCTGCGACGTGTGCGGCACGCGGCGGCTCGCGGTCGACGAGAAGCGCGTCGGCGCGCACTGCCCGCGATGTGCGGGGCTGCATCTCGGGCCGGTCGAGATCGGCACGATCGTCGTCCAGGGCTGCGCCCACTGCGGCGGGCTCTTCGTCGCCGCGAGCGAGTGGGACGCGATCTTGGATCTCTCGCCGCGCGACCCGCTGCCCGAGCCACTCCCGCTCCGGCCGAGCTTCGAGCCGCCCATCGCGCGCGTCGAAGAGTCGATCGACACGCATCCGTATCGCGGCGAAATCTCGGCGGCGGTCCGCGAGCGCGAGAGCAAGGCGCCGCCGATCTCGGTCGATGGCGACGTCGCGTGCCCAGTCTGCCGCACGACCGCCGAGCGCTTCGAATTCGGCGGCATTTCGCAGGTATTCGTCGATGTATGCAATCTACACGGAATCTGGCTCGACGCCGGCGAGCTTGCGAAAGTCGTCAGGCACGCGCGCGAGAATCCGATTTTTTCGACCGCCAATCAGCCGAAGCTCGAGGAGCTCGTCACGTTGCACTTCGGCAAGCCGCCGTCGCTCGCGCAGCTCGTGCTCCACGCCATCGTCCGCTACCTGCACATTCCTTAGGTCGGCGGGTGCGTCTTGCGCCACGCGGCGGCGCGCGCGTCCTCGAGCTCTTTGCGCGACGCGTAGGGCTGCGGGTGCTCGCGCGTCGCGCGGAAGTACGTCGGCAGATCGACGATCGAAAAATTCTTCGCGTCGAGCCAATCGAGTAGTCGCGCGAGGACGTGGACCGTCGGCCATTTGACGTCGTGAAGGAGCACGAGGCCGCCGCCCGCATAATCGAGCTGCTCGACGAGCTGCGTGTACATCGTCGATTCGTCGGGGTCCTGCATGTCCCCGGCTTCGACGCTCCACAAGACGAGACCGAGGTGACGCTCGGCGATCGCTTGCTCGCCGAACGCGTCGAGCTGACCGTACGGCGGCCGAAACAAATCGGGCCGACGCCCGATCGCCGACTCGATCGACGTGATGCCGTCGTCGATCTGATCGAGCACTTGGGTGTGCGCGTCGGTCGTCAGCAAATCGTGATCGTGCGTGTGGCTGCCGATGATGTGGCCGGCATCGGCGATTTCGCGCGCGGCTCGGCGCGCGTGGACCGCCTGACGTTTGTTTCCGTCGAGGTAGCGGCCGATGAAGAAGAACGTCGCGCGCACGTGATGCTTCGCGAGAAGATCGAGCACCGAGTGCGTCGTGTCGGGGTCTGGGCCGTCGTCGAAGGTGAGCGTGACGAGCTTCGGCGCGCCCGGATCCCGCGCGGGGCCTTCGGCGAGCAGCCACGCGCGCGAGCGGCTCGTCGTGACCTCGGTGCCGTTCATCTCGCCGGGGGCGCCGAGGGCGCTCTCGTCGACCGCGCTCGTGACGCTCGGCGCGTCGAGCACCGAGATCGTTGCATTCTGCACGTTCGAACCCGCGTGTTTTCCGTGCGAAACGCGCACCGCCGCGATCGACGCTGCCGACCCGGCGATGGCGGCGAGCACGAAAGCGAACGCGGCGCGCAACCTCACGCGGCGATCGAATCAGCTCGACCTCGGCCGGGCCAACTTTATCGATCGCTGCGCGGCCAGCCGATTTCGCGCGCGCCGTCGCCGGCCCAGCGCGCAGCGAACGCATCGCGGACGACGCGCTCGGCGAGCTTTCCGCGCGGAGAAAACCCCCACTCGGCTTCTTGCGAGACGTCGTTCGGGTCGGCGTAGACGCGCCACACGAAGAAACCGGCGAAGTCGGGCTCGTCGAGCAGCGGCCGGACGAGCGCGCGATACGCGAGCGCTTGCGCATGCTCGTCGACGCGCGGCTGGTGCATCGCGTCGGGCCACTCCCACGGGTGAATCGCCGGGTCGGGGCGCGTCGTGTAACCGATCTCGGTGAAGATGACCGGCTTGCGCCAAGTCTCGGCGAGCGCGTGAACTCTCGTGCGGACGCGCTCGCCGCCCGCGAGGAGCTCGCCCTCGGTCGCGCGATCGCGATCGGCGAGCGGATAGAACGCGTTGATGCCGATGAGATCGAGCGCGCCCAAGATCACCGTTTGATCGACGTCGTCCCAGTTGGCCGAATAAGTGACGAGGCCGTGGTAGACGCCGCGCACGCGATCGAGGAGCGAGAGAAAGCTCGGCGCGCGGCCACTCGTGACCCAGCTCCGGAGCTCGACGCCCGCGCTGAAGATTTCGGCGTGCTCTTCTTCGGCGACGCGCGCCCAGCCGAGCACGAAGTCGGAGTAGCTCGCGGTCCAGCGGGCCCAGCCTTCGTCGGTCTTCGGGTCGATGAGCGCGCGCCACTCGCCGGACTCGACCCACAAATGCGGGACGAGCATGACGCGGAGGCCGCGCTCGTGCGCCATGCGGATCGCGCGCGCGACGGCTTCGCGATTTTGTTCGTAAGGCGCCTCGAACGTCGGATCGACGCCATTTCCCGAGAGATCGTTCACGCGGCCGAACGGCGTGATCGCGATCCACGTCCCGCCCCACGCGGCGCAGTCGTCGAGCGAACGAGCGTATGCGCGCGAACCGTAGCCGACGCCGGGGTGGAGCGCGTTTTCGATCGGGCCGATGGTGACGCCGCGGACCGCGTCGTTTCCGGCGAGCGACCACGCGTTGCCGGCGGCGGGCAGCGCGAGCGCGATCGAGAGGAGCGCGATGCGCATCAAAGATCCACCGCGAGCGCGACGCCGAGACCGAAGCGCATCCACGGGCCGCTCGCGTCGACGGTTCCGTCGTTGCGCGTTCCGACGTAGGCGGTGTGGATGTCGAAGGTCGCGGGGAATACGAGGCGAAACGTGTCGTTCAATCGAACCGAGACGTCGAGCGACGCGTACCCGTCGGGCGCGAGCGAGCCGCCGTACGCGCACGCGGGCGCGAAGAGATCGCCGCCGATCGGCGAGCTCGAGGCGTAAATGGCGGCGCCGAAGCCGATGCGCGCGCCTAGCGAGACGTTCTTCGAGACGAGCCAATCGCCGAACATGGTGGGCATCGCGAGGAGCTCGACGGCGGAGTAGTCGTTCGGCGGCGCGCAGCCGAGCGAGTTCGCGTTCGAGACGCCGGCGCTCGTCGACCACGTGTCGTACTCGGCGCGGAAGCGAACGCCGAAGCCGATGCGGCTTCCGCGAAAATCGAACGGCGCCCAACCGAACGCGAGCTCCGGCGCAGGCACGACGTCCACCGCGGCGCCGCCGCCGAGCGACGAAACGGTCGCGAGCGCGCCGAGCTCGGCCCAAAAACGTTTCGTGTGATGCGCGTGTCTCTTGTGATGCGACTTCGGCTCGACGCTGCCGAGGTGGACGCTCACGACGACGACGCGGCCGCCGCGCGCTTCGACGTGCTTGGAAGATCCGCCGATGTCGATCTCGTGGTCGCCGGGCGGGAGCGTGCCCGTGTACGGGGTCAATCCCCAGACGTGGCCGTCGACCGAGACGGTCGCGCCCGCGGGCGTGGACGCAGCGACGAAGGGTGACGCGCGATGCACGAGATCGTCGAGGAGCCGCTGCGCCTCGCCGCGATCTTGCGGCGAGAGGCCCTCCTTCGAGAGATATTCCTCGAGCGTCGAGCGCGCGCCGTCGGGGTCGTCGAGCTTGAGCTGGCAGCGCGCGACGTTCCAGAGCTCGTTCGGCGGGCCGCCGGCGCGATACGACTCCTGGAAGAGCGTCATCGCGTCGCGCACGTGACCGTCGCCGAACGCGCGCACGCCTTGTTGATCCAAAAATCGCGCGCGCGCCAGCTCGTCGTCCCCCGTCGGGGACTTCCCAGGGTCGTCCTGCGCGCTCGCCGACGATGCGCAGAGAACGAGCGCGAGGGCGACGGCGGATCGCTTCACGCGTGCGAAGTTATCATCACGCGGCAACGAGGACGATCTTCGTGACCTCGGGCGGCGCACCGACTCGCGCGGGAGGACCCACCACGCCGAAGCCCCGATTGACCCAGAGCGTCGTCGCGCCGACGTCGTAGCGCCCGGCGACGTAACGCATCACGAAGTCGGCGGGACGAAAGCCCGGATTGAACTGACCGCCGTGCGTGTGCCCGCTCAGTTGAAGCGCGACGCGGCCTGCCCAGAAGTCGACCGTCTGCGGTTGATGCGAGAGCAAGATGCGCGGGCGACCGTTCGGCACGGCGCGCTCGGCGAGATCGAGCCGCGGGCCCATGCCGATGCGCCGCCCGGCGAGATCGTCGACGCCGAGGAGCGCGAAGCCGCCGCCGTCGTTCGGGCGGATGACGCGACCATCGTTCACGAGGACGTCGATGCCGACTTTGCGGAGCGCGTCGCCGACTTGGCGCGCGCCGGTGTAATGATCGTGATTGCCGTAAATCGCGTAGACGCCGTCGCGGGCGCGGAGGCGCGAGAAGATGCGCGCGGCCTCCGGAATGAAACGCGGATCGAAGTCGACGATGTCGCCGGTCAAGACGACGAGATCGCTTTTGGTCTCCGCGAGCATGTCGAGACCGCGCGCGATGTCGCGCTCGCCGACGAGCATGCCGATGTGAATGTCGGAGATTTGCGCGATCGTGTAGCCGTCGAGCGCGCGCGGCAGTCCCGGGATGCGCACCGGGACTTCGCTCACGCCGAACTCGTAGCGGCCGATCGCCGCGCCCCAGCCGACCAGCGACGCGGTCGTTCCGACGACGGCGAGCCCGCCGACGCGCTCGATGACTTGGCGGCGCGTCAGCTCGTCGGGCGCGGCCTCTTTGCGCGAGCGCGTCGCGAGCTCGACGCCGCGCGCGCCGGCGCGGACGATCACGAGCGGCGCCGCCGAGAAAAGCACGACGATCGACTCGCACATGATCGCCGCGAAGAGCGACGCCGCGATTTGCGAGTGCGTCGCGATCGTGACGAGCCGGAGCAGCGTCGGCACGAAGACGATGGCCGCGAGCGCGATGACGATCGCGCGCTTGCGTGAGCGAAGGCGCGGAAACGCGTCGAAGAGCCAGATGCCGAGCATCGCGTGCGCGAGGCCCGAGACCACCAGGCTCAAAATCGTGAAGACGATCGTGCGCGTTTGCACTCGGGGCGCACCTTACCATCAGGTGAAAGTCACGCAGCTCGGCCGGAACCGCGCGAGGCGACTCTGGCAAGTGCGGACGGCGTCGGGCGCCGAGTCGACGAGCAAGAATTTGCGTCCCTCGATCCCCGCGGCCTCGCCGGTCGTCCCGCTGCCCGCGAAAAAATCGAGCACCGTGTCGCCCGGCTTCGAGTGAACGCGCACGATGCGCCGAATTATTCCGAGCGGCTTCTGCGTCGGGTAGCCCGTCTTCTCGCGCCCGCTCGTCGGCACGATCGTGTGCCACCAGACGTCGGTCGGCGTCTTGCCGCGCGCCGCTTTTTCCGGGCCGACGAGACCGGGCGCCATGTATGGGATGCGATCGATCGCGTCGTACTCGAACACCCAATTCTCCGGGCTCTTCGTGTACCAGAGGATCGAATCGTGCTTTTGCGGCCAGCGCCGTTTGCCGCGGCCGCCGAAGTCGTAAGCCCAGACGATTTCGTTTTGAAAATGATCGCGTCCGAGGAGCCGATCGAGCGCGACTTTGACGTAGTGGACCTCGCGCCAGTCGAGATGGACGAAGAGAGAGCCGTCGTCGGTGAGGCAGCGGAGCGACGCCTCGATGCGCGGCATCAGAAAGGCGAGGTAATCGTCGAACGAATCGGCGTACGTGCTCGACGCGACGCGCTCCACGGCGTAACGCGCGCCGCCGAATCCGGTACGCGTTCCCGACGTCGAACGCGCATCGCCATTTGCGCCGTCCGCGCTTCGCGCGATCCGACGCACGCGCATGCGATCTCGTTTTTGTTTGTCGCCGGTGTTGAACGGCGGGTCGACATAAATCAAACGCGCGAGCTTCGCCGGAAGCGTCGGCAGCACGTCGAGGGCATCGCCGAGGAAGATCGTCGATCGTTTTGGGTAAGATGCCACCGATGGCAGGCTACTCCGCCACGCCCCTTTCGCAGAAGCTCGGGATCAAACCAGGCGCGCGCGTCGCGCTCGTCGGGGCGCCGCGCGGATTTTCGCTCGTGAAGCGGGCCGGCCGCGCGCCATTCGACGTGGCCGTGGTGTTCGCGACGGAGATCGTTCGGATCCGAACGATCTTCGACGAAACCAGCCAAAAAATGGCCGAAGATGGAGGCGTGTGGGTGGCCTGGCCGAAGAGATCGTCGGGCGTCGAGACCGACGTCAGCGACAACGCGCTCCGCGCCGCGATCCTCCCGACGGGGTGGGTCGACAACAAAGTCTGCGCGATCGACGAGACGTGGAGCGGGCTCCGGTTCGTCAAACGCGTCGCGCAGCGAAGGCGGTCGTGATGGATGCATTTCGAGATTGCGGTTGGATCGCCTGGCCGATGCTTTTCGCGGGCCTCCTCGGCGTGGGCGTCGCCGACGACGCGACCCGCGGCGGAGATCTGGACCCATCCCAGATCGAGCGCATCCACGAGCAGGGTTATCACGAAGCCGCCGAGTGCATCCCAGTCGGCGGCGCGTGCGGGGTCCTCCCGCTGTTCGGGGGCTTGCCCGCGATCGTCATCGGCGTCCGACGGCGCGGCCGCAAAGTTCGAAGCTGAGCTGCGAACACGGTGCTTACTTTGCCGAAGCTCGCGCTAGCCGAGGTTTCGGCGCGAGGCCGAAGGGAGCCCACCAGTTCGCGCCACCGAAGAGACGCATCGCGGCCGGCACGAGCAGCGTGCGCACGAGGGTCGCATCGAGCGCGACCGCGATCGACATCGCGACGCCCATCGTCTTCATCATGACGACGCTCGCCGACGCGAACGCAGCGAAGACTGCCACCATGATCGCTGCGGCCGACGTGATGAGACGCCCGCTCCGCGCGAGGCCCTCGGTCACCGCGCGCGTGTTGTCGCCTGTCGCGAGCCACTCTTCTTGGATGCGGCTGAGGAGCAGCACCTCGTAGTCCATCGACAAACCGAAGACGACGCAGAAGAGAAGCACCGGCAGCGTCGGCTCGACGGGGCCCGGCTCGAAATCGAGCACGCCGGCGAAATGCCCTTCTTGGAAAATCCAAACGAGCGCGCCGAACGACGCGGTGATCGACAAGAGGTTCGTGATGACCGCTTTCAGCGGAAGGACGATCGATCGGAAGAGCAAAAATAAAATCACGTAGGTGAGCGACGCGACGAACGTGACCGCGGCCGGCGTGTGCTCGGCGAAGAAGGCGTTCGTGTCGACGTCGACCGCCGAGAGGCCGCCGACGAGGAGCTTGCCGTCGGCGACGGCGCGATCGGTTCGAATGGCGTGCACGGCGGCGCGCGCTTCGGGCGTGCGCGGTGGGCCGCGCGTCTCGACGAACATCAAATGCGCGCCGCCGCCCGAGAGCTGCTCGAGCGTCATCTGGACGGGGATGGGCCGCAAATCCGGCGGAAGCGAGAGCTCGCTCTCGGCTTGCTCGGCCGGCAGCGTCGGGTCGTAGTCGAACAAACTGTCGACGCGCGCGACGCCCGGAATCGCCGCCATGCGATCGCGAAGCGCGTGGAGCGCTTTCACGCGCGCGAGCGTGAGGTCCGGCGTGGGAAACTGCACGACGACCGTGATGCGGTTGTTCGCCTGCGCGGGAAAATCGGTTCGGATCTTTTCGTACGTCGCGCGGGCCTCGGTTTTCATCGGGAGGACCCCGACGAACGCGCTCGCCGTCTCGATGCGCAAAAACGGAACCCCCAGCGCGAGCACGACCGCGAGCGTCGGCGCGAGGACGGCGAGCGGATGCGCCATCACCTTCGGCACGATGCGCCGCCAGACGTGGCCCTCGGCGACGCCGCGCTTTCCGACGCGCCCGGCGTCGACGTGCTTGCCGAGCACGGCGAGGATCGCGGGCAAGAGCGTGAGCGCCGAGATCATCGAGCAGAGGACGACGACGCCGCCGGCGAGTCCCATCGCGGACACGTACGAATGTTTGAAAAAGAGAAGGCCCGAGATGCCGACGCCCGCCGCGAGCCCGCTGCCGAGCACGGCGTGGCCGGCGGTCCCCATCGCGCGCTCGACCGCGTGCGCGACCGAAGCGCCGCCCGCCAGCTCTTCGCGAAACCGCGACGTGTAAAAGAGCGAATAGTCGATCGCGAGCCCGAGCCCGATGAGCGACGCGACGTTCAGCGTGTACTGCGCCATGTCGGTGACGCGGGCTATTTGTAAAATACACGCAATCGCCGAGAGCACCGAGAGCGCGCCGACCACGACCGGGAGCGTCGCCGCGACGAAGCTGCGAAAGACGACGACGAGCACGAGGAGCGCGAGCGGCAAGCTCACGAGCTCGGCCAAGAACAAATCGTGCCGGAGGGTGTCGTCGAGGTCGCGCCGGTATTTGCTGTCGCCCGTGTACTGGACGTGGAAAGGTCCGGGCTTGATCTCGCGAACGATGTCCGGGTACGCGTTCTTCGCGTCGGTGATCGAGCCGCGCATCGTCAAGATCGCGAGCGCTTCGTGCCGGTCGGCCGAGACGAGCGTCTGGCCGAGCTGCGGCGGAGCCTCGACCGGCGAGAGCACCGACGCGACGCGCTTGTCGGTCTCGAGCGGCTCGAGCGCTTCGCCCATCTTTTCGAAGTACGTCGGGTCGTCGACCGTCATCGTGTCGCTGCGGAAGACCGCGATGGTCGTCGGGCCGGCTCGCTCGCCGAGAGCTTTTTGCGCCGCGAGCGCGGCCTTGGTCGACTCGAGATCGCCGAGCGTTCCGGTCGTCAGCTCGCCGCCGCCGCGGAGGCCGATCGCCGACAGCGCGACCAGCGCGACGCAGCACACGAGCACCGCGATCCGATGCCGAAAAACGAAGCGACCCCAAGCCGCGAGCATCCGCGCATCTCTACCATCGTTGCCGCGCGGCATGCATGCGATGTACGCAAGGAGTCCATGACGCTCGTCGTTTCCACGTCGGCCGAGACGCGCCTTTCGCGCGTGCGGCAGTTCCTCGCGCAATCGCGCGCGGCGGACGTGGTCGTCGTGGGGCCGAACAAAGACGCGCTGGCCGACGTGGTGCGCGCGGCGGCGAAAGAAGCGGGCGCGGTCTTCGGTTGGCAGCGCGTCACGTTCGCGCGCTTCGCGGGCACGCTCGCGGCGCCGGCGCTCGCGCTCGCCGGGCTGGTGCCGATCGGCGCGCTCGGCGTCGAAGCGCTCTGCGCGCGCCTCGTGCATCGTCTGGTGCCGCGCCGTCCCGCCTACGGCGGATCCGGCGACCCGAAGTCGCGCGGCGAGCTCGAGCGCCTCGCGCCCATCGCGGACTTTCCCGGTTTGCCGAAGGCGCTCTCGCGGACGCTCGAAGAAGTGCGGCTCGCGCGTGTCGACCCGGCGTCGCTCGCTCCCGGCGACGAAGCGGCGGACGTCGCGCGGCTCGCGGGGCCGTTCGTCGAGCTCCTCGCCGAGGCCAAGCTCGCCGACCGCGCCGCGGTGCTCGCAGCGGCCATCGCGCGCGCCAAGGATCCGCGGCCGCACGCGCTGCTCGATCGGCCCGTCGCGTTCGTCGACGTGCGGCTCGACTCCGAGCTCGAAGCGGAGCTCCTCGCGGCCATCGCGGCCCGCGCCCCCTCGGTGCTCTTCACGATTTGCGCAGGCGACGAAGCCACGCTCGCACGCGCGCGCGCCGTGGGTCTCGGCGAAGCGGAGCCGATCGTCGCCGGCGGCGCGCCAGGTCCGATTCAAGAGCAGCTCTTCTCCGAGCGCGCGGATCTGCGCGCGGCCGATCACGCGCTCACCATGTTTTCGGCGCCGGGCGAGAGCCGCGAATGCGTGGAGATTGCACGCATCGCGAAGAACGAGGCCGCGGCCGGAACGCGCTTCGATCGCATGGCGGTCTTGCTCCGAGCGCCAACCCGATATCGCGCGCATCTCGAAGAGGCGCTGCGGCGCGCGCAGATCCCCGCTCATTTCGCGCGCGGCACGGCGCGGCCGGATCCGTCTGGGCGGGCGCTGCTCGCGCTCATCGCGTGCAAGCTCGAGAGCCTCTCGGCGACGCGCTTCGCCGAGTACCTCTCGCTCGGCGAGCTCCCGCCCGCAGAAGAGGAAGGCGCGCCGCCCCACGCGGCCGATCCCGAGTCGCGCTACGTCGTTCCCGATTCGGAGGTCGTCGGCGAAGCGGTCGCGCGCGCCGGCATCGACGAAGACGACGAGCCGTCCGACGTCGATGCGCCTGAGAATGCGCCGGTCGCGCTCGGCAGCTTGCGTGCGCCGCGACATTGGGAGCGCCTCCTCGTCGACGCGGCCGTGATCGAAGGCAAAGACCGTTGGGAGCGCAGGCTCGACGGCCTCCGTCACAAGTTCGAGGACGATCTCGCGCAAGCGCGACGCATCTCCGAAGAGGATCGCGCGCGCGCGATCGAACGCGATCTCGAGGCGATCGTGGCGCTGCGCGATTTCGCGTTGCCGCTCCTCGGCGATCTCGAAGCGCTGCCCGCGAGCGCGACGTGGGGCGAATGGATCGACGCGCTCTCGGCGCTCGCGTCGCGCGCGCTCCGGAGCCCATCGCGCGTCCTCGCCGCGCTCGCCGAGCTCTCGCCGATGGCCGAAGTGGGCCCGGTCGATTTGCGCGAGGCGCGCCTCGTCCTCGAGCAACGGCTCACCGACGTCATTCATCCGCCGAGCGCGTCGCGCTACGGAAAGATCTTCGTCGCGACGCCGGACGAAGCGCGCGGCATGGAGTTCGACGTCGTCTTCGCGCCGGGCCTCGCGGAAAAAATGTTTCCGCAGAAGGTCATCGAAGATCCGATCTTGCCCGACGCCGTGCGCGCGGGCACTCCGCTCACGAAGAACGAGGATCGCTCCGCCGCCGAACGGCTCGCGCTCCGCCTCGCGGTCGGCGCCGCGTCGCGCCGGTTCGTCGCGAGCTACCCGCGGCTCGACGTCGAGCAAGCGCGACCGCGAACGCCCTCGTTTTATGCGCTCGAGCTGATCCGCGCCGCCGAGGGCGTCTTGCCGGGCTTCGACGATCTCGCGCGTCGATCCGCGAGCGCGAGCGTGCGCATCGGTTGGCCCGCGCCGCTCCACGCGCGCGACGCGATCGACGAAGCCGAGTACGACCTCGCGATCCTCGAGCGGCTTCTGCAGCGACCCGCGGCCGAAACCGTCGGCGCCGCGCGTTACCTCCTCGGCGCGAACCCGCACCTCGGACGCGCGCTTCGATTTCGCGCCGAGCGCTGGAACAACCTCCGCTGGTATCGCTCCGACGGGCTCGTTCATCCGAGCGCCGAGTCGCACCAAGCGCTCCGCGCGCACGACCTCTCGGCGCGATCGTTTTCGCCGACCGCGCTCCAAAATTTCGCAGCGTGTCCGTATCGCTTCCTCTTGCAAGCGGTGCATCGCCTCGCGCCGCGCGAAGAGCCCGCGCCGCTCGAAGACATCGACCCGCTCCAGCGCGGCTCGATGATGCACGAGTCGATGTACGAAACGCTCGTCGCGCTTCGCGATCAAAAGCTCTTGCCGGTCACGCACGCGAATTTGCCCGCCGCGCGCGCCGTGCTCGAGCGCGCCACGACCGAGGTCGCCGCGCGTTATGCCGACGATCTCAAGCCGGCCATCCCGCGCGTTTGGGACGACGGCATCGCGCGCATTCGCGCCGATCTGGCCGAGTGGCTCCGTCGCCTCACGACCGAGGACAGCGAGGTCGGCTGGACTCCGACGAGCTTCGAGCTTTCGTTCGGTCTGAAAGAGCTCCGCGGACAACAAGATCCGCTGAGCACCCTCGAGCCGATCGATCTCGAGTGCGGCATCAAGCTGCGCGGCTCGATCGACCTCGTCGAACGGCGCGAGCGCGACGGCTGGCTGCGCGCGACCGACTTCAAATCCGGAAAAGTGCGCGCCGACGACGAGACGATCATCGGCGGCGGCAAGACGCTCCAGCCGGTGCTCTACGCCCTCGCGATCGAAAAACGATTTCCCGGCGCGACGATTTGGGGCGGCCGCCTCTATTACTGCACGTCCGCCGGCGATTATCGATCGATCCCGATCCCGCTCGGCCCCGAGGCGCGCGAAGAAGCCAAGCTCGTCGCCGACACGATCCACGACGCGATCGACCGCGGCTTTCTCCCCGCGTCGCCCGCCAAAGGCGAATGCCAATGGTGCGACTACCAGCGCGTCTGCGGTCCGTACGAAGAGCAGCGCACGAAGCGCAAACCGGAAAAAGACATCGTGCTCCTCACGGAGCTACGGAAGCGGGCGTGAGCAGCATGATGACCCACGCGCGCCAAACAGACTCGCGCCATGTTGCTTTTCGACATGCGGCAGCGAGGACCCGGCCGGACCGGCACGTGTCGCCGCGATGCACGCCGATGGCCCCGGCCTTCGTCGCCAGCCGTTTCAGCCAGCGCCCGCTCGCAGAGCGAAGAGGCGTCGATGCCTGAAATTTTTCTCGATCAAGAAGCGCGCGACGCGATTCGCGGCGACCTCGACGCGACGCTCGTCGTGGAAGCGGCGGCGGGCACCGGCAAGACGACCGAGCTCGTCGCGCGCATTCTCGGCCTTCTCACGAGCGGCAAGGCGACGCTCGCGTCGACCGTCGCGGTGACGTTCACCGAAAAAGCGGCGGGCGAAATGAAGCTTCGTTTGCGCACCGAGATCGAGCGCGCGCGACGCGATTCGGCCGCGGACGTGCGAGCGCGGCTCGACCGCGCGATCTCCGAGCTCGAAGCGGCGCACATCGGGACCATCCACGCGTTTTGCGCCGAGCTCCTCCGCGAGCGCCCGGTCGACGCGCGCGTCGACCCGCTCTTCATGGCCGCCGACGAGCACGCGCAAGAGCGACTCTTCGACGAAGCGTTCGAGCGATTCTTCCAACGCGAGCTCGGCGCGCCGTCCGAGGGCGTGCGCCGCATGCTGCGCAAGCGCTACCGCGACCGCGAATCGGGAGGCCCCAGGAATTTGCTGCGTCGCGCGGGTCTCCAGCTCATCGAGCAGCGCGACTTCAATCATCCGTGGCGTCGCGATCCATTCGCGCGCGAGACCGAGCTCGACGCGATCGTCGTTCGTCTTCGCGAGCTCGGAAAAATCTACGACGCCGCGTTCGACAAGAGCGCGTGGCTCGCGCAAAACCTCCGCGAGATTCGGACGTTCGTCTACGAGCTCGATCGCAAAGAGCAGATCGTCGAACGCGACTACGACGGCCTCGAAGAAGATTTGCGCACGCTGTCACGCGCGCGCACGTGGCGTTACTCGGGAGGACCCAAGCAATTCGCGAAGGGCGTCGCCAAACAAACCGTGATCGACGAGCGCGACCGCGCGCGCGCCGATCTCGACAGCGTCCTCGAACGCGCCGACGCCGACCTCGCCGCGTGTCTTCACGCGAGCCTCCAGCCGCTCGTGCGCGAGTACGACGCGGTGAAGAAGAAGCTCGGCAAGCTCGACTTCCTCGATCTCTTGCTCGAGACGCGCGCGATGCTCGTCTCCAACGCCAAAGCGCGCGCCGAGCTCCAAGCGCGCTTCACGCACGTCCTCGTCGACGAGTTCCAAGACACCGATCCGCTGCAGGCCGAAATTCTGCTTCTCCTCTGCTCGGACGATCCGATGGAGCAACAGGCGACGCGCGCGCGTGTCGTGCCGGGCAAGCTCTTCGTCGTCGGCGATCCGAAGCAGTCGATCTACCGCTTCCGTCGCGCCGACGTGATGCTCTACGAGCGCGTGAAGCGGCAGCTCCTCGCGCAGGGCGCGCGGCTCTTGCACTTGCGCACGAGCTTTCGGAGCGTGCCGGCGATTCAGAGCGCGATCAACGCGTCGTTCGCGCCGCGCATGCAAGGGAGCGAAGACGGGAGCCAAGCCGAATACGTCGCGCTCGAAAAACATCGGGAGGACCCAGGCGATCGCCCCTCGCTCGTCGCGCTTCCGGTGCCGCGTCCGTACTCGGACAAATCCGGCAAGGTGACGCACTGGCAAGTGAGCGAGTCGCTGCCCGACGCGTGCGCCGCGTTCGTCGACTGGCTCGTCCACGAGAGCGGCTGGACGATCGAAGAGAGCGGTAAGCGCGTCGCCATCGAGCCGCGCCACGTGTGTCTCCTCTTCCGGCGGTTCGTGAGCTTCGGCGAGGACGTGACGCGGCCGTACGTTCGCGCGCTCGAGCAGCGACGCGTGCCGCACGTGCTCGTCGGCGGCCGTTCGTTTTACAAACGCGAAGAGGTCGTCGCGCTGAAGAACGCGCTCTCGGCGATCGAGTGGCCCGACGACGAGCTCTCGGTCTTCGCGACGCTGCGCGGCCCGCTCTTCGCGATCGCCGACGACACGCTCCTCCTTTATCGAACGCGCCACAAATCGCTTCGCCCGACGCACATTCCGGAAAATCTCGACGAGCTCACGAAGCCCGCTGGGGACGCGCTCACGATCCTCCGGGACCTGCACAAGAAACGAAACCGCAGATCGATCGCCAATTCGATCGGCGAGCTCCTCGAGCGGACGCGCGCACACGCGGGCATCGCGATTTGGCCGACGGGAGAGCAAGCGCTCGCCAACTTGCTGCGCCTGCTCGACGACGCGCGCCGCTTCGAGGCCGCAGGCGCGACGAGCTTCCGCGCGTTCGTGCATCACCTCGAAGAAGAAGAGGACCGCGGCGGCGGCGCCGAAGCGCCGGTCGTCGAGGAAGGCACCGAGGGCGTTCGCATCATGACGGTGCACAAAGCCAAGGGGCTCGAGTTCCCGGTCGTCGTGCTCGTCGATCCTTCGTGCACGCTCACGTCGAACAAGCCGTCGCGCTTCGTCGACCCGGACAAAAAGCTTTGGGCCACGACGCTCGAAGGCGCGACGCCGATCGAGCTCCTCGAGCGGCGCGAGATGGTGCTTCGTCACGATGAAGAAGAAGCGGTGCGTCTCACGTACGTCGCCGCGACGCGCGCGCGTGACTTGCTCGTCGTTCCGACGATCGGCGACGAAGGGATCGACCCCGGATGGTGGCTCGCGCCGCTGGGACCTGCCGTGTATCCGCGGCCGGAGGATTGGCGCGCGCAGCACGACGCGCCGGGATGTCCGACGTTCGGCGACGACTCGGTGCTCGAGCGGCCGAGCAAAGTCGAGCGCGACAAGCGGAGCGCCGTGCGACCGGGCGCGCACCTGCCGCAAGCCGGGACGCACACGGTCGTCTGGTGGGACCCGCGCGCGCTCAAGCTCGGCGCCGAGCAAGCCGCCGGGCTTCGGCAGCAGCGCATCTTGGCGGTCGACGAAAAAGAAGGACGCGACGCCGAGAGCGAGCGCGAGCACGACGCGTGGCAGAAGTCGCGCGAGGCCGCGCTCGCGTCCGGCGGCGAGCCGACGCATCGCGTGGAGATCGTCACGACGAAGAGCAAGCTCGGCGGACCGACGTCACTCGTCGCCGTCGCGCATCACCGCACCGACGCCGAGCGCGCCGGTCGTCCGCGCGGCAAAGCGTTCGGCGTTCTCGTTCACGCGATCCTCGCCGAGATCCCGTTCGATGCCGACGCCGCCGCCATCGCCGCGACCGCGCACGTCCAAGCGCGCATGCTCGGCGCGAGCGAAAACGACCAAAAACACGCGGCCGCCGCTGCCGTCGCCGCGCTCCGCCACGCGCTCGTTCGCGAAGCCGCCGGCGCCGAGCATCGCCGCGAGTCGCCCATCGTCCTCCGCGAGCCCGATGGCACGCTCGTCGAAGGCGTTCTCGACCTCGCGTTTCGCCGCGGCGAGAAATGGATCATCGTCGACTTCAAAACCGATCACGAGCTCGACGAAGCCAAAGCCGCCTACGAAGCGCAAGTTCGCCTCTACGCGCGCGCGGTCTCCGAAGCGACGGGCTTGCCGGCGGAAGGCGCGCTGCTCTTGGTGTGAGGGAAGATCGCCGGCCGAGGTGCGTACACAGCGCCGGAGACATCACCACATGCGCTTTTCAAAGCTTGCCGCGACGGGCTTCGTCGCGTTCATCGTCGCCTGCGCCGCCAACTCGAGCACGGTCGATCCGCTCTCGGATCTCACGCCGCGCGCGCAAGGCATCATCTCACTCGGCGCGACCCACACGCCCGGCTCGGGCACCGTTTCGCCCAGCGTGAGCGTTTCGTTCGTGCCGGATACGACCGCCGTGCTCAGCGCGTGCGGCACGCAGACCGAAGGCACCTGCGTCTTCACGCAAGCGCCCGACTGCACGAACCTCGGATGCAAAGTCGGCGAGACGTGCGGCTGGGACGATTCGTGCAGCTCCGCTTGCGTGCCTGCGTGCACGCTCTCGTGCGGCGAAAATCAAAAATGCACGAAGGGCTCGGACGGCTCGCAGAGCTGCACGCCGATTCAAACGTTCGACGCCGGCGCGATCGCGATCTCCGGCGCAAACCTGCCCATCGCCGTTTATCCGCCGTACGGCTGGAAGACGAGCGACGAAGGCTCGCCCTACGCCCCCGGCGCCGATCTCCACGTCACCGCGGCAGGTCCCACCGGCGCGGGCTACGCGAGCTTCGATTTGTCGTTCAAAGCGACGACGCTCCTCGAGGCGAACCCGTCGCTCGATAAGCTGAACCTCTCCGACGTCTTCGGCGATTCGGATTTGACCGTCGGCTGGCTGCCCGGAAACGATCGCGTCTACGTCCTCGCGACCGGCGCCGGCGGTGAAGCGCGCTGCCTCGCCAACGACAGCGATGGCACGTTCACCGTCCCGCGTGACGTTCTCACCGCGGTCATGACGGACAAAGTGCAGGCGCTCCAGCTCTCGATCGAGCGCATGCGACTCGATCGCCACCAAGATTTGAAGACCGTCGGCTCGCTCGACAGCCAAACGATCCAAAGCCACGCATGGCTCGATCTCGAGACGACGTCGACCGAGACGATGTCGTTCCAAGCGTGCACGTCGACGCAAACCTCGTGCGGCGCCAAATGCGTCGACACGAAGAGCGACCCGGACAACTGCGGCTCGTGCGGCAACTCGTGCAACGGCGGCAGCTGTCTCGAAGGCTCGTGCCAGAGCACGACCGGCGGCGGCTCGTGCGGCTCGTGTCAGGCGGGCGCCAACACCGGCGAGTGCGCCTCGCCATACGCGCAGTGCACCGGCGAGTGCAAGAGCTTGCTCTCGTGCGTCGAAGGCTGCGCCGGCGACACGACCTGCGCGAGCAATTGCTACAGCACGTACCCGAGCGGGCAGAGCGCGTTCACGAGCTACTACTCGTGCTTGTGCGGGAGCGCTTGCCCGACGGAGTGCTCGACCGAGTGCGGCGGCTGACCGTCGCGCCGCGCGCGCATCGCCAGGACGAGCGCTTTGCGCTCCGAATCGGCGAGCGCGCGCATCGACGGAAAGACGACGCTCTCTTCGAGCGCCAGGTGATCGCGGAGCACGCTCGACAATCTTTCGGCGTGCGGGAGCGCGCGCGTGCGATGCGGCGCGCGCGCGTCGGCGGCGGTCGCCTCCCACAGCGGAAAAAGCTCCGCGAGCACGTCGTGGATCGCGACGTGCTCCGCGCGCATGCGCTCGAGCGCGTCGACTTGCTCGGGCGTCGCGTGCGCGATGAGAGCCGGCGCGAGACTCTCTTCTTCATCGGCTTCGTGCAGCGGCAGCGCGAGCCTGAAATAACGGAGGAGCCGCTCGCTCCCGTCGACGATGCTCGCCACGTCCAGATCGCCGCGTCGCGCGAGCGCGACCGCGAGCTCCGAGAAGTGCCGCAGCCGCGCGTGACACGCGAGCAGAAGATCGCTCGGCTCGTTCGAAGGCGGCTCGGCCGGCCGCGTGCGGATGGAGTGCAGCATCGTCGTCACTCTCCATAGTCATCGACCGAGCGCGAAGCACGCTTGGGTCGCGCGCGGATGCGCGAGCGTACTGCCGATGAGCGCGCCGGCGGCGAAGTACGTCTCGCTGTCCGACGCCGGAAGAATGTCGTACGTGGCGTCGTGCGCGTACGGAACCACGCGTGCCGACGCGACGCGCCGATCGCCGAGATAGTCGCCTTCGCGGAGATCGCCGAACGTGCGACCGTCCGCGGTCGGATGCATCGCGCTGATGCGGAGGACGTCTCCGTCCTCGAGCCGAACCTCGATGACGCGGTGATGCTCGACCGGCACGCGCCGCGTCGCGACGATTGGCACCGCGGCGAGCTCGCCGTGGTCGACGCTCAGCACGAGATCGCCGGTCGCGAGCGACGCGATCGGCCGATCGCCGGACGGCGTCGCGATGGGCGTGTCGGGCGAAGCGCAAACGCACGGGGAGCTGCACACGCCGTCGCTACCGCACGAGCAACACCCGGAGAGCGTCCCCGAATCCGGCTCGCCAATCGGCCCGCCCGGCGGAAGGCACGGCCCGGTCGAATCGGCGCTGAGCCTGCACGTTCCGGGAGAGCACGAGCTCGCGACGTCCGCCGCGGCGTCGACGCCGGCGTCCGGTGCGGTGATGCCGCCACAAGCGCCGAGCGCAAAGACGATGAAGAAAAGGTGGCGCATGGGAAACCTTTCGGCGGAGGAGAAGAGATTCGAACTCTTGGACCCCGTAAAGGGTCGCCGGTTTTCAAAACCGGTGCCATAGACCACTCGGCCACTCCTCCGGACCCCGCATGATTAGCCGACGTGCGGAGGCCACGGTAGTCTGACGACCCTCCGAACGTGTCCACAGTTCTTCACCTCGCGCGTCACGGCGAAACCGACGACAACTCGAACAAGGTCTTTCAAGGCCAGCACGGCGGAGGCTTGAACGCCCGCGGGCGCGCGCAGGCCGATCGTCTCGCGGTCCGCGTCGCCCCGTCGATCGACGCCGTCGTTTCGTCCGATCTCCAGCGCGCACGCGAGACGGCCGCGATCGTCGCGGCCGCGGTGAAGGTCGAAGTCGTTCACGACGCGGGCCTCCGCGAGGTCGACGTCGGCGCGTGGACCGGGCTTTCGCACGACGAAGTCGCCGTGAGATTTCCCGAAGAGTGGGGCGCGTGGCGCTCGGGCGTCGACGTTCCGCGCGGCGGCGGCGAGACTTACGCCGCGCTCGCGACCCGCGTGCGGGCAACGCTCGACCGCATCGCGCACGAGCATCGCGGCCGGCGCGTGCTCGTCGTCTCGCACGGCGCCGCGCTTCGGTCGGTCACCTGCTCGATTTTGGGCCTGCCTCCGCAGTGGAGCGCGCAGCTCGCCGGCATGCAAAACACCGCGCTCACGACCGTCGTCTACGACGACGACGGCGAGTCGATGGTCCTCACGTACAACGATTTCGCGCACCTCGCGAACCTCGCCCCCTGACGCCCTGGCACCTGCCTTGCTTAACGCGTGACGCGGTGCTACTCGATTCGCCCCCATGGCCCGCGTCACCGTCGAAGACTGTCTCGAGCGTGAAGAGAATCGTTTCGCCCTGGTCATCCTTGCGGCGCATCGCACTCGTCAGCTCATGAAGGGCGGCCAGCCGCTCGTTCACTCCAAAAACAAGGCCGCCGTCACCGCGCTCCGCGAGATCGCTGCCGGCCACGTCCATTACGACCGCGCCAGCAACGACGTCGTGATGGAATGGATTGAAGCGCAGCATCGCCTCGCCGCGCTTTGAAGCGAGACCACGAGCTGCGCGTCGGCGCGCTCGCCCATTTCGAAGACCCCGCGTACTACGCGCAGACTTACGCGCGGCGCGTGGAGGATGTTGCATATTACACGGATTTGGCGCGTCGCTCGGGCGGCCCGATCCTCGAGTACGGCATCGGCTCGGGCCGCGTCGCGATTCCGATGGCGCGTGCGGGCGCGACCGTCGTCGGCGTCGATCACGCGCGGCCGATGCTGCGCGATCTCGCGGAGCGGTTGAAGGAGGAGCCGCCCGAAGTGCGTGCGCGCGTCACCGCGCGTTTCGGCGACATGCGCAAGACGAAGCTCGGACGCCGTTTCCCGCTCGTGGTCGCGCCGTTCAACGTGCTCTTGCATCTCTACGTTCGCGACGACGTCGAGCGTTTCCTCGCGCGCGTGCGTGAGCACCTCGCGCCGCGCGGTCGCTTCGTCATGGACCTCTCGATGCCGATGCCCGAGGATCTCGCGCGCGACCCGATGCGCGCGCACCACGCGCCACGGTTTCGTCACCCGAGCGCGGGGGTCGTTCGATACAAGGAGCACTTCGATTACGACCGCGCGCGGCAGATCTTGTTCGTCACGATGGAGATGACGCCGATCGCAACGCCGCGCGACTCGTTCGCCGTCCCGCTCGCGCATCGACAATTTTTCCCGCGCGAGTGGGAAGCGCTGCTCCACTACAACGGCTTCGCGATCGAGCATTTTTACGGCGATTTCCGGCGCGGGCCGTTCGAGTCGCAGAGCGACGTGATGGTGATCCACGCGAAGGTGCGGCGATGACGATCGCGGCGGCGCTCGCCGACGTGCGTGCGCGCATCGACGCGGCGGCCAAGGCCGCGGGCCGCGATCCGTCGAGCGTGAAGCTCGTCGCGGTTTCGAAGACGCACGCGCCCGAAGCGATCCGCGAGGCGTATGCCGCGGGGCAGCGCGCGTTCGGCGAGAGCTACGCGCAAGAGCTCGAGACCAAAGCCGCCGCGCTCTCGGACCTCGAGGGCGTCGCGTGGCATTTCATCGGGCACTTGCAGAGCAACAAAGCGAAGGTCGTCGCGCGGGTCGCGCACGTCGTTCACGCGGTGCACTCGCGGGAGCTCGCCGCCGAGCTCGGAAAGCGGGCCGCCGCGGTCGGTCGCGCGCCGCTCGCCGTGCTCGTCGAGGTGAAGCTCAGCGACGAGGCGAGCAAGCACGGCGCGTCGCCCGCCGATCTCGGCGCGTTGCTCGACGCCATCTCCGCCGATGCGCGCCTCACGCTGCGCGGCCTCATGACGATGCCTCCGCCGGACGAGGGCGCCGCGCGAAGCGTTTTCGAGACACTCGCCACGCTGCGCGAAAAACACGGCGGCGTCGCGCGTCTCCCGGAGCTCTCGATGGGCATGACGAACGATTTCGAAATCGCGATCGCCGCCGGCGCGACGATCGTACGCGTGGGCACCGCGATCTTCGGCGCGCGCGGTTGACCGTCAGCGCTTGAGGAGGCGGTCGATCCAGCTGGATCGCCGCTTCGGCTCGCTCTCCGCCAGACGCTCGCGGAGTGACTGCGCGCGCGCGTCGTTTGGGGAGTACGGCTGCGCGCGTTCGAGCTCGGCCAAGGCCTCTTCGCGGTCGCCGCTTTCGAGCAGCGCTTCGGCGAGGAGCACGTGCGCGCGCGCCGCGGCCGGATCGAGCTCGAGCGCTCGTCTCGCGTGCGCCGCGGCGCCCATGTGCTCCTTCGTCGCGAGGAGGAGCGTCGCCATCTCGAGATGCGCGAGCGGC
>DASXHD010000015.1:0-9866 GCA_036488725.1 Polyangiaceae bacterium | reverse complement strand
CGCGACGACCTGTGCCCCTAGTCCATCCAATGCCCGCTGGAACTCCTCGATGAAATCCGATCGTAATCCGAGAATCAACACGCGCTTCGCCATACCGGTCTCCATCTTCCTTCTAGCACAGCGATCGTTTGGACGACGTGCACTCACCGAGCGAGCGAGTTGCACCTTTCGAAGGCGAGCGCCGAGACTGGGCCGCCGTCGTAGCTGTCGGCGTCAGGCTCGCAGTGGTCGGCGACGCGCGGGCCAAAAGCGACGAGCGCGAATGGGACGAACGCTCCGACGGCTCGTAAGCGCGATATGCGCAGGGCGTTCGGCCCAAGCGAGGAGCGACGCCAGCATCGCGCCGACCGATTGCCGCGCGCGAGCTTACGACGCACTTGCCGCGCGAACCGCCGCGCGTGCTCGCGAACGCGAACGATGGATCTTTGCGACCTCCAGTGACTCGCGCGCGAGCCGCTCCCGGACGCCGTACTTTCGCGGGTTTTGCAGCTCGGACGCTCGGCATTGGCTTTGCTCAGGCAGCGAGCATGAGGAAAACACACGTTCTCGGTTTGGCGCTCTTCGTGCTCGCTGCGGCGTGTAGCGGTGGCGACGAAGCCGTCGATCAATCCGTGAGCGAGCTCGGGACGCGCAAGGGCATCGACTACGCGTGGACGCATCCGTCGATTTCGTCGATGAAGGCCGACGGCTACACGTTCGCCGCGCGTTACCTCAGCTACGACAACAGCAAGGACATTACGGCGAGCGAGGCGCACGATCTGAAGAACGCGGGCATCGACGTGGTCGTCGTGTGGGAAGCGACGGCGCAGGCCGCGCTCGGCGGTTATTCGCAAGGCGTGTCGGACGCGAAAGCCGCCGAGAGCCGCGCGAAGAGCGCGGGCATGCCCTCCGGCCGCCCGATTTATTTCGCCGTCGATTTCGATGCGAGCTCAGGCGAGCAAGGCGCGCTCAATTCGTATTTCGATGGCGTCGCATCGGTGCTCGGCCGCGATCGGACCGGCGTCTACGCGGGTTATTACGTCGTCAATCGGCTCTTCAACGCCGGGAAAATCAAATACGCCTGGCAGACTTACGCGTGGTCTTATGGCAATTGGGATGGGCGCGCGCAGCTTCGGCAAGTGCAGAACGACATCAGCGTTGGCAACGCAGGCGCGTGCTGCGACAAGGATCAAGCGGTCGCGGCCGACTTCGGCCAGTGGGGCTACACCGGCGGCGGCAGCGATTTCGGTCTCGAGACGACCGGCCCCGTCGTCGCGCGCAACGCAGACGGCCGACTCGAAGTGTTCGCCCGCGGTGGCGACGACTCGCTTTGGCATCGCGTGCAGACATCGCCGGGCGGTGGATGGGACGCGTGGTCGGACCTCGGCGGTAAACTAACCGCGGATCCCGTCGTCGCCGAGAACGCCGACGGTCGGCTTGAGGTCTTCTATCGCGGGACTGACGGCGCCCTCTGGCATTTGTCGCAGACCAGCGCGGGCGGGAGCCAGTGGACCGGTCACGGCGGCCTCGGCGGGACGCTCGGGCAAGCGAACATCACGGTCGCGCGCAACGCCGACGGACGTCTAGAAGTCTTCGCGCGCGACGACAAGAACGCGCTCGCCCACCTTTGGCAAAAGACAGCGGGCGGCAGCTACTCCGGATGGGACGGGCTCGGCGGCGACTTGACGAGCGACATCGTCGTCGGCACGAACGAGGACGGCCGTCTCGAAGCTTTCTATCGCGGCACCGATTTCGCCGTGTGGCACGTATTCCAAAAATCGCCCGGCGGGGGCTGGAGCGGTCACGCGTCGCTCGGCGGCTACGTCGACCCGAGCCTCGCGATCACGCGCAACGCCGACGGCCGACTTGAGCTCTTCGTTCGCGGCACGAACGCGCACGTCTATCACATGTGGCAGAAGCAGCCGAATGCGGCCTGGTCCGCGTGGGACGATCTCGGCGGCGACATCACGAGCGACATCACGACGACACAAGACGAAGACGGTCGCCTCGAGATCTTCGCGCGCGGCACGGACGACGGAATTTGGCACGACTATCAAAAGAGCGCTGGTGGCGCATGGGCGGGCTGGGCGTCCCTCGGCGGGAAGTCCACGAGCGACATCGGAGCGTTCGCCAACTCCGACGGACGCCTCGAAGCCTTCTATCGCGGCACGGACAAAGCGCTATGGCACCTTTGGCAAAAGGCGGCGAATGCAGGCTGGAGCGCTCACTCCTCGCTCGAGGGCGTCGTGCAACCGTGAGTCAGAAGCGCGAGAAGACGACGTTCTCGTGGTACGCGTCGGCGCCGCGCCGATTCCCGCCGCGCTGTCGAGATGGGGTCCATGAACGCGGTCGCCGTCGTCGATCGCTGGAACGCCGCGTCGTCGCAGTGCTCGTCGACGATCCGTGATTGGGACCGGGGCCATTTCGAAAGCTTTTGACACCTTGGCTGGGGCGAAGATTCGCCCACTGCTTGCCGGTCCTTTCGTTATGAGCCACACGTCGCACGCGCCGTATGACGCGGTCTTCACGGCGGCGACGTCGGGCCAGTGATCGCCGCGATCAGTTAGCCTCCCAGATCTGACGTAGCGAGCAGGTCGTCAGGCCTGCTTCTTTCGTCAGCGCGTCGAGCTCTGCGCGCTTCGCGTCGTTGGTCTTGTTCGTCCAGGCGTCGATCGTCGCGAGCACGCGCTCGTTGGTAACGCCGTCTTTCAGGTGATGGCCGAGGATGGGCGCCTTCGCCGCGGGGTCTTGAGCCTGACGAAAGGCCGGGTCGTTCGACGCGCGCGTCGTCGCATCGCAGACGAGACGCACCGCATCGGCGAGCGATTGCGCGGGCGCGGCCGTCGTCGACGCGGCCGTCGTCGCCGGAGCCGGAGCATGTCGCGAAAAACCGCATGCACCTACGAGCACGAGCACCGAAGAGAGCTTTGTCATGGGTGCGCGCCAATTTACCGGATTCACGGGAGCGTGAGCGTGACCTTCGCGACCCCGCTCTCGCTCACGTCCACGCCCGATTGCGACTGATAATCGCCGTGGCTGACGTGAACGGCGACCTTGCCGACGGGGACGTGCGCGCTTCGAAAGTGACGGCGGAGCGTCCGTCGTTGCATGAAGCGGCGTCAGAGCGACAGACGTCCGCGGAGCTCGAGCGTCGGCAAGTCGGTATCGCGGCGGCGCCTTCGGTGAAGACGGGCGCGCCCGGCGGGACGGAGAGCGTGTGAGGCTACTGCTCGAACATTGGGTGCCGCACACGGATGTGTCGTTCTCGAACGATGAGCGCTTCACCGTACGTGACGATACCGGCGCCCGGCTCGAACGCACTATACCGGCTCACTCGCGTCGGGAGGCGTCGACGAAGAGCTTTGCGACGCGCTTTGATTCGCGATCGAGCTCCGCGATGACGCGCACGGTGATCTTCGTGTCGTCGCGATCGACGTAGCGCGCGAGGCGTTCGCCGCTCGAGAAATCGTCCGGAGCGCGTGGGAGCGGACGAAGCTCGCCGACGCTTCGCGCGATCGCATCGAGCGAAGGCTCGGCCCCCCGAGCGAAGTCGAGCTCGATCGCGACGGGCGTCGCGATGTGCGGCAGCGGATACACGAGCGCGCTCGCGATCGTGCGGTTGCGGGGCCGAACGATGCGTCCCCCCTCGTGCGTAGGATCGGCGCCGCCGTCGTCGCCGAGCGCGCTGACGGCCCGCGCGCGCGTCAGCGTGCCGTCCCCGAGCCCCTTCACGAGGGCGCGGATCCACGCGAGGTCGTCCGCACGTCCGCCATCCGTCGGGACCTCGTGAAGCGGCGTCGATGCCGCGGGCGCGGCGCACGCGAGAAGCAGCGCCGACGCGAGGGCGATCCACGGCGTCGTGAGGTACATCGCGATCAGGCAAGACGCGACAGCCCGAGACGGACATCGCCCGAGACGGTGCCGAGCGGGGAGAACGTGTGGCGCGCTTCGTAGTCGCGCGCGAGGCGGAAGCGGCATGACGTCAGCATACGGTGCCAGAAGAGCTTCATCTCGACGTTCGCGAGCTGCATTCCGACGCACGCGTGCGCGCCGGCGCCGAAGGGGTTGTAGATGCCGGGGTGCTGTTTGTCCTCGGCGCGCTCGGGTGAGAAGCGCGGGGTCGAGCTTCGTCGGGTCTTTCCACTAGCGCGGATGGTGCCCCATGCCGCCGCTCCACTGCGAAACGAGCGTTCCGGCCGCGAGCGTGTGACCGCCGACGACGACCTCGCGCAGCGTGCGTCGCGGCAGCGAGCCCGTCACCGGCATGAGACGCAGGGTCTCCTTCCAGACCCACTCGTGCTCCTTCATGTTCTTCATCGCGGACGCGTCGGGCGTGCTCGCGCCGATCGACTTTGCTTCGGCGCGCAGTCGCTCCTGCCAGTCGGGGTGCTTGGCGAGGAGATACGCCATGCTCGCCATCGCGGCGGACGTCGTGTCGAACGCGCCGAACATGATCGTGACGAAGACGCGAACGAGGGCTTCGTCGCTGCGGCCGTCGGCGGGGGCCTCGGCACACATGCGACTGAAGACGTCCTCGCCTGGCCGCGCGCGGCGCTCGGGCGCGAGCTCGACGAACGTGCGAATGAGCGTCATGAGGCCCGCGCGCGCGCGCCGGAACGTCGGGCTGATCCACGGGTTGCGCGCGAGCGGCATCATCCCACGCCAGAAGTCCGCGAGCGCGGCGTCGACGAGCGCGACCTCTCGCGGATCGCGAAGTCCCGTGAAGATTTCCGTCGCCACCTTCGCGAGCAGCGATCGCACTTCGCGCTTGAACGCCACCTCACCGCGCTCCAGGAAACGCGCGACGTCCTCTTCGACGTGACGATGCGCGACGCGAATATATGCGTCGATCGCCTTGAGCGTGAACGCCGGTTGCACGAGCTTGCGCGCGACGCGGTGCTCGTCGAAGTCGAGCGACAGGAGCGAGCCCGCGTTGTCGGCGCGCGGGTCGAGCTTCGCGAACATGAGTGCATCCCACCCGAGCGCCGCCGACCACGCGCCGTCCTCGTTCTTGAAGATTCTCTGGATCTCGTCCGCGTCCCAGACGAAGACGAGCGTGCGACCGATGACCGGTACGCGATACACGTCGCCGAACCGCGCGCGCATTTCCGCCGGATACGCGATGCCGCGGCGGCTCATCTCGTAGAGCATGAAGAGCCCCGAGACGGGACTGCGCAGACCCGGCACCGACGCGGGCACCTCCGGCGGCTTCGGCCCACTCCGCGGCGCGCCTGGATTGCCGATCACGGCGAGCAGCGCTGGATCCACCCGCTCGCGATCGGTCGTCTTCATGGCCTTTCTACGAAGCTACTATACGGAGGACGCGTTCGCTCACGTGGTTGGGACTTCGCCGACGACTACGACCGCTTTGCCAGCCTGTCGACGATGTCGCGAACCTTCCGCACGTCGAAGGGCTTTTCGATGCGCTCGTTGGCGATTCGATCGAGCAGTTGGTGCGTGCCCGGCGTGAAGGCGCCGCCGGTCATGAACACCATGCGGTCGGCCGCGCCCGGATCGCGCTTGGCGAGTTCTTCGTAGAGGTCGACGCCGCTCATCTCCGGCATCATCAAGTCCGAAAAGATGACATCGAACGGACCGCGTGTCGGGATCAGCTCGAGCGCTTCGCGCGCGCTCGTCGTCGTCGTCACGTCATGTTCTCGGAGAGCCCGTTGCATGCTGTCGCCGACGGACCGCTCGTCGTCGATGATGAGCACGCGCGCGCGTCTTGTTCGCGCCGCCTGCATCGGGGGCTCCAGCGAGGACGTCGTCGCGTTTCGCCGAGTCGCCGGCAAGATGACTCGAAACACCGCGCCGCGCAGAGGCCCGTTCTCCGCAGTGATAGTCCCGCCCATGCTCGTCACGATGCTGTGGCATATCGACAGCCCCAGCCCGGTGCCCAGGCCGACCGGCTTCGTCGTAAAGAACGGGTCGAAGATGCGCGCGACGACGCCCTCCGGGATACCGGGCCCAGTGTCGCGAATCTCGATGAGCGCGTTTCCTACTTCGTCCGTTCCCGTAACGATGCGTACCTCGTTGCCTTCGACGTCCCCTTCGGGGATCGCCTGCGCGGCATTGACGAGAAGATTGATGAAGACCTGGCCGAGGCGCGAATCGTCGGCTTCCACCGCGGGCGTAGCGCCGTAGTCTTTGACGAGACGCGCGCGATGACGGACCTCGTTGAATGCCATGTTGATCGAGAGCTCGATCACCGGCTGCACGTCGATGACGGAGCGCCGCTCGGCCTCGGCGCGCGAGAAAGTTTTCAGCTCGCGCACGATTTTGCGGATCCGCTCGGCTCCCTGACGTGACTCGCGCAAGAGCTGAATCCAATCGGTGACGTGCGCCGAGAAGGGGCCGGCATCGAGCGGCCGAATCTCTTCGACCAGCATGTCAAGGTTCGCGATGACGTACGCGAGGGGATTGTTGATCTCGTGTGCGACGCCAGCGGCGAGCATACCCACCGATGCCATGCGGTCGGCCAAGATGAGCTGCTGCTGCATCTCGCGAAGGGCGGTGACGTCACGCGCGGTGGCGTATACGAGTCCACGGTCCACGTGAGAGATCGACCGCCACTCGAACCAGCGGTACGTACCGTCTTTGCAGCGGTAGCGATTCGCGAGCCCCAACAGCGGCTGCCCGTGCGTCAGCGCTTCGCGCGCCGCGAGCGTTTCGGCTCGGTCGTCTGGGTGAACGAAGTCGATGAGAGGCCGCGACATGAGCTCTTCGGCAGTCCAGCCGAGCGTTCGCGTCCACGACGGGTTCAGTCGCTTCCAGTATCCATCGAAGCCGGCGACGCAGAGATGATCGAGCGACATCTCGAAGAACTCGGCGTTTTCGTGCGCGAGCTCCGCGTCATCGTCGCTGCCCGCAGTTGCCACTAGCCGAGTATATCACTGAAGGGATAGGGCTCGGACTAAGCCGTTTCGCGCCGACGTGAGAAGTGCGTTTCAATCGGGCCGAACAGGAACTCTCCCCACGAGCGTCAGCGCGCGACCCGCCCGAAGCGAGTGCGACGACACTGTGTGACGCGAGATCGTCCATGCGCGTGAGCAGACACCGCCGCGAGCTCTGGGAATCACGGCCCGGCGTCGCGTCCGGCGAAGAAGCCGTCGCGGCCTTGCAAGCAACGACGGACGAGTTGCGCTGTAGGCCGCGACGACGGTTCGTCGCACTCGGACTGTCTGGGCGCTGCACATGAGACTCGGCGGCGTACTCAGTTCAAGCCGTCTGCTTTGGCGCGCGCGGCGTAGGGCAACAGCTGAAGTTGATCGCGAGACGGCTACGGCCAGGCGAGCACGCTCACGCCGCCGGAGAAAACGGCCGGGCGCGGTTCGTTCGTTCTGAGAACCGCACCGTAGCCTCGACCATCACCTCGTCGAGAAAGTCGACGACGCGGTGAACCTCCAAGGCATCACGAAGCAAGGCGCGCACCCCACGCGTCGCATGCGGTTTCGCCCGGCGAGCACATTCGCGCCCTGAAACGTGTAAACAGATGAGAGGCTGGCGGGGAGAAGTGTCGTGAGGATGAGCGAGCCCCACAAGCGACCCACCGTGCGAGTCCGGCGCGTAGACCGAGCCGAGCCGCCGAAAGAACCGGAGCCCATTCGCCTGCGCCGGAGGCGATCCCCCCCGGCGGTGAGCGAGGAAGTCGTTGTAAACAAGAATGACCGGCGACGCGAGGACGATTGACTGACGGGTGCTGCAGCCGACACGAGTGCAAATACCTTTGTAGCGTGGCGCTGACGCGCGACCGAACAACGGGGTATCACTCGCGAAGCTGTTCGCGTGCGTCGCCGATGTGTTCGGGATCCTGGTGACACCCCACTGGGTGCGGGTGACGCCGTTGTCGCCGAGGCGGCGATGCTCGCGATTGTCGCGACGTCACGACAATTGCTTCGCGGACAGAGAGTCGCGTACGCAACCCAAGATGCCGAATTCCAGCACGTGCGCGATCACCGTCGCCCGCGCGGGGCGTGTGGTCGGTCGCGGGACGGCCGGGTCGCCGCCCTTCTTGCCTGCTGAGCACCGTGAATTCCGTCGATCGGTCTTACGCTCCGCGACGAACGACCGTAGCAACCGTCGCGATGTCAGAGGCTGACGAGAAAGCCACGGTTCGGCCTCCGGCGTGGGCGTGGACCGCGCTTCCGCCCGTGGAGCCGAAACGGCGCTCCGGCACTACTGGGGACTGTACCGCCAAATACAACCTTGTCGGGCGCGCACGGAAAGACGCGGGCTAACGCGCATGCCGAAATACGTGCCCTTGCTCGAACTATCGGACGCCGAACGGAACTGCGGTTTCGACGTTTCGCAAACAGCATCGGGCACGAAAATCGTGGCGCGGAAAATCGCGGACGACCTTCTCGCCGTGAAGATGCACGATTCGGACGGGCGCATCGCGTACGTCGTCTGCGACCCGAACCTGGAACCCATCTACATCGCAGCAACCTCGCTCGGAGAACTCCGCGAACGCTTGATCGGATAAAAAAGGCGAGGCCGCTGACGGCGACGGCAAGGCAACGAACATCAACCGTGTCGTGCGCGCCGTCACGGTCGACTGCGGCGAGGCCATTTCGGATTTCATCTCCGGCGAGCGCCGCAAGACGCCCGCGATGAGCTGGCTTACGCGCGGGCACTGGAGACACCAGCCGTACGGGCGAAACTCGTCACTGCGTCCCTGGCAGCAGATCGAACCGCGCTGGAACCACCGCGGTGCGCCGGTCGTGATTCGTCCACACCGGCCGCGCGACGAGTAGCGTCGCCGATTACGGAGCGTGCATCATGGGGCGCGCGAAAACGTCGACGCCATCGTCGTTCTGGCATGGGGCGCCGTCCGCGTGCTCGACACGCGGAGGTAACGGGGCGGATGGCCGTATGCGGCTCGTTTTCCCTAGGTCACTCTGGGCATGTCCAAACCGTCGGCGCATAGCAATAGCAGGTCCGCGCCGCGCAAGACGGCGTCCCCACGCCTATCGGAAACGTCGCGGAGCAATTGACTGGGTAGTTCAAGGTCGGATCGCAGCTCGTACACGGCGGCGGCGGCCCGATGCATGCTGCCGCATCAGGCGATACCGACGCGCACGAGAACTCCGCCGCGTCCGGGCACGGGCTGGCGTCTCCGTCGGAAGCGACGTTTGTCGAACAGCGCGCGATTGTCAGCGTGGCGAAAGAGAGCACGATCGGAATGAGGAAGCGTTCTGGGTTCATTGCCACAACGTGAGCTGCTGGCGTTGGAAAGCGACACCGCCCACGTTTCCCTGGCCGTTCGCCATGACCGCCCAGAGCTCGGTGGCCGAAACGTACGCGATCGTGCGGTACCGCCGATCGGGTCTGGTGCGCGCGACTGCGAGAAAGGCCTGAAGCTGCGCGAAGAGGGCGGAGTTCACTCGGCCAGCGTGCGGGCTGCAGCTCCGTTGTCAAGGATCACGGATGAGCGGGTGCGGGGTTCGACGCGAAGAACTCGGACTGGAAACGACGCTCACTACGTACACACAGCGGTCAACCGCGAATCTATTTATGACGGCAGACAAAGACGTTGAAGTCGGAAGTGGAATTGAATACGCGTGCAGCATGGCCAACCTCAGAACCGTGCTCGAGAAGCTTGCCGCCGATTTCGCTGAAGCCGCCGTCGCTGCGATTCAACATGCGTCGCTCAACGACATCGCGGGTGTGACGCGTTCGCGCTATGGAACCGCGTTGGCCCATCGCGGGGCAGGGCCGGTGCGGGCAGCGTCGCCGAATCGAGGCCGTCGCCGCCATCGCCGATCCGGCGCCGACATCGCGAAGGTGACAGGCGCGATCGTCGCGCTGCTCCAGAAGCACCTTGGCGGTTTGCGCGCGGAACAGATCCGGGCCGCGTTGGGCATCAGTAAGCCGGAGCTCCTCAGCCC